>NZ_CP135916.1:331785-663571 GCF_032391395.1 Sphingomonas sp. Y38-1Y
CGGTCCGGTGCCGATCGACTCGATCTCGCAGTTCTCGGTCTCGGTCGCGCCGTATGACATCCGTCAGGGCAACTTCCTGGGCGGCGCGGTCGACGCGGTGCTGCTGTCGGGCACAAACGAGTTCCACGGCAACGGCTTCTATTCGCAGAACACCGACGGCCTGACCGGCGAGCGCATCGGCTGCTGCGTCGACACCAATTTCGACTTCAAGTCGGAAAGCTATGGCGCGACGCTGTCGGGTCCGATCATCAAGGACAAGCTGTTCTTCATGATCTCGGCCGAGCGCACCAAGCAGGGCAACCCGCTGCCCAACGGTCTCGTCGCCGAAGGCGCGGGCACGCAGATCCCCGGCCTGACGCGTGGCCTGATCACCAGCGTCCAGAACCTGGCGAGCAGCGTCTACAACTACGAAGCGGGCGACATCCTGACGACGTCGAACGACGTCGACGAGAAGATCGTGGGCAAGATCACCTGGAACGTCACCGACGGCCAGCGCTTCACGCTCTCGTACATCAACGCCTATGACAACCAGCAGATCGCCGGCAACGTCAACTCGGGCTTCGCGTCGCCGAGCCTCGGCCTGTCGTCGAACGGATATGGCGGCTCGGAGCTGCTGCGCGCCGGTATCGCCCAGCTTAACTCGGAATGGACCGACGTCTTCTCGACCGAGGCCCGCTTTCTCTACAAGAGCTATGAGCGCGGTCGTCCGCCGCTCGGCGAGGGTGGCTTTGCCCAGTTCCGCGTCTGCACCGACGCCGTCACCAACGGCAACGGCGTCGCGGGCGACACGCTGACCTCGTGCGGCCAGAACAACCCGAACCTGGCGCTCGGTGTCGAGAACTCGACCCAGTCGAACGTGTTCTACACCGACACCTATGGCGGATCGCTGCTCGCGCGCATCAACCTGAACAACCACAATCTGCGCCTGCTCGCCGAGTATAACGAGGTGCGCATCTTCAACCTGTTCTTCCAGAACACGCTGGGGAACTATTACTTCGACTCGCTCGACGACTTCCAGAACCGCCGCGCGAACGAGCTCGTCTATGCCAACGCGCTGTCGGGCAACCCGAACGACACCGCCGCGGACTTCAAATATTCGCAGTGGAGCTTCGGCATCCAGGACGACTGGCGCGTCAGCGATCGCCTGAACATCAACTTCGGTGTTCGCGGCGACCTGTGGGGCCAGCGCGACCTGCCGGCGCTCAACCCGACCTTCACCAACCGCTACGGCTTCTCGAACCGCAACACGCTGAAGGGCCAGTTCCTGTTCCAGCCGCGCGTCGGCTTCAACTGGGAGCCGATCGACGACGTCAAGCTGCGCGGCGGCTACGGCATCTTCGGCGGCGGCACGCCCGACGTCTATCTGGCTAACAGCTTCCAGAATTCGGGCGTCGGCAACAACTCGATCACCGTGCGCCGCACGGCGACGGGCTTCACCGTCAACAACGCGTTCCTCGACCCGGTCGTGGGCGCCGCGCTGCTCAACAACGTCCAAGGCAATACGCTGCCGGGGCAGCTCCAGACGCTGCTGAACCAGAACGTCGCCGCGGTGAACACCGCCAACGTCAATGCGCTCGGGCCGGACTACAAGATCCCCTCAGCGCACAAGGCGACGCTGTCGGTCGACTGGACGCCCAAGGACTTCTTCCTGGGCTCGGGCTGGCGCTTCGGGGCTGACTATTACTTCAGCCGCACGCGCGACTCGATCCTGTTCACCGACGCCCGCTCGGTCCAGATCGGCACGCTGCCCGACGGCCGGCCGCGCTACAACGCGTTCCCGAACACCAACAATTCGACCAACACCGACATCATCCTGTACAACGGCAACAACGGCCGCAGCCATGTCGGTGTCGTCCGCGTCGACAAGGTGTTCGACAACGGCATCAACCTGAACTTTGCCTACTCGCTGCAGGACGTGAAGGACGAGACGCCGGCGACCTCGTCGACTGCGGGTTCGAACTACGGCAACGGCGCGTTCCTGGCCAACCAGGCCGCGTACGGCACCGCCAACGACCAGGTTTCGTGGTCGTTCAAGTATGGCGTCGGTCTGGATCGCGCGTTCTTCGGCGACTACCGCACCATCTTCCAGCTGTTTGGCGAGACCCAGGCGGGCCGTCCGTACAGCTTCACGATGGCGGACCTCGGGAACGCGCAGCGCAGCGCGGTGTTCGGCCTGACCGGCCGCGACGACCGTCACCTGCTCTACGTGCCGCAATCGGGTACCGACTCGATCGTCAGCTACGACAGCGCCGACACCCAGGCCGCGCTCGAGGGCGTGATCGAGAACTCGAAGCTCAAGAACTTCCGCGGTCAGATCGCCCCGCGCAACATCGCCCGGTCGCGCGCCTATACGCGTCTCGACCTGCACGTTGAGCAGGAGATCCCGACGTTCATCGGCAAGTCGCGCTTCTCCGTCTTCGCCGACATCGAGAATCTCCCCAACCTCCTCAACAAGGATTGGGGTGGCTTCCGCCAGGTCATCTTCCCGTACCTGGAGGACGTCGTGCAGGTGCAGTGCCTGACCACGCCGGTCGCCACCGGCACCACGCCGACCGCGGCGCAGGTGGCGAGCGCGCCGACGCAGCCCTGCGTCCAGTACCGCTACAGCCAGGCGCAGGCGCCGAACGAGGCGACGATCGAGAGCCGTCGTTCGCTCTACTTCATCCGGCTGGGTGCGCGCTTCAAGTTCTGATCCGCGCCTGATCCGAATGCCTCTGGGGGCCGCCGTTCCACGCGAACGGCGGCCCCTTTTGCCGTCCGGCTTTTGCCCTTCGTGAACCGAGTCGCTACAGGACGTGCCCCATGGCGAGTGCCGCGATCCTTTCCCGCCCCTTCTTCGAACAGAAGAGCCGCGCCTTCTGGATGCTCCAAGCAGCGGGCTGGTCGGGCTATCTGATCCTGCGCATGGTGTCGGGTGTCTCGAACAACCCCAGCCTCGACAACGTCATCCCGATCATCATCGAATCGATCGTCGGCTATTGCCTGACGCTGCTCCTTTCGACGCTGTACGGCTATTATCGCCGGCTGCCGCGGATCACCGGCATCCTGGCGGTGGTGGCGACGCTGGCCGCGGCGACGGTGATCTATGCCGTGCTCGACGCCTTCACCTTTTCGTTCATTCGCTCGGCGACGCCGGGGATCACCGTCAACCTCGTGCTCGCGACGGTGTTCCTCAACTTTACCGTGCTCGCCGGCTGGACCGCGCTCTATTTCGGCATCAACTGGTATCTTATCGTCGAGGACCAGATCGACCAGATGCAGGCGTTGGAGCTTCAGGCATCCTCCGCGCAGCTGGCGATGCTGCGTTATCAGCTCAACCCTCATTTCCTGTTCAACACGCTCAACTCGATCTCGACGCTGGTGCTGCTGAAGCAGACCGAGCGCGCCAACGTGATGCTCAGCCGCTTGTCCTCGTTCCTGCGTTACACGCTGGCAAACGAGCCGACCGCGCACGTCACGCTGGCACAGGAGATCGAGACGCTGAAGCTCTATCTCGAGATCGAGAAGATGCGGTTCGAGACGCGGTTGCGCCCGGTGTTCGACGTCGATGCGCGCGTCGAGCGGGCACGCCTGCCCTCTTTGCTCCTCCAGCCGCTGGTCGAGAACGCGATCAAATATGCGGTGACGCCGCTCGAGGAGGGGGCAGAGATCGCGGTTTCGGCACGGCTCGCCGGGGATCGGGTGCAGATCGCCGTGACGGACAGCGGTCCGGGGTTGATGCAGGGCAAATCTCGGCCAAGCCTTTCAACCGGCGTGGGCCTGGCCAATATTCGCGACCGGCTGGCACAGGCTTATGGCGCGGAGCACCGCTTCGACACGGGGGCGAACCCCGGCGGCGGCTTCCGCGTTGAAATCGAAATACCGTTCCAGGTCGAGGAACCCAGACGCGAGGCAGCATGACCATCCGTACCATCCTTGTCGACGACGAGCCGCTGGCCATTCAGGGCCTTGAGTTGAGGCTCCAGGCGCACGAGGACGTCGAGATCATCGACAAGTGCATGAACGGTCGCGAGGCGATCCGTTCGATCAAGACCCACAAGCCCGACCTCGTCTTTCTCGACGTGCAGATGCCCGGCTTCGACGGCTTTTCCGTCGTTCAGGGGCTGATGGAAGTCGAACCGCCGCTGTTCGTCTTCGTCACCGCCTATTCCGACCACGCCATCCGCGCGTTCGAGGCGCAGGCGGTCGACTATCTGATGAAGCCGGTCGAGGAAGCGCGGCTCGCCGACACGCTCGACCGCGTTCGCCAGCGCCTCACCGAAAAGCGCGGCGTCGAGGAAGTCGAGAAGCTGAAGGAAGTGCTGGCCGAAGTCGCGCCCGACGCGGTCGACCAGATCGGCGACGGCGGCACCGGCGGCGAACTCGCCTCCAACCGCTTCGAGAAGCTCATCAACATCAAGGATCGCGGCCAGATCTTCCGCGTCGACGTCGATTCGATCGAGCGGATCGATGCCGCGGGCGATTACATGTGCATCTATACCGGCGACAACACGCTGATCCTGCGCGAGACGATGAAGGATCTGGAAAAGCGCCTCGACCCGCGCCGTTTCCAGCGCGTCCACCGGTCGACGATCGTCAATCTTGACCTCGTCCGCCAGGTGAAGCCCCACACCAACGGCGAATGCTTCCTCGTCCTCGATTCGGGCGCGCAGGTGAAGGTCAGCCGCAGCTATCGCGACGTGGTGGCGCGCTTCGTCCACTAACCAACTCCTCCCCGGGAAGGGGAGGTGGCAGGCCGCAGGCCTGACGGAGGGGTAGGTCCGTGAGTCGCGTTATCCTCGCAGCCCACGACACCCCTCCACCGCCGGCTACGCCCGCGGTCGCCCTCCCATTGCAGGAGAGGTTTTCGCTCTCCCCAACCGGATCAGCTTGATGCGCAGCGCCGACGATCTCGCGTCCGACCTCCACGCACTCGGTCTGGATGCCGGCGACACCGTCATGGCGCATGCGGGGATGCGCAGCGTCGGACCGCTCATCAACGGGCCCGACACGCTGATCGAGGCGATCCGGATGGTGATCGGCCCCTCGGGCACGCTCGTTGCCGCGACCGATTGGGAGGCCCCGTATCTGGTACATCTGGTCGGCGAAGACGGGCGCGTGCCGGACGAGTGGCGCGACCGCATCCCGCCCTTCGATCCCGCTCGCTCGCGCGCGATCCGGGAGAATGGCGCCTTTGCCGAGTTCGTGCGGACGACGCCGGGCGAGCGGCGCAGCGGCAATCCGGGCTGCTCGGTCGCGGCGATCGGCGCGCGGGCGGACTGGCTGACCGAGGGACAGGCGCTCGACTACGGCTATGGCGAGGGTTCGCCGCTCGCCAAGCTGGTCGAGGCGGGCGGCAGGGTGCTGCTGGTCGGCGCACCCGCGCACAGCATGACATTGCTCCACCATGCCGAGCATCTCGCCGACGTGCCGGGCAAGCGTCGCTTTCGCCAGGAAGTGCCGTTCCGCGGGACCAGCGGCGCCACCGACTGGCGCTGGTGCGAGGAATATGAGTCGACCGAGGCGATCGTCGCCGGCTTTAGCGACCTCTATTTCGACGAGATCGCCGCCGACTATCGCCGTGGTGGCAGGATCGCGGAAGGATCGGTCGGCGACGCCCCGTCGTCGCTCTACGACGCCGCCGACATTACCGGCTTTGCCGTCGACTGGATCGAACGCGCTGTCGCGGCTCAGTCTTCGGCGGGCTGATCTACGGCCTCGGCCGCCTCGTCCGCCTTGCCGCCGTCCTGGAACCACGCTTCGACCGGACCGGTTAGCTTGATCGTCAGCGGATTGCCGTGGCGATCGGTCTTGCGGCCGACCTGCACGCGGATCCAGCCTTCCGAGATCGAATATTCCTCGACGTCGGTGCGCTCATTGCCCTTGAAGCGGATGCCGACCCCGCGCTCCAGCGCGGACTGGTCGAAATGAGGGCTCTTGGGCTGGATCGACAGGCGATCGGGGGGCGTATCGGTCATGCCGCGCCTGTACCGCCCCGCGCCGCCAAACGAAAGAGGGCGGCGGATCGCGCCGCCGCCCCTCGCTCAGCAATAGCGGACGCGCACGCGGCGGCCGATATACGGGTCGTACTGCCAGCGGGTGAAACAGCGCTGGCGATAGAAGCGGCGCGGCTGCGCGTAATAGCCGTTCCAGCCGCCGCGATAGCGCGGGCCGTAATAGCCACCGTCATAATAGCCGCCATTATAATAACCGCGGTCGTAATAGCCGCGATCATAATAACGGTCGCGATAGCGATCGTTGGCAAGCGCCGATCCGATCGCCAGTCCGGCCACGCCGCCGATGATCGCCGCCGCCGCCGCATCGCCGCCGCGGTCGCGATGATAACGCCGCCACTGCGCCTCGGCGGGTGCCGCCGCGGTCAGCATCGTTGCGCCGGCGACCAGTCCTAGCGTCGCCTTGGTCATGATACTCATGGAACAAGCCTCCTCTGTCGGTCGCGCAGGATCCGTGGGGTTGAACGCACGCATCGTGGCGACGATAGCAACGCCATATGCGAGTCGCGCTGAACTTGCGGCGAACCGCGCGTTCAGCCGCAGTTTAACTACATGAACGAAAAAGGATGTTGTCCGTGGCGCTGTGGCTGATGAAGTCCGAACCCGACGTGTTTGGCTGGGACGACCTCGTCCGCGACGGCAGGACCGAGTGGGATGGCGTGCGCAACCACACCGCCGCGCGCAATCTTCGCGAGATGAAGGTCGGCGACCGCGCCTTCTTCTATCACAGCAACATCGGCCTCCAGATCGTCGGCATCATGGAGATCGCGCGGGAGGCGAAGAAGGATGGCGAGGAAGGCAATTGGGTCTCGGTCGAGTGCCGCCCGGTCGAGCCGCTGCCGAACCCCGTCACGCTGAAGGCGGTCAAGGCCGAGCCGCGGCTCGCCGAGATGGAGCTCGTCAAATATTCGCGCCTGTCGGTCGGCCGCGTGACGCCGGCCGAATGGGACGTCGTCCTCGAAATGGCGGGCGCCAAATCGCGCTAGCGTCGCCATTCGCGCGCGCGTAGAGGCCCGCCATGAGCACGAAGACGGCATCGGCGACCGACGCCCCGGTGATCGAGGATCGGTCGCAGCTGATCGACTATTTCGCCGGCGGCGAAAAGCCCGCGGCACGCTGGCGGATCGGCACCGAGCACGAGAAGTTCGTCTATCGCACCGACGATTTCCGCGCGCCGAGCTATGACGAGCCAGGCGGCATCCGCGACCTGTTGATGGCGCTCACCCCCTATGGCTGGACGCCGGTCGAAGAGGGTGGGACCGTCATCGCGCTTGCCGGACCCGACGGGACCGTCAGCCTGGAGCCCGCGGGCCAGCTCGAACTGTCGGGCGCGCCGCTCGAAAACCTGCACCAGACCTGCGCCGAGACGGGGCGTCACCTCGAACAGGTGAAGGCTGTCGGCGAGAAGCTGGGCCTCGGTTTCCTCGGGCTCGGCATGTGGCCGGACAAGACCCGCGCCGAGCTGCCGATCATGCCCAAGGGCCGCTATGCGATCATGCTGCGGCACATGCCGCGGGTGGGGTCGATGGGCCTCGACATGATGCTGCGCACCTGCACCATCCAGGTCAATCTCGACTATTCGAGCGAAGCCGACATGGTGCAGAAGTTCCGCGTCGGCCTCGCGCTCCAGCCGCTCGCGACCGCTTTGTTTGCCAATTCGCCGCTGACGGAGGGGCATCCGAACGGGATGCTCTCCTATCGCAGCCACATCTGGTCCGACACCGACCCGCACCGCACGGGCATGCTGCCCTTCGTGTTCGACGAGGGCTTCGGCTACGAGCGCTATGCCGACTACGCGCTCGATGTGCCGATGTACTTCGTCTATCGTCAGGGTCGTTACATCGACGCCTCCGGGCTGAGCTTCCGCGACTTCCTGCGCGGCGAGCTGTCGGTGCTGCCGGGCGAGAAGCCGACGGTCGACGACTGGGCCGACCATCTGTCGACCGCCTTCCCCGAGGTGCGGCTCAAGACGTTCCTGGAGATGCGCGGCGCCGATGGTGGGCCGTGGGGCCGCATCTGTGCGCTGCCCGCCTTCTGGGTCGGCCTCCTCTACGACCAGGGCGCGCTCGACGCCGCCTGGAACCTGGTCAAGGGCTGGTCGATGGAAGAGCGGGAATCGCTTCGCAACGACGTCCCGCGCCTGGCGCTCGACGCGCCGCTGCCCGGCGGCGGCAAGCTGCGCGACATCGCTAAGGACGTGCTCGCCATTGCCCATCGCGGGCTCGCCGCGCGCGCGCGGCGCAACGGCTCGGGCGACGACGAAACGGGCTTCCTCGAACCGCTCCACGAGATCGTCCGGTCGGGCAAGGTGCCCGCCGAGCGGCTGCTGGAGCGCTACCACGCGCAGTGGGACGGCGATGCGACCGGCATCTACCGGGAGAATCGGTTCTAATCACCCACCGTTCGTCCTGAGTAGCCGCCGAGTAGCGCGAAGCGCGTATCGAGGCGGCGTATCGAAGGAGGTTGATGCTCGAAACCGTGCTTCGATACGCGCCTCGATACGCCGCTATGCGGCTACTCGGTCGCTACTCAGCATGAACGGGATTGGGATTTTGGGGACGCTTGGCGCCTCCCAACCACGCAAAGAACCGCGGCACCGCCCCGTTCCGCGCCATCCACGCGCTATACGCCTGATACGCCGGGTCGAGCCCCAGGTGCCGCTCCTCGGTCTTGGCCCGCCAGTAATAGACCCCGCTGACCACCCCCATTAGCAGCGTGTTGCGCACCCCGTCCTGCCAGTCGCCACCCGCCGGCAGCATCGGCAGCACCGCCAGCCACCAGAACAGATTCTTCGACAGGTACGCAGGGTGCCGCGAGAAGGCGTAGGGTCCGTGCGTTAGGATGCCGCGGTGCGTCAGGTTCGAGAACCGGAACCCAAACGCCATCGTCGCCCAGGCATAGATGCCCGTCAGTCCGACCAGCGCCGCGCCCCAGACCGCCAGCAGCACCGGATGCCCGGCGAACCAGACCGCCCAACCGTCCGGTCCCTGCGTGCCCTGATGATAGTCGAGCGGCCCCCCGTCACCCATCAGGATGAACGGCGGATAGCAGATCAGCGCCGCCATCCACGCCGCCGCGAACGGATTGGCCGTGCGGATATGCGCGTCGAGCGGCTTGATCGTCAGCACATAGCCGACCGTCGCGAACGCCACGTCGATCATGAACATGAAGGTGATGAGCCACATGGCGAGTGCCGTCGGGCTCGACAGCACTTGCCCCATGTCGCCGCGGATGAAGGCGCCGAAGCCGCCGGGCACGATCGCCAGCATGAACGCCATGAAGAAGCCCTTCACCGCCCACGCGCGCGCATGGTGCGCGATCGCGGTGCGGTCGATCGGCTCGTCCAGCCCCATCACCCAGGCACCGAAATGCCAGGTGCCGTCCCTGGGCTCGACCGTCACCCGGTCGATCAGGAAGATGTACGGGATAGACAGCGCGAACAGCCATGGTGCCGCCGCCTGGAAGCACGCCATCGCAAAGCCGAACATCCCCTCATGATAGACGCGCACGCTGAAGTAGATGAGGCCGATCGCACCCCAGGTCAGCCACAGGCCGGCGAGCCGCGTCAGGCTGATCTCGAACGTCTCGCGCCACGGCTTGGGGTTCGACCAATCGAGGCCGGTCGACGCGTGGCGATGAACCTTGTCGACGAAGATCGCCCAGAGCACCATCGGCACCGCACAGGCGACGAGATTGGTCAGGGCCGAAAACGGCCCGTCCATGCCATAGAGCTTGGCGATCGTCGTCCAGGTCAAGAGGCCGGCGAGCCCCACCAGACCGCAGCCGGTCGACACCGCCGAACGGGGCCGCGGATCGGCCGCGCGGGCGGCAAGGCGCGTGTCGTGATACATGGCCGTGCGCTCTAGCCCGGAAATGGTAAGCGCCGCGTGAAGACGATCGGTCGCCGATGTGACGATATCAAGCGAAACGGCCTTGATGCTGCGGCGAGACGGGTCTTTATTGCGCCCATTCTCCCGTCATCCCGAAAGGCATCCATGACTCGTCGCCTTGCGTTTGCCGCGCTCCTGCTCGCTTCGTCCGCCGCCGCGCTCGCGCAGCAGGGCAATTCCATGCCCCAGCCGCTGCCGTTCGAGGAGACGATCCCCGCCCCGCGCGACGTCGACTATCCGGGCGTCATCCGCCTGGACGTCGACGCGACCGACGTCGATCGCGCGATCTGGCGCGTGAAGGAGACGATCCCCGTCGCACAGGCAGGCCGCATGACGCTGTTGATGCCCGCCTGGCTGCCCGGCAACCACGCGCCGCGCGGCCAGATCGAGAAGCTGGCCGGCCTCACGATCCGCGCGGGCAATCGCGTGCTGCCGTGGAAGCGCGATCCCGTCGACGTCTATGCCTTCCACATCGACGTGCCGGAGGGGGTCCGTTCGGTCGAGGCGAGCTTCCAGTTCCTGTCGGCGACCAAGCCCGACCAGGGCCGCATCATGGTCGCGCCCAACATGCTCAACCTGCAATGGGAAGCGGTCAGCCTCTATCCCGCTGGCTATTACACGCGCCGCATCCCGATCCAGGCGAACGTGAAGTATCCGGCGGGCTGGACCGCGGCGTCGGGGCTGCCCTCGACGCGCACCGGCGCGACCTATGCCTATCAGCAGACGAGCTACGAGACGCTGCAGGACTCGCCCGTGTTCGCCGGCCGTTATTACCGCGAGTTCAAGCTCAGCGACCGCGTCGACCTCAACGTCTTCGCCGACAAGCCCGAAGAGCTTGAGGCGACGCCCGAGCAGGTCGCCGCGCACCAGCGCCTCGTCGAACAGGCGGTGAAGCTGTTCGGCGCGCAGCATTACGACCGCTACGAGTTCCTGTTCGCGATCACCGACCAGATGGGCGGCATCGGCCTGGAGCATCATCGCAGCTCGGAAAACGGCGTTCCCTCGGGCTATTTCACCAAGTGGAACGACGGCCCGGGCCGCCGCAATCTGCTGCCGCACGAATTCACGCACAGCTGGGATGGCAAGTTCCGCCGCGGCGCCGACCTGTGGACGCCCGATTTCCGCACGCCGATGCGCAATTCGATGCTGTGGGTGTATGAGGGGCAGACGCAGTTCTGGGGCTATGTGCTCCAGGCGCGCTCGGGCCTCGTCTCCAAGCAGGACACGCTCGACATGATGGCGGCGATCTGGGCCAGCCTCGACAACCGGCCCGGCCGCGACTGGCGTCCGATGATCGACACGACCAACGACCCGATCATCTCGGCCCGCCGACCGAAGGGCTGGGTCAGCTATCAGCGCAGCGAGGATTATTACAACGAAGGGCTGCTGATCTGGCTGGAGGCCGATTCAAAGCTGCGCGAGCTGTCGGGCGGCGCCAAGTCGATGGACGATTTCGCCCGCGCCTTCTTCGGCATGCGCGATGGCGATTGGGGCGTGCTGACCTACAACCTGGACGACGTGGTAAAGACGATGGAGGGCATCCAGCCCTACGACTGGCGCACCTTCCTCAACGAGCGCGTCTATCAGGTGAACAAGCGCGCACCGGTCGCCGGGTTCGAGAAGAACGGCTACCGCATCGTCTATACCGAGGAGCAGTCGCCCTATCTCAAGAGCACCGAGAAGGAGGGCAATGCCGACTTCTTCTATTCGCTGGGGCTTAGCATCGGCAAGGAAGGCGCGGTCAGCGCCGTCCGCTGGGACGGGCCGGCGTTCGAGAAGAACATCGACATCAACACGACGATCGTCTCGGTCAATGGACAGGCGTACAAGCCCGACGTCCTGCGTACCGCGATCACCGCCAACAAGGGCGGCCAGGCGCCGATCAAGCTCCTCCTCAAGCATGACGACACGTACCGCGAGGCGGTGATCGATTATCGCGGCGGCAACCGCTATCCGCGCGCCGAGAAGATTGGGACGGGCGACGGCGGGCTCGATCGGTTGCTCAGCGCCAAGTAAAAGAAGGACACTGGTGCGGCGCAACATTGACGCGCCGCACCAAAGGCCTATGCGCATCGCCCAGCATTCTTCAGGGAGTTTTGGACCATGCGCATCGACAAGGTGCCCGTCGGCAAGTCGCCGCCCGACGATCTCAACGTCATCATCGAAGTCCCGACCGGCGGTGAGCCCGTCAAGTACGAGTTCGACAAGGCGTCGGGCGCGCTGTTCGTCGATCGCATCCTGCACACGCCGATGCGCTATCCGGCGAACTACGGCTTCGTGCCGCATACGCTGAGCCCCGATGGCGACCCGCTCGACGCGCTGGTCGTGGCGCGCAGCCCGTTCATCCCCGGTTGCGTCGTGCGCGCGCGCCCGATCGCGGTCCTCAACCTGGAGGACGAGGCCGGCGGCGACGAGAAGCTGGTCTGCGTCCCCGTCGACTCGACCTTCCCCTACTACACCAAGGTCGACGGCAAGGAGGATCTGCCCGAGATCGTCTTCGAGCAGATCGAGCACTTCTTCACCCACTACAAGGACCTGGAGAAGAAGAAGTGGGTGCGCATCGGCACCTGGGGCGATCGCGACGAGGCGCGCCGCGTGACGATGGAGGCGATCGAGCGCTACAACGCCGAGAAGGCGAAGGGCGAAGAGCCGATGAACCACGACGTTCCCGGCCGCGAGGACTGATCGCGTGAGCGGCGCCGGCGAGCTCAAGGCCCGCGCGGCGCTGCTCGGCCTGTTCGACACGCCGGCACTGCATGCGCAGGTGACGGAGCCTGCGGAAACCTGCGCCGCGCTCGCCGCCGCGGTGCGCGAGCGGCGCGCGGCGCATGCCGGCCTCGATCGATCCAATGTCGGCGGCTGGCACTCGGCGACCGACATGCTCGACTGGGGCGGCGAGGCGGCGGCACGCGTCGCCGACCTCGCGATCCGGCTCGCCAGGCGCCTCTCCCACTTCGACGGCCGCGATCCGGCCGAGATCGAGTGGAGCCTGCGCATGTGGGCGAACGTCTCGCCGCCCGGCGCGCTCAACATGAGCCACGCCCATCCCGGCGTGCTGTGGGCCGCGGTCTTCTATGTCGACATGGGCGATGCCGGAGAGGCTGGCGGCGGCGAACTCTATCTGGAGGACCCGCGCTTCCCGCTACCGCAGGCGCGGATGGCAGGCTTCCGCATGATCGGCAGCGACGGCCAGCCGCAATCGCCCGACAAGCGCATCGTCACCAAGGCCGGCGACCTCATCGTCTTCCCCGCCTGGCTCCGCCACGGCGTCCGCCCGCACGGCGGCACGCGCGAGCGCATCTCGATCGCGATGAACCTGGACGCCAAGTAGTGGCACCGTTCCCACCCCGTTCGTGCTGAGTAGCGGCCGAGCGAAGTCGAGGTCGCGTATCGAAGCACCTGTCCTTCGATACGCCATTTCGACGAGCTCAATGGCTACTCAGGACGAACGGGGTTGGGGTAATTCCGTCCGTGCCGAGCTATTCCAAGCTCAGCACGTACGGTCGGAAAGGGCCGAGTTACTCCGGCTTGCGCCCGAACGCCGCGAACAGCGCGGCGCCAGCGGCCGCCGCAATCCCCAGCGCCGCAAGCGGCTGGCGGCGCGCGAAGTCGATCGCGGGCTCCAGCGTTTCCTCGATCGCCGCCTGGAAGTGGCCGATCGACTTCTGCGTCCGACCCTCGGCGGCATCCGCGGCGCCTTCGGCCTCGATCGACCGGTCCTCGACTGCCGATCCCAGCGTCTGCTTGGCCTTGCCGCCGATCTCGCGGATGGTCCCTTCGACGATATTCTCGTTCATGTCCGTCCTCCGATATTCGAAGGCCATGACGCGTTGCGGCCAGGAAAGTTGCCTTCAGCCCCGGACCAGCCGCGGATAGGCCGCCTTCAATGCCGCAACCTTGGGCGCGTCCCAACGGACGATGTACGGATGGCGCGGGTTGCGGCGTGCGAAATCCTGATGCTGCGCCTCCGCCGGGTAGAACTTGCCGCTCTCGATCCGCGTCACGATCGGCTTGCCATAGAGATTGGCCTTGCCGAGCTGCGCCAGATAGCGCTGAGCGACCGCCGCCTGCTGCTTGGACTGCGGGAAGATCGCCGATCGATAGCTGGGGCCGCTGTCCGGACCCTGCCGGTTGAGCTGCGTCGGATCGTGCGCAACCGAGAAATAGAGCTGGAGCAGCCGGCCATAGCTGACGACGCTCGGGTCATAGACGATGCGGATCGCCTCGGCATGGCGCGTCCGCTCGGTCGACACGGCGCCGTAATTGGCGGTGCCCGCGTCGCCGCCGGCATAGCCGCTGGTCACGTCGACGACGCCCTTCACCTGCTCGAACACCGCTTCCATGCCCCAGAAGCAGCCACCCGCCAGCACCGCGACGGCGCGGCCCTTGGCCGCCGGTACATCGACAGCGGGCGCCGGGACCGGCACCGCTTTCTCCGCATGACCCGGTGCCGCCATCAGCGCCGCACCCGCAACCGCGGCCGCACCCAGGCCGATCGCCAACATCCGCTTCATCTCGACTCTCCTGTCCGTCACGCCAAGATGGTGCGTCGGACCGGAAACGAAAAGCGTCCATTCGCGACCGTGGATGCAACGCGGCTGTCGCCAAGTGCGTTTAGGTGGCGGGGCCAGTGATTGCGTTTCGGGGACCGTTGACCGTGACCATCTTCCATCCACTGCTCGTCGAGGCGGTGCGCGACGCACGGCCGCTCGACGACAATGAACTCAACCTCTTTGCAGAGGCGATCCGGGACCAGGTGCGGCCAAAGGACGCCCCGGCCGAACCGCCGCTGTTCAAATGGGCGCGGCGGGCGGTCGAGGGGTCGCGGGTCAGCTGAGCGACGCGGTCTGCGTCACCGGCGGATACATCGGCTTGTCGTCGGGCTGGCTCGCCTGAAAGCCGACCAGCGCCACCGCGCCGAGCGCGAAGCCGGAAAGGAAGTGCCGGAGGAAGCCGGCGCGGATCTTGTTCGTCATCTCAGTCCCTTTGGCCGGGGGCGGCGTCCGCCCGTGAACCCACTGAGTCGCGGTTCCCCGCACTCACCGGCCCGTTTGTAATGAGTCGGGTTGAACGGACGGTGGACCGCCCGTTCATCTTTCAGTCTGGTTTGCGGCAGCCGTTCAGCGGCAGGCGGCCAGCGCCTCGCCCATCCGCTCGCACGCCTTGCGCAGCAGCTCGTCGCTGGTGGCATAGCTGATGCGCAGCGCCGGCGAGAGGCCGAAGGCGGCGCCATGCACCGCCGCCACCCGCGCCTCGTCGAGCAGATAGCCGACGATCTTCTCGTCGCTGTCCAGCAGCTCGCCCTTCGGCGTCGTCCGCCCGATCACGCCCGACAGGTCGGGATAGACGTAGAAGGCGCCCTCCGGCGTCGGACAGGTGACGCCCGGCATCGCATTGAGCATCCCGACGACCAGGTCGCGGCGCTTCTGGAACGCCGCCGCGCGCTCGGCCAGGAAGTCCTGCGGACCATTGAGCGCCGCCACCGCCGCCGCCTGCGCGATCGAGCACGGGTTCGACGTCGACTGCGACTGGAGCTTGGCCATCGCCTTGATGAGCCAGGGAGCCCCGGCGGCGAAGCCGATGCGCCAGCCAGTCATCGAATAGGCCTTGGAACAGCCGTTCACCGTCAGCGTGCGCTCGAACAGCGTCGGACACACCTCAGCGATGGTCGCGAACTCGAACCCGTCATAGGTGATATGCTCGTACATATCGTCCGCCATGATCCAGACGTGCGGATGCCGGTCGAGCACCTGACCGATCGCGCGAAGCTCGTCCGCGGTATAGGCGGCGCCCGTGGGGTTCGACGGCGAGTTGAGGATCAGCCACTTGGTCTTCTGCGTGATCGCCGCCTCGATCTGGTCGGGCGTCACCTTGTAGTTCTGGTCCGACCCCGCCGCGACGAACACCGGCGTGCCGCCCGCGAACTGGACGATGTCGGGATAGCTCACCCAATAGGGCGCCGGCACGATCACCTCGTCGCCCGGGTCGATCGTCGCGACCAGCGCGTTGAACAGCGTGTGCTTGCCGCCGACGTTCACGGTGATCTGGTTGGCCTCGTACGTCAGGCCGTTGTCGCGCGCGAACTTGGCGGCGATCGCCTGCTTGAGCTCGGCCGTGCCGTCGACATTGGTGTATTTGGTCTTGCCGTCGCGGATCGCCTGGATCGCGGCTTCCTTGACGAAGTCGGGCGTGTCGAAATCGGGCTCGCCCGCGCCCAGGCCGATCACGTCGACGCCCTTGGCCTTCAGCTCCAGCGTGCGCGTCGTCATCGCGAGCGTGGCGGAGGGCTGGATGCGGCCGAGCGCAGTCGAGGGCGTCATGGATCAGGGCTTTCGACAAGTCGCGCGCCCGTTGCGCGCGGCGCGCCTATAGTCCCGCGCGGTGCGGCGCCGCAACAATAACCGCCGAAACCAGTCCGCGAAGCGCGTTACCGATCAACAGGCGGTCACTGAGATCGTCGGCGCGCAGATCGGCCTCGATCGCGCGTCCGCTCGCCAGCAGCTCGGCGCGCAGCACCCCCGGCAGCAGTCCGCGCGCGGCGGGCGGCGTCAGCAGCGCGCCGTCACGCTCGACGAACAGGTTGGTGAAGCTGCCCTCGGTCAGGAACCCATCAGGATCGACGAACACGACTTCGTCCGTCCCGCCCGCCCGCCGCGCCGCGTCGTAAAAGCGCCGGTCGCTGGTCTTGTGGCGAAGGCGGAAGTTGCTCGTCGCCACCGGAAGCGGCACGACCGCCACCCGCAGCGGCTCGGCGAACGGCGGCGGCAGCGGCGCGGTCTCGATCGCCAACGCGCCGGTCGGCGACAAGAGCAGCCGCACCCGCGCGCCCTCGCGCAGGCGAAAGGTCGCGGCCTGAAGCTCGTTGCGCGCGGCATGGCGATCGAAGGGGAAGCCGAACGTCGCCGCGCTCGCGCGCATCCGCTCGAGATGCCGCTCGAGCAGCAGCACGCCCTCGTGCGGGTCGAAGCGCATCGTCTCAATGAGGTCGAACGCGCGCGCGCCGCGAGTCAGGAACGCGCCCTTGGCCAGGCACTCGGCCCATTCGTCGGGGGCGTTCGAATCGGCTACGATCCCCGAGCCCAGCCCCAATTCCGCGCGATCCGCGCCCGTCGGCAGCGTCAGCGTGCGGATCGCGACGTTGAAGGCGGCATCGCCGCCGGGCGACAGAGTTCCGATCGCGCCGGTGTAGAGCCCGCGCCCGCGCCCCTCGATCTCGGCGATCGCCTGCATCGCGCGCAGCTTCGGCGCGCCGGTGATCGACCCGCAGGGGAACAGTGCCGCCAGGACGTCGACGGCATCGCGGCCGGGCGAGAGCGCGGCTTCCACCGTCGATGTCATTTGGTGGACCGTGGGATAGCGCTCGACCTCGAACAAAGCCGGCACGCGCACGCTGCCCGCTACCGCGACGCGCGACAGGTCGTTGCGCATCAGATCGACGATCATGAGATTCTCGGCGCGCTGCTTGGGGTCGGCGGCGAGCGCGGTTGCCGCGGCATCGTCGGCCTGCGCGTCTGCCTCGCGCGGCGCGGTGCCCTTCATCGGCCGCGCGGTCAAACGGCCGCCGGTCAGCGTGAAGAACAGCTCCGGCGACAGCGACAGGTGCGTCGCCTCGCCCGTCGCGACCACCCCGCCCCAGCCCGCCCCCGACGCCGCGCGCAGCCGCGCATAGGCGGCGAGCGGATCGCCGACGATCCGCACCGTCGCCGGAAAGGTCAGGTTCGCCTGATAGATGTCACCCGCCCGGATCAGCGCGAGGACCGCGTCCAGCCGCGCGGCATAGGTCGCGAAGTCGATGGCCGGCTCCGCCTCGCCGATCCACGCCGCCCGCGGATCGGGCAGATCCGCCGGATCGAACGCCTCGACCCGCTCGAACAGTCCGAACCACGCCAGCGGATCGGACGGCGAAACGGGGGCCCGCGCCTCGAACGCCGCGCCCGCGCCATAGGCGAGGAACCCCGCCGCATGCAGTCCCTCGGCCAGCCCCGCGCGCACGCCGTCCAGCACGCCCGCCACCTCGCCGACCGTGCGCGCGATCAGGACGCTGCGCGGGTCGCGGAACAGCCGCGCCCCCGCGCCGCCTTCGCGCGCGTCGTCGAGCAGGACGAAAGGTGCGGTGAGCGCCATCGCGTCAGCACTGCCGCGCGAGTCGCGGCGCGGCAAGCCTCGTTGTCCGGACGCTTCCGAGCGCCTATGCCGCCAGGATGACCCAGCCCCCGCTTCGCGCCACGATCATTCCCGTCACGCCGCTCCAGCAGAACTGCACCCTGTTCTGGTGCACCGCGACGATGAAGGCGGCAGTGGTCGATCCCGGCGGCGACCTGGCGCGGATCGAGAGCGCGATCGAGCAGGCCGGGGTGACGGTCGAGAAGATCCTGCTCACCCACGGCCATATCGATCATTGCGGCGAGGCCAAGCCGCTGGCCGACAAGCTCGGCGTTCCGATCGAGGGGCCGCACGAGGCCGACCGCTTCTGGATCGCGCGGCTGGACGAGGATGGTCGCAATTACGGCATCCGCGGCGTGGTGTTCGAACCCGATCGCTGGCTGGTCGAGGGCGAGAGCGTCACCGTCGGCGACCTGACGCTATCGGTCTGGCATTGCCCGGGCCACACGCCCGGCCATGTCGTCTTCCACCACGCAGCCTCCAAGCTCGCGATCGTCGGCGACGTGCTGTTCAAGGGATCGATCGGCCGCACCGACTTCCCGCTCGGCGATCACGATGCGCTTATCGACGCGATCGTCACCAAGCTGTGGCCGATGGGCGACGACACGCTGTTCCTGCCCGGTCACGGCGAGCCCAGCCGCTTCGGCGAGGAGCGGCGCAGCAACCCGTTCGTGGCTGACCGGGTGCTCGCGCGGGGCTGAACGCCCGTCCTCAACCGTTCGTCCTGAGCTTGTCGAAGGACGTGTCACGAGCGCATCGCTTGCCGCACGTCCTTCGACAGGCTCAGGACGAACGGATAGGTGCCGCTATCGCCCCTGCGGAAGCCATCCCAGGTCGAGCCGCCGATAACGGTCGACATAGTTGGTCGCCGCCGTCAGCGCGCGTTCGTCGCGGATCGTCACGCGCTGGCCCTCGCGCGCGATCAGGCCCTCTTCCTCCAGCTGGCGAAGCATCCGGTTGACGTGGACCGCCGTCAGCCCGGTGGCATCGCCGACCTCCTCCTGCGTCAGGCTGAGCGCGAAGCTGTCCTCGATCGACTTGTCGGCGGCGCGCAACCGGCTGCGCCAGTCGAGCAGCAGCGCCCCCACCCGCGCCTTGGCCGATGTGCGGCCCAATGCCGCCAGCCGATCGGTCAGCGACACGCGCTCGATCTGCGCATAGGCCAGGATCATCGACGCGAGCCGCGGATGCGTCTCGATCAGTAATGCCAGTGCGCTGCGATCGAACGGACAGACGACGCTTTCGGCCACCGCACAGATCGTCTCCGGCGCCTCGGGATAGACGAGCCCCGACATCCCCAGCATGTCGCCCGGAAAGTGGAAGCGCAGGATCTGCCGGCTGCCATCGTCCAGCAGCACATAGGTCATCATCAGCCCGGTGCGCAGGATGAACAGCTCGCCCGTCTGGTCGTTGCTGCGGCGAAGGATGCCTCCGCGCTTGATCGTACGCGTGCGATCCTCCAGCCGGTCGAGCGTTTCGCGCTCCCCCGGGGTCAAGTGAATATGCTCGCTAAGGATATCGGCGAAACAACTGCCGGGCACGCTTTAGTCCCCCCCGTTTGTTCCGCTTGAAAGCAGTGGGTGGGGAGCGGCGCATTAAAGTCGATCAAATCGGCCCAAAAGCCTGTATTTTGGCGGATGCCTGCGCTGGCGAGCGACCCCGTTGCGGGCGGGCGCCCGCGATCCTAGAAGCGCGCGATGGACCATATCCTCATTCGCGGCGGCAATCGCCTCGTCGGCCGCATCCCCGTCTCGGGCGCGAAGAACGCCGCGCTGACGCTGATGCCCTGCGCGCTGCTCACCGACGAGCCGCTGACGCTCCGCAACCTGCCGCGCCTGGCCGATGTCGACGGCTTCGGCCACCTGCTCAACGAGCTCGGCGTGTCGACGATGGTCGAGGGCGCGCATCCCGGCGACTTCGGACGCGTCATGACGATGCGCGCGCAGCGGCTGACGAGCACCACCGCGCCCTATGACATCGTGCGCAAGATGCGCGCGTCGATCCTGGTGCTCGGCCCACTGGTCGCGCGCGCGGGCGAGGCGACGGTGTCGCTTCCCGGCGGCTGCGCGATCGGTAACCGGCCGATCGACCTCCACCTCAAGGCGCTGGAAGCGCTCGGCGCGGAGATCGAACTCGCGGCCGGATACGTGAAGGCGGTCGCGCCCGGCGGACGGCTGCCCGGCGGCCGCTATTCCTTCCCCATCGTGTCGGTGGGCGCGACCGAGAATGCGGTGATGGCGGCGGTACTGGCGAAGGGCACCTCGGTGCTCGACAATGCCGCGCGCGAGCCCGAGATCGTCGACCTGTGCAACTGCCTGCTGGCGATGGGTGCGCACATCACCGGTATCGGCACCGAGACGCTGACGATCGAGGGGGTCGATCGCCTGCACGGCGCGACCTATCGCGTGATGCCCGACCGGATCGAGGCAGGCAGCTATGCCTGTGCGGCGGCGATCACCGGCGGCGACCTGGAATTGGTCGGCGCGGAGGCGGGCGACATGCGCGCGACGCTCGGCGCGCTGATCGAGGCGGGCGTGACCGTCGAGGAAAAGCGCGACGCCATCCGGATCGCCGCGCCGAACGGCTTGGGGCCGCTGACGCTGTCGACCGCGCCCTATCCGGGCTTCGCTACCGACATGCAGGCGCAGTTCATGGCGATGCTGACCCAGGCGAACGGGTCGAGCGTGCTGACCGAGACGATCTTCGAGAACCGCTACATGCACGTGCCGGAGCTCGCCCGCATGGGTGCCGACATCCAGGTGCACGGACGCTCGGCGGTGGTGCGCGGCGTCACCGCGCTGGCGGGCGCACAGGTGATGGCGACCGACCTTCGTGCGTCGATGAGCCTCATCATCGCCGGCCTCGCCGCCAGCGGCGAGACCACCGTCAACCGCATCTATCACCTCGACCGCGGCTACGAGCGGCTGGAGGAGAAGCTTCAGGCGGTCGGCGCGGATATCGAGCGCGTCGGCGGCTGAGCGGGCTCGACCGCGCGCAAGCCGATCAGCGGGCGTAGCCAGCGGATGCGCGATCCCACCAGATAAAAGATCGCGCACGTTGCCGCGGTGGCGCCCAGCAGGATCGCGAACTCGATCCAGGGATCGAGGCCGAGCGGCAGCGTCTCCCACGCGAAGAACACGATCGCCGCGTGGTGGATCAGGTAGAAGGGGAACACCGCCTCCCCCAGCGTCCGCCGCCAGCGATGGTCGCGGTTCCAGAAGCGCTCCGCCAGGCGGAACAGGACGAGCGTCATCGTCCAGCCCATCGCGACGTCCGCGCCGCGCAGCGCCGCCATCGCCCAGTGTGGCGGAACCGCGTCGCCCTGCCACGTCATCTCGGCCGCCACGATGATCGCGCCGCTCAGCGCCGACGCGAGCGCGGCGAGCTTCCAGTGCCGCTCGATCGCATCCCACAGCCGCGGCTGCGCGGCGAGCGTGAAGCCGAACAGGAACATCGGATAATAGACGACATGGCCCGGCCAGTCGGTGAACAGGCCCTGCTTCTCCGGGATCACGAACAGCATGCCGAGCCGGAAGAAGCCCATCAGCAGGATCGGCGCCCACAACAGGCGCAGCTCCTCGCCCAGCCATGTCGCCACACGAACGCCCGGCAAGCGACCCAGCCGCGACAGCGCGATCGTCACCATCGTGTACGCCCACAGATAGACGACGAACCACAGATGCTCCCAGCTCGGGAACTCGCGGCCATAGAATTGGCCGATCCGCCAGTAATCGCGCGTCCAGAACGTCCAATAGCCGTGCGGATAGCCGCGCGTGGCGACCTGGATGTACATCTCGATCGGCACCAGCACGACCATGCCGAAGGCGAGCGGGACGAGCAGGCGCAGGTTGCGCGATCGCGCAAACGCGGTGTCGCTAACCGATCGGACGAACAGCATCCGGCTGGCATAGCCCGACACCGCGAACAGCAGCGACAGGCGCCACGGCGTCAAGAGCGCCATCGGCGGGATCAGTTCGGGATAGCTGCGCTGGGTGTCGATCACCCAGTGCCACGGCGCGAACACCATACCGATATGGTAGAGGATCAGGAGCGCGAACGCCGCGATGCGCAGCCAGTCGAGGCCGTAATGCCGGCCCGCACGGACGTTCGAACCTGTCGCCATTTGCACGCGTGCGATCCCGACCTCGCCCGGCGCCTTTCGCGCGGGCATGGCACCGGCTATATCGGCCCCGCGTAACCGAAAGCTTAGCGAGACAATCAATGTCGATCCGACCGTGGCGCGATATCCATCGCCGCCAGAGCCGCCAGATCATGGTGGGCTCCGTCCCCGTCGGCGGCGATGCGCCCGTGACGGTGCAGACGATGACCAACACGCCGACCAGCGACGCGGGCGCGACGATCTCGCAAATTCGCCGCTGCGAGGAAGCGGGCGCCGACATCATCAGGGTCAGCTGCCCCGACGTCGAATCGACCGCGGCGCTCGGCAAGATTGTCCGCGCGTCGCGCGTGCCGCTCGTCGCCGACATCCACTTCCACTACAAGCGCGCGCTGGAGGCGGCGGATGCGGGCGCGGCGTGCCTGCGCATCAATCCCGGCAATATCGGCTCGTCCGAACGCGTCGCCGAGGTGGTCCGTGCCGCCAAGGCCAATGGCTGCGCGATCCGCATCGGCGTCAACGCCGGTAGCCTGGAGCGCGACCTGCTCGAGAAGTACGGCGAACCCTGTCCCGAGGCGCTGGTCGAAAGCGCGCTCGACCATATCAAGCTGCTCCAGGACCATGATTTCCACGAGTACAAGGTCGCGGTGAAGGCGTCGGACGTGTTCCTCGCCGTCGCCGCTTATCAGGGGCTGGCGGAGGCCACCGACTGCCCGCTCCATCTCGGCATCACCGAGGCGGGCGGACTGATCGGCGGCACGGTCAAGTCGTCGATCGGTATCGGCAGCCTGCTCTGGTTCGGCATCGGCGACACGATCCGCGTCAGCCTCTCGGCCGAGCCCGAGGAGGAAGTGCGCGTCGGCTTCGAGATCCTGAAGGCGCTCGGCATCCGCAACCGCGGTGTCCGCGTCGTCTCCTGCCCGTCCTGCGCGCGCCAGGGCTTCGACGTGATCCGCACTGTCCAGACGCTGGAGGAACGCCTCCAGCACATCCGCACGCCGATGAGCCTTTCGGTGCTCGGCTGCGTCGTCAACGGCCCGGGCGAGGCGCGGGAGACCGACATCGGACTGACCGGCGGCGGCGCGGGCAAGCACATGGTCTATCTTTCGGGCGTCACCGACCACACGGTCGAGGATGCCGACATGATCGACCACATCGTCCGCCTGGTCGAAGCCAAGGCGGCGGAGCTTGAAGCGAACGAAGCAGCGACGAAGGTGGCTGCCGAGTAAGGTCCTGTGGTACGGCTCGGGTCCTGGAGACGCGACCATGACCTATCATGCCAAGGTGATTGCAGGCGGTAAGATCGTCATCCCGGCCGAGCTTCGCCGTGAGCTTGGCATCAAGGATGGCGATCGACTAGTCATCGAACGCGATGAGACAGGCGCGATCACGGTCAAGACGTACGAGCAGGTTGTCCGCGAAGTTCAAACGCTGTTTCGGCCGCTCGTCGACGCCGGCGACAGTGTCGACAAGTTCCTGACGGAGCGCCGCGCGAACTGGGGCGAGGAATGAGTGTCGTCCTGGACGCTTCGGCGATCCTTGCCGTGCTCCTCGACGAGCCTGGAAGGGAGCGTGTGCTGCCTGTGATGACCGGCGCCTTCGTTTCGTCGGTCAATCTCGGCGAGGTTCTGTCGCGAGCTGTCGATCAGGGATTTGATGTCGATCAGACCGCCAGCGGATTAGCGCGCCTGGAAATGCAGATCATGCCCTTCGCACATGCCGACGCGATCGAGGCCGCGCGTCTCCGGCTGACGACCAAGCGAGTCGGTGCGTCGCTGGGTGACCGGGCCTGTCTTGCACTCGCTCAGCGCCTCCGCCTCCCCGTTCTTACCGCGGATCGCGCATGGTCATCGCTCGGCCTGGCCGTCGAGATCGTGCAGATCCGTTGAACCGCGCGGTCTCGCCAGCGCTCGCCTTTGCCGCCGCGGTCGCCGGGATCGCGGTGTTCTCGGGCATGGATGCGATCATGAAGGGGCTGGTGCTGGGCATCGGCGCCTATACCGCGCTGTTCTGGCGCAACGTCGTCGGCGTGGTGCTGAGCGGCGTACCCTATTTCGCACGCCCTCGCCCGCCGCTCAGCCGAGCGGGGATCAGGCTCCATCTCGCCCGCGGCGTCATCACCACGGTCATGTCGTGGCTGTTCTTCTGGGGCCTAGCGCGCGTGCCGATGGCGCAGGCGATCGCGCTCAGCCACATCGCCCCGCTCCTCTCGCTGTTCCTCGCCGCATGGCTGCTGGGGGAGACGATCGGGCGGCGGACGATCCTTGCCTCGCTCATCGCCTTTGCCGGCGTGCTCGTGATCCTGGCGGGTCAGGCGAATGCGGAGATGGGGCCGGACGCGTTTCGCGGCGCGGTCGCGGTGCTCGCCTCGGCGCTCTGCTATGCGGTCAACATCATCCTGATGCGCCGCCAGTCGCAGCTCACCGGCCCGGGCGAGATCGCCTTCTTCCAGTCGCTGATCGTCGCGGCGGTCTATGCGATCGGTGCGCCGTGGCTGGCCGACTGGCCGGAGGGACGCTGGGTCGAGATCGTCGGCGCGGCGTGCCTGGCGGTCGTGTCGCTGGCGCTGCTCGGCTGGGCCTATGCCCATGCGCCCGCAAGCGTGCTGGCACCGAGCGAATATACCGCCTTCATCTGGGCCTCGATCCTCGGTTTCATCGTGTTCGGCGAGTCGCTGTCGGTGTGGACGCTGGCGGGCGCGGTGCTCATCATCGGCGGCTGTCTGTGGGCGGTGACTGGCCGCCGCGCCGTGCCGATGGCAGAGGCGGCGCTGCCATGACGCTGATCCGCCCTGCCCGCCCCAAAGACGCCGCCCTCATCCACCGCTTCGTCAGCGAACTCGCCGCGTTCGAGCGCGAGCCCGATGCGGTCGAGGCGACACCCGAAAGCTTCGCCGCCGCCCTGTTCGCCGATCCGCCCGCGGCGGAGGCGGTGATCGCCGAACGGGGCGGCGAGCCGGTCGGCTTCGCGCTCTGGTTCCACAATTTCTCGACATGGAAGGGCCAGCGCGGTCTCTATTTGGAGGACCTCTACGTCACCCCCGCCGCTCGCGGGCATGGGGTCGGCCGCGCGCTGCTGATCCATCTCGCGCAGATCGCCGTCCAGCGGGGCTGCGCGCGGTTCGAATGGTCGGTGCTCGACTGGAACCAGCCGGCGATCGATTTCTACCGCTCGATGGGCGCGGTCGGCATGGACGAGTGGACGATCCAGCGCGTCGAGGGCGAAGCGCTCACCGCGCTCGCATCAAAGTAGCGCAAGCGCGCTCAGTTCACCGATCATCCGCGGCGGCATCGATGCGATCGCCGCGCCGGCTTCGCCCAGATCGAGCGGCGCGTCGGCCACCTCCAGATACCGCCAGCCCTGATGCGCGCGTCGGGGCCGCGCCTGGACGAGGATCAGCGCAGGATCGATGTGGATCGCGATGCGGCCATTGTCGGCCTCGCCGAAGCCCAGGATCGGCGACCGCGCGACCAGCGCGTGCTTGTGGATCCAGAACAGCGATCCCTGCCCCGCAATCTCCTCGTGCCGCTTGGGGAGGTAGCGGGTCGTGACGATCGGCGCGGCGCGCCCGGCGAACCACTGGCGGATATCGTCGAGGCTGTCGGCGCCGTAGGCGACCTTGGTGATGTGGACGGGCATTGCCTCGCCGATGTGGTCGGCAAGGGTGCTGCGATCAACCCACTAGGCCGCTGACCGTCGCCAGGCCGAGAAAGGCGAGGAACCCCATCGAATCGGTCACCATCGTCACGAACACCGACGATGCGACCGCCGGGTCCTGGCCGAAGCGTTCGAGCGTCACCGGCACCAGCACGCCGGCCAGGCCCGCGATCAGGATATTGGTCAGCATCGCCGCGGCGATCACCACGGGCAACGTCGATCCGCCAAGATCGGGGAGCGCCGATCCGGCGACGGCGATGGCGATCCCCACCGCCGCGGCGACGCTCAGGCCGTTGAGCAAGGCGATCAGGATCTCGCGACGGATCGCGCGGATCGTGTTCGACTGGGTAAGCTGATTGGTGGCGAGCGCGCGGACGGTGACCGCCAGCGTCTGCGTCCCCGCATTGCCGCCGACGCCCGCGACGATCGGCATCAGCGCGGCGAGCACGGCCATCTGGGCGATCGTCCCCTCGAACAGATAGACGATCGTCGCCGGGATCGATGCGGTGGCAAGGTTGGCGATCAGCCAGCGCACGCGCGCCTTGTAGCTGTCGCGCACCGGCTCGTTGATGTCGCCTTCGCCCGCGCCCGACAGCAGCAGCGCGTCCTCGCCGGCTTCCTGGCTGATGATGTGGACGATGTCGTCGACCGTCACCATGCCGACCAGCCGCCCGCTGCCGTCGACCACCGCGGCCGAGATCAGCGCGTATTTCTGGAAGCGGAGTGCGACTTCTTCCTGGTCCATGTCGACGGGGATCAGCGTCTGCTCGCGCTTCATCACGTCGGTGATCGCGACGACGCGCGGCGTGCGCAGGATCCACGACAGCTCGCACGTGCCGACCGGCCGGTGCGAGGGGTCGACGACGAAGATTTCCCAGAAATCGGTCGTCAGCTGGTCGTCGGCGCGCAGATAGTCGAGCACGTCGCCGACCGTCCAATGCTCGGGCACCGCGATCAGCTCGCGCTGCATCAGGCGGCCGGCGGACTCCTCGGGATAGGAGAGCGCTTCCTCGATCGCGGCGCGGTCGTCGGGGTCGAGCGCGCGAAGCACCTCGCGCTGGTCCTCGACATCGAGGTCCTCGATGATCGCGACGGCGTCGTCGGTATCGAGTTCGGCGGCGATGTCGGCGATCTGGCGCGGCTCGAGCGCGTCGACCAGCTCGTCGCGCACCCAGTCGTTCATCTCGGCGAGCACGTCGCCGTCGATGCGGTCGGCGATCGCCGAGGCGAGCGCAGCGCGCTGCTCGGCCGGCGTCAGCTCGATCAGGTCGGCGATGTCGGCGGGATGAAGCGGGTCGACGCGCGCGCGCGCTTCCTCGAAGTCGCCGGCCTCGACCGCGTCGAGCACCGCGCGGACGAAGTCCGGCCGCAGCCGGTCATCCTCGTCAAAGTCGGTTTCGGTCTCGATCTCGGTCCGGGCGGGTTCGGGCTCGCGCAGCTCGGTCTCGCTGGTCATGCACGCCTCCCGACCCTTGAGGGATGAAGCGGCGGGCTTATGCCGCAGCGCACAGAACCGCAATGGCCGCCCGTTCGTTGCCTCCCCGCCCTGCCGCCGCTAGTGGCGCGCCGACAACAAGGAGATTCTTCGATGGCCGACACGCCCCAAACCCTCGTCATGACGCTGGAAGGCGGCGACGTGACCATCCGCCTGCGTCCCGACCTTGCGCCAGCGCATGTCGAGCGCATCGCCACGCTGGCGAACGACGGCTTCTATGACGGCGTCGTGTTCCATCGCGTGATCGACGGCTTCATGGCGCAGGGCGGCGATCCGACCGGCACCGGCACCAGCGGTTCGGACCTGCCCGACCTTCCCGCCGAGTTCAGCCGCGAGCCGCATGTGCGCGGCGTCTGCTCGATGGCGCGGACGATGAACCCCAACTCGGCCAACAGCCAGTTCTTCATCTGCTTCGACGACGCCACCTTCCTCGACGGCCAGTACACCGTCTGGGGCGAGGTCATCGAGGGCATGGAGCATGTCGACGCGCTGCCCAAGGGCGAGCCGCCGCGCAATCCGGGCAAGATCCTGAAGGCCCGCACCGCCTGATCGACCGCGAAGGTGGGCGTCCCTGGGCGCCCGCCTTCGTCCTACCGTCCGGCAGGCTCCGGGTTGAGTACCGTGAGCACCCAATCGTGGAAGATCCGCACCGGGCGCGTCTGAAGCGCGCGCGGGCGGCACACGAACCAATAGCTATAGTCGCTGTCGACGGGATCGAAGAGGCGGACGAGACGATCGTCGCGCGCGCCCTCGAAATGCATTTCCAGCATGAACGCGACGCCCAGGCCCTGCGCCGCCGCCTCGAGCATCAGCGGGCCCGAGTCGAAATAGTCGGTCGTCCGCGGCTCGAGCTCGGGCATGCCGACCGCGCGCCGCCACTCGATGAAGGTCTCGGGCATGTCGCGGTGGACGAGCGCGGTCAGCCCCCGCATCTGCTCGGGCCGCAGGATCGGCGCGTCGCCCTCCAGCAACTCGTGCGAGCCGATCACGAACACGCGGTTGCGATCCAGCCGCCGCGCATAGAGCGCCGGATCGACCTCACGCGCCAGCACGATCGCCGCATCCAGCGAGTCGCCGAGACGCGCCTGCCGATTGGGCTGGGTATCGACGTCGAGGTGGAGTTCGGGATGCGCGGTCTTCAGCTCGCCCAGCCGCGGCATCAGCCGCTTCGAGGCGTAGAGCGGCAGCAGCCCGAGTCGCAGCCGCAGCAACTCGCCCCCGCTCGTCATCTCGTCCACCGCGTCGCTCATCGCGTCGAGCGCGGGCGCGATCTGCGTCAGCAGCCGCTCGCCATCGGCATTGAGGACGATCGCCTGGTGTCGGCGATCGAACAGGGGCTTGCCCATAAAACGCTCCAGCGCCTGTACGCGCCGGCTGAGCGCGGGCGACGACAAAGCGAGCTCTTCCGCCGCGGCCTTGATCGAGCCGAGGCGGGCAACTTGGACAAAGGCCTCGATGGCCGAAAGGGGCGGCAGCCGACGCATGTGCGAATTGCATTTTGCACTGCATCATCGCGCTTGGAAACCGTTTCCGTCACACGCTGGCACCAAAGCGGAGCTGATTGTGTAAATTGCAACTGCTTTCGGGCTTTTCGCACTTGCACAATAGTACGCACCACAGCACATAGAGCGTGCCTTTCAGGCATCCTCTCCTAAACCTTTCACGGCCGGCCCATTTGGGTCGGCCTTTTTTTTGGTAGCGCAATCAGCCTCTCGCGCTCTCTGCAACCCGATCCTATCTCGCGCGCTTCGGTCCCGACAGGGCGACGACAGCGAGGGTTTGCATGGCCGACGAGGAAATCCGCTCCAGGAGGTTGCAGGTCGCCAATGCGCGACCCGAGGACAGCGGCCGCGGCGTAGCGCATGTTCCCCGCGCGATGCTGGGCGCGCTCGGTATTACCGAAGGCGACGTGATCGAGATCGTCGGCAAGCGATCGACCCCGGCCCGCACCGTCCTCCCATATCCGGAGGACGAGGGACTGGAGATCATCCGCATCGACGGCCTTCAGCGCGCCAATGCCGGCGTCGGCTCGGGCGACTTCGTCGAGATCCGCGCCGCCGAGTCGAAGCCCGCGACCCGCGTCGTGTTCGCGCCCGCGTCGCAGAATCTGCGGCTTCAAGGCTCCGCGCTGGCGTTGAAGCGCACCTTTCTCGGTCGGCCGCTGACGCAGGGCGATACGGTTTCGACCGTTGGCCAGCAGCGTGTCGCCAACATCCCCGCCAGCGTCGCGCAGCATCTTCGCGCGCCCGCCTATGCGCTCCAGGAGATCCGTCTCGCCGTGATCGCGACGAGCCCGCGCGGCATCGTCCATATCGACGAGAATACCGAGATCGAGCTGCGGCCCGATTACGAGGAGCCCAAGGACGCGCGCCGCGCCGATGTCACCTATGACGATATCGGAGGCATGCATCAGACGATCGACCAGCTTCGCGAAATGGTCGAGCTGCCGCTCCGCTATCCCGAGCTGTTCCAGCGGCTGGGCGTCGATCCGCCCAAGGGGGTGCTGCTCCACGGCCCGCCGGGCACGGGCAAGACCCGCCTCGCCCGCGCTGTCGCCAACGAATCGGACGCCGAGTTCTTCCTCATCAACGGTCCCGAGATCATGGGATCGGCATACGGCGAGTCGGAAAAGCGGCTGCGCGAGGTGTTCGAGGAAGCGACGCGTGCGGCCCCGTCGATCGTCTTCATCGACGAGATCGACTCGATCGCCCCCAAGCGCGACCGCGTCCAGGGCGAGGCAGAGAAGCGGCTGGTCGCTCAGCTCCTGACGCTGATGGACGGGCTGGAGGCGCGCGCCAACCTGGTCGTCATCGCCGCCACCAACCGGCCGGAGGCGATCGACGAGGCGCTGCGCCGGCCGGGCCGCTTCGACCGCGAGATCATCGTCGGCGTCCCCGACGAGCGCGGGCGGCGCGAGATCCTGGGCATCCACACGCGCGGCATGCCGATCGCCGAGGATGTCGACCTGGATGAGCTGGCGCGCACGACCTATGGCTTCGTCGGCGCCGACCTTGCGGCGCTGGCGCGAGAGGCTGCGATCGACGCGGTCCGGCGGATCATGCCGCGCCTCAACCTGTCCGAGCAGACGATCCCGGCCGAAGTGCTCGACACGCTGTCGGTCATGCGGTCCGACTTCATCGAGGCGCTGAAGCGCGTCCAGCCGAGCGCGATGCGCGAGGTGATGGTCCAGGTGCCGCAGGTGCGCTGGAGCGACGTCGGCGGCCTGGACGAGGCGCAGCAGCGGCTGAAGGAAGGCGTCGAGCTGCCGATGAAGGCGCCGATGGCGTTCAAGCGCATGGGCATCCGCCCCGCGCGCGGCTTCCTGCTCTATGGCCCGCCGGGCACGGGCAAGACGCTGATCGCCAAGGCGGTGGCGCGCGAGGCGCAGGCGAACTTCATCGCCGCCAAGTCGTCCGACCTGCTCAGCAAATGGTATGGCGAGAGCGAGCAACAGATCGCCCGGCTGTTCGCGCGCGCACGTCAGGTGGCACCCTGCGTCATCTTCATCGACGAGCTCGACAGCCTGGTTCCCGCCCGCGGCGGCGGCCTGGGCGAGCCGCAGGTGACCGAACGCGTGGTCAACACCATCCTGGCCGAGATGGACGGGCTGGAGGAGCTCCAGTCGGTGGTGGTGATCGGCGCAACCAACCGGCCCAACCTGATCGACCCGGCGCTGCTGCGGCCGGGACGGTTCGACGAGCTCGTCTATGTCTCGGTCCCCAATGCCGAGGGGCGGCTGCGCATCCTGGAGATCCAGACGCAGAAGATGCCGCTGGCCGGCGACGTCGACCTCGCCTCGATCGCCGATCGGGCCGAGCGCTTCACCGGTGCCGACTTGGAGGACGTGGTGCGCCGCGCGGGCCTGTTCGCGCTGCGAAGCTCGCTCGAGGCCGGCGAGGTGACGATGAGTGACTTCGAGGCGGCACTCGCCGACTCGCGCGCCACCGTCACGGTCGAGATGGAGCAGGAATATGCCCAGATGGCCTCGCGCCTGAAGCAGGATGCGGTCGCGTTGCAGCCGATCGGCTTCATCGCGCCGGGCATGCTCCAGGGGCGTGGCCCCAAGGGCAGCGACTGACGACGCTCAGGCCGGGCGGGTCCCCCTGCCCGGCCCCAGCGCGCGCCAGGCATAGCCGAACAGCAGCAGCAGCGCGGCGGCTGCGAGCCAATAGGGCAGCGGCCGCCACGCCTCGTACAGGGCGACGCCGATCGACGGGCCGAGGATGAAGGCGGCGCCGTTGACCGACGTCACCTTGCCCGCGACCGACCCTTGCGCCGCCGGACCCACCGAGAGCGATGCGCCGGCGGTGAAGCCCGGTCGCAGAAACCCGGACCCCATCGCCGCCAGGCCGTAACCCATGGTGATGCCATAGAGGCTCGACGCGTTCGCCGTCGCCGCGCAGCCGACCGCGCCGAGGCCGCAACCGACGAGCACCAGCCGCGCCGGGCTGAGATCGAGGATCGGGATCAGGCCCCATTGCACCAGCAGCGCGGCCCCTGCCCCCACCATCAGCACGATCCCCGTCGGCCCCAGCGCCTCCACCGGGGGCAGCCCCAGCCGGTCGATGACGAGAAAGCCCATCGTCTGGCCGATCATCGCTTGGGCATGGCCCATCACCAGCCCCACGATCATCCACACGCGAACGCGGGCGTCGAGATAGCCCACCCGCTCCGTCACCGGCTCGGTCGCGGCGGTGACCGCCGCGCCGGACGCCTGGCCGCCGACCGACGGATAGCTCTGGACCGCGCCATGCCCGGGATAGGCGCCCGGCCCGTCCGCCGGCAGCATCCGCCCCGCCGCGATCGCCGTCGCCAGCCCGATCGCGCCGAACACGAACGCGGGCCCGGCAAGCCCGATCTCGACCCCGCCGATGCTGCCGAGCAGCAGATAGGGCGCAAGCGCGGGACCGATGATCGTCCCCAGCCCGAACGCCGAGCCCAGCAGCGCCAGCATCCGCGTCCGGTCCTCCCGCGCGGTCAATCCGGCGACGATCGCCTGGACCGCGGGCGGCGCCGCCGCGCCCAGCCCGCCATAGATCATCCGCGCGCCGACAAAGGTCGCGAACGCCGCTCCCGCCGATAGCCAGCCGTTGATGCCCGCCATCAGGAACACGCCGCAAAGCGTCACCGACGCGGTGAAGCCGGCGATCCCCAGCATCACCATCGCCTTGCGCCCGCGCCGGTCCGAACGGTTGGCCCAGAACGGCGCGGCCACGACCCACAGCAGCGCCGATACCGAGAATGCCGCCGCGACCGCCGTGTCGGCGACACCCAGCGACCGTCCGAGCGCCGGCAGCACCGATTGCAGCGCCGTGTTTCCCGCCGCGATCACCAGCATCACCGCGAACAGCAGCATGAAATTGCGGTCGAGCCGGTCGATGACCTTTCTCCTTTCGAGCGCCATGCATGACACACCCCCGCGCGCTCGCGAAAGCGGGAACCCGGAACCACAGGTGACCTGGCACACCGTCTTCGCAGGCGCACGGCGAAGGTCCGGAACAGCACCCTTCGCTACCCGCTGATCCGGCGGCGGAAATGCGATGCGCCGAACGCAACCGGAATCGCGACGCGATCGTTACAACTTTACGACAGGGGCTTGCCCCGCCATGGTCGCGCCGTTTTCACGATCGAGTAGCCGATGCCTCCCATTTCGACGACGTCCGACGCTCCGGCTGCCACTCTCCCGGTCCGCGGCACGCCTTCGCCCTGGAGCCTGTTTCTCAAGGGCTTTCTGAAGCACCCGGCGATGGTCGGGTCGATCATCCCGTCCTCTGCCAAGCTCGTCCGCCGGATGCTGGCGCCCGTCGACTGGTCCGCGACCAAGCTGTTCGTCGAATATGGCCCGGGCGTGGGCACGTTCAGCCGCGCGATCCTCGACCAGATGGCGCCCGACGCCGTCTATATCGCAATCGACACCAACGCCGATTTCGTCCGCTATCTTCGCCAGACGATCCGCGACGACCGCATGCGCGCGGTCCATGGCTCGGCCGCCGATGTCGAGCGGATCGTCGCCGATCACGGCTTCACCGCCGCCGACTATGTGCTGTCGGGCCTCCCCTTCTCGACGCTGCCGGCGGGGGTGGGCGACGCGATCGCCGATGCGACCGCGCGCGTGATCCGGCCGGGCGGCGCGTTCCTCGTCTACCAGTTCGCGCCCAAGATCGCCGAGCTGCTGGCGCCGCGCTTCGACGCGATCGACCATTCCGTCGAGTGGTGGAACATCCCGCCCGCCAATCTCTATTGGGCGCATCGCGCCGGCGATTGAAGTCGGGGTACGCACGCCACACATTCGGCGCATGGAAAAGCTCACCCTGACCGACGCCGAGTGGCGCGACCGCCTGACCCCCGTCCAGTATCATGTGCTTCGCGAGGCGGGTACCGAGCGGGCCTTCTCCGGCGCGCTCAACGACAACAAGGCGGACGGCCTCTATTACTGCGCCGCCTGCGACAACCTGTTGTTCGACAGCGACGACAAATATGATTCCGGCTCCGGCTGGCCGAGCTTCACGCGCCCCGTCACCGAGGATGCGGTCACCGATCACGAGGACAGCACCCACGGCATGCGCCGCGTCGAAACGCGCTGCGCCCGGTGCGACGGGCATCTCGGCCATGTCTTCCCCGACGGGCCGCCGCCCACGGGCCTTCGCTATTGCATGAACTCGGTCTCGCTCGACTTCCGGCCGCGTTCAGGCGACTGACAGCGGGGCCAGTCCAAGGCGGCGCTTGTGAACCCGAACCAGCCCGCCTAATCGCGTCAGGCGATGCCCCCGTCCAAGCCACGCAAGCCCGCCGTCCCGCGCTGGCGCCGTATCCTCAAATGGACGGCGATTTCCGGCGCGGTCGCGGCCATGGTCGGCCTGCTCGCGCTCGTCATCGCGGTCTATACCGCGCGCGCCTCGCTTCCCAGTTTCGACCAGCTCAAGTCCTCGCCCAACGGCCAGATGATCCGTGTCCATGCCGCCGACGGCACGGTGATCGTGTCGCTCGGGCCGAGCTATGGCGAGTGGATTCCCTATCGGAACATTCCGCTGGTGATGCGCCAGGCGATGGTGTCGGTCGAGGATCGCCGCTTCCGCTCGCACTGGGGCGTCGATCCGATCGGCATCGGCCGCTCGATCAAATACGCGTTCGAGCGGCGCGGCACCGGGCGCCGGCTCCAGGGCGCGTCGACCATTACGCAGCAGGTCGCGCGCACCGTCTTCCTGTCGAACAAATATGATTTCGGGCGCAAGCTGCGCGAGATCATCCTGGCGCTCGCGATGGAGCGCAAATTCTCGAAGGACCAGATCCTCGAGCTCTACCTCAACAAGGTCTATTTCGGCGGCGGCGCCTACGGCATCGACGCCGCCTCTCGCCGCTTCTTCCAGCATCCCGCCTCCAACCTGACGCTGTCCGAGGCGGCGGTCGTCGCCGGGCTGGTCAAGGCGCCGAGCCGCTATTCGCCCACCGCCGACGCCGAGGCCGCGGTCGACCGCGCCGGCGTCGTTCTCGACCTGATGGTCGAGACGGGTGCGATCAGTGCGTCGGAAGCCGCCAGCGCCGAGCGGACGCAGGTCAAGCTCGCGCCCGAGCCCAAGCAGAACAGCGTCCGCTACTTCACCGACTGGGCGCTCCCCCAGCTCGAGATGCTGATCGACGAGACGCAGGCGCCGCTCGACGTGTGGACGACGCTCGACCTGTCGATGCAGGCGGCGGGCGACCGCGCGATCCGCGCGCATGCGCCCGGCGGCGCGCAGGGCGCACTGGTGGCGCTCGACCGCGACGGCGCGGTGCGCTCGATGGTCGGCGGCAAGGATTATGTCAGCTCGAACTACAATCGCGCAACGCAGGCGGCGCGTCAGCCGGGGTCCGCGTTCAAGCTGTTCGTCTATCTCGCCGCGCTGGAGGCGGGCGCCAAGCCCGACGACCAGGTGGTCGACGAGCCGGTGACGATCAACGGCTGGAGCCCGCGCAACAATTCCGGCCGCTTCTCGGGCGCGATGGATCTGCGCTCGGCGTTTTCTTATTCGATCAACACCGTCGCGGCGAAGCTCGGTCAGCAGGTCGGCTTCGGCGCGGTCGCCGACATGGCGCGCCGCTTCGGCATCACGACGCCGGTCAACACCCGGCCGGCGATGGTGCTGGGCAGCAGCGAAGTGCGCGTGATCGACATGGCGCGCGCGATGGCCAGCGTCGCCAACAAGGGCGTGGCCGTCACCCCCTATGGCATCACCCGCGTCACGACAAACGGCCAGGTGATCTACAATCACGAGGTCGATACCTCGCGTGTCCTGGTCGCACCGTTCGTGGCCGCACAGATGACCGACCTGCTCCAGTCCGCCGTCGCCATCGGCAGCGGCCGCGCGGCGCAGATCGGTCGGCCCGTCGCGGGCAAGACGGGCACGACCACGTCGAACAAGGACGGCTATTTCTTCGGCTTCTCCAGCGGCATCACCACCGCGGTGTGGATGGGCCGCGACGATGCCAAGCCCGTCGCCGGCCTCCAGGGCGGCCGTGCGCCGGCACAGGCGTTCGCCGAGTTCATGAAGACCGCCGTCGCCAAGCGGCCCGTCGAGCAGTTCGAGACGCAGGTGACGCTTCCCGAATGGCAGGTCGAACCTGACGAGGAGAGCTATTACGGCCAACCCGACAATGGCGTCTTCGTCGATCCCGACGGCAATCCACTGAGTCAGCCGGCACCGCCGGGGCAGGGCGACTATGTAATCCCGGGCGAGGAAGGCGACGAGCCCGCGCCGCCCGAGGCGCAGAATGGCGAGCGGCTGGACCGCGAATGGATCGAGCGGGCGCTGGGACGAGAGCCGGGCGACCGCCGTGCGCCGCCGCCGCGTGAGTATCGCCGCCCGCCGCCCGTCGTGCAGGGCGATCCGCGCCGCTATCCGCCGCCGGCCGATCCGGACGACGACTTCCCCAACCAGTGAAGGCCCGCGCCGTGACGGCGCAGCCATGCCATCGCCGGTCGGGGGTCGGTGCCGAGCAGCTCGGCCTCCAGCGCATGGAACGCCGCGCCGTGATTCATGTGGCGGCGATGCGCGACCTCGTGCGCGACGACGAAGCGGCGGACATGGGCGGGCGCGAGGATCAACCGCCAGCTATACCGGATCGTCCCGTCCGACGAGCAGCTCCCCCAGCGCGCCCGCGGATCGCCGATCCCGACGCGTTCGACCGCCACCCCTGCGCGAGCGGCGATCGCCATCGTCTCCGCGGTGAGCAGTGCGAGCGCCTCGCGCTTCAGCCAACGCTCGGTGCGCCCTGGGAAACCCTCAAGCGGACCGCCCACGACAAGTCGGTCACCGTCGCGTGACGGCGTCCGTGCCGCCCCTTGCCGCCAGTCGAGCGTCAGCGCCTCATCACCGAACGGGATCACCGCTCCCGGCACGAACGGCACCGCGCGCGGCAATCGCGCTCGCTGCGCCTCGATCCACGCGACCTTCTCCGCCGCCCAGGCCAAGCCGTCGCGCTTGGATGCGCGCGGGGGCAAGGTCAGGCGCACGGCGCCGCTTGCAGGATCGACCGACAGCCGCATGCGGCGTGCGCGCGGGTGTCTGACGACCTCGATATCGGGGATCACAACTCGCGATCGATCAGGTGATGCTCGAAATCGCCGGCATCGTCCTCACTGACCGTCCAGCCGCGCACCGACTCGCCGGCACGGTGCACCGCCTCGGGGTCGCCGCAGACGAGGTGATGCCATTCGGGCAATGGCAGCCCCTCGCCGCGCAGTCGATACGCACAGGTCGACGGCAACCACGCGATGCCGTTCAGCACCGCCCGCGCCGTCAGCCGCACGCAATCGGGCACATAGGCGCGGCGGTTGCGATAGTCGCTGCACTGTGCGGTCTCGCGGTCGAGCAGCCGGCACGACACGTTGGTCGCAGCCAGTTCGCCCGTATCCTCGTCCTCCAGCTTGTGCAGGCAGCACTTGCCGCAGCCGTCGCACAGCGCCTCCCACTGAGAGCGGTCGAGCTTGTCGAGCGGCGTATCCTCCCAGAAGCGGCCGGTCACGACACCCATTTGGTCAGCGTCTCCGCCACCTTCTCTCCGCTCTCGTCGGCGGGGACGAGCGCGATCGGCTTGCCCGCGCCGTCGATCAGATAGGTCTGGCGGCTATGGTCCATCAGGTACGCGCCCGGCGTCACCCCCTCCTTGCGCGCGGCAAAGATGGCGAATGCCTTGCCCACCGCGGCGATCGCCTCGGGCGAGCCGGTCAGCGCGACGGTGCGCGGGTGGAAGTTGGAGACGAACTGCTTGAGCGCGGCAGGCGTGTCCCGCTCCGGATCGACGGTGACGAACACCGGCACGACCTTGGCCGCCCGCGCCGGGTCGCTCGCTTCGAATGCCTTCAGCCCCGCGGTGATGTTGGCCATATCGACGGGGCAGACGTCGGGACAGAAGGTGTAGCCGAAATACATGATCCGCCACTTGCCGGCGAGTTGGCTGTCGCCGAACGGGCGGCCGTTCTGGTCGGTGAGCGTGAACGGCCCGCCAATCCGCGCGCCCTCCAGCGGCGGCGCTTCGGCAGGGGCGGCATTGCAGGCGGCGAGGGCGGCCAGGAGGCTCAGCGGCGCCAGCCAGCGGCGAAAACGACGATCGTTCATGGCATCGCCAGCCATGATCTGTTAGCCGGTAATCCGCAAGCCACCGCCCCCGACAGGAACGTTTGCCCGTGAAGAAGTTCGTCCTCGCCGCCCTGATGCTGACCGCCATCGCCGCGCCCGTCTCAGCCCAGCAATTCTCCGACAGCTACAAATTCCTGGAAGCGGTGCGAAAGGCCGACGGGACCAAGGTCAACGAGATCCTGGGCGCGCCCGGCCAGACGATCATCAACACGCGCGACCGCGTGTCGGGCGAAGGCGCGCTCCACATCGTCACCCGGCGCGGCGATGCCACCTATCTGCGCTTCCTCCTTCAGAAGGGCGCCAATCCCGATATCGGCGACAGCCGCGGTGAAACTCCGCTGCTGATCGCGGTCGGCAACGGCTTCGACGAGGGTGTCGAGATCCTGACGCGCTACAAGGCGAACGTCGATGCCGCGAACTCCAGCGGCGAAACCCCGCTGATCCGCGCGGTGCAGATGCGCAAGTTCGAGCTGGCCCGCCAGCTCCTCGCCGCGGGCGCCGACCCCGACAAGACCGACATCGCCGCCGGCATGTCCGCACGCGACTATGCCAAGCGCGACACCCGTTCGCCGGCGATCACCAAGCTGCTGGCGGACGCGCCGAAAAAGGCGGCGCGCCGCTCGACGGGGCCGGTGCTGAAGTAAGAGCGGGGCGGGACTGCCCGCCACACGTGCTTCGACAAGCTCAGCACGAACGGGGAAGGGTTACTTACCTCGATAGCTGCGGTGTCGATCGAGCCCCCACACACCGTTCGTCCTGAGCCTGTCGAAGGACGTGTCGGGAGCACCGCGCTGCCCGCAAAACCGGAACCTTAGAACCCCGTTTCGGCCGCAACCCCGTCCGGATCGATCGCCGCCATCGTTCGCCGTGCGGCGCGCCGCGCCAGCGCCAGCGTACACCGCTTGCGGGTGGGCGCGGGAAGGGGATGGGTGGCGGGCTCGCGCAGCACCGCGGCGTCATAGCGGTCGGCGACGATCACCCCCGTCCGCTCGGGCAGGAACGCCGGTCCGTCGAGCGGCCGCGTATCGAACCCCTCTGGCACCGCCCAATAGAAGCGGTCGCAATGGCCGAGATAATCGGTCCATTTGTTGTCGCCGAGCAGGTCGGCGCGCGATACCTTGATCTCGACGATGACCAGCCGACCCGCGGCATCCAATCCCATCAGGTCGGCGCGGCGTCCGCCCTCGAGCGGCATCTCCGCGATCGCCATCACGTCGTGCCGCACGAGCAGGCGGCAAACGCCGCGCGCGACATCGGCGGCGATCATCGGCGAAAGCGGCAGGTCGGGTAACGTCGCCATTACCCGACTTTAGAACAAGTCAGGAACGCTGAAAAGGCTCAACGATAGAAGATGTGATTGCCGAGCATCGCCACCTTGGCGCGGTTCCAGCTGGGCGACACATGGCGCGCGTGGAAGAACAGCGCGTTGCCCGCCTTGCTTTCCCACAGCTCGCGCTTGGCGACCTGCGCGACGGCAACGGCGGTGCGCCATGCGGTGCGCGAGGGCTCGACGCCCGGCAGGCGCCCGCCGCGCACGAAGCTGAACTGGCCGCGCTGGGTCAGCACCTTGCAGACGTCGGTGGGGAAGCGACCAGACCGGGTACGGTTGAGGATGACTTCGGCAACCGCGAGCTGGCCGTGGAGCGGCTCGCCCTTCGCCTCGTAATAGATGCCGGTGGCGAGACAGCGAAGCTCGCGGTCCATCGCCTCGGGCATCGCCTGGGCGGCGACGGCATCGCGAAGCGTGTCGAAATCGGTCTGGGCGGCGGCCGTCGTCGTGGCGGCGCTGGCTTCGGCGGGTTCCTCGCGCGTCCATTCCGCGGGCACGATCGGCGACGGGGGCGTCGGAACCTGAGTGGGATAGGGGGCGTTCATTACCTGCCCCGCAACGCCGAGCGCAAAGCCCGGCGTGGATGCGCAGACGGAGACGCCCGCGCAGAATGTCACCGCCGCAATCATGGCGGCGCGTGCCCAAGAGATCATTTCGGATCGGTCATATGCGGTTGGTGCGCGGCACGGGCGGTTCGGCACCAATCGGTGCCGTCGTCTCGTACCGGGCTTCCCCCCGACTGCGTCACCACCGGGATCGCACCCCGCCGGCACAACGCGCTCAAAACAGGTTCGCGCCTATCCTTGTGCAGTGCGGCAATGTCAACCCGAGCCGATCGTTTCGTCGGCGAAGCGCTCGCCCTCTGCGACGTCGACCTCCACGACCCACAGATCCGGGTCGCGCGCGCGGCGGCGTTGCCAATAGTCGGCCGCCTCGATCGCGTCGGCGTGGCTCGGACCCGACTCGATCAGCTTGCCCGAGTCGATCAGGCCGCGTTCGCAAAACCGCGGGTGTTCACCGCGGTCGAGCAGCAGGATCAGGATCGCGCCGGCGGTCGGATCGCCCTTTGCCAGCACCATCGCGCTACCCCCCGCCAGGTGCACGCGCCGGACCAGGGCCGACACGCGCACCGCGCTGGTCAGCCGGGTCACGGCCTGGCGTAACCGGGAAGCGAGGCGAGCGCGATGCGGCTGCGCATGAAGGTGCCGGTGCCGCGCGCCGCCTCCTCACCCTCGGCATCGATCAGGCGCGCATCGGCGACGAACACGCGCCGACGACCGCTGATCCAGCGTCCCTCCGCCACCACGTCTCCCTCGCCGAGCGGGCGGGTGAACAGGAGGTTGAACTGCGTGGTCAGCACGAAGCGGTCGGTGACGAGGCTGTTGACCGCATAGAAGGCGGCATCGTCGAGCAGCTTGAAATAGCTCGTCCCGTGCGCCGCGCCGCCCGCATGGAAATAACGATGGTCGATGGTGAAGCGGATGCGGGCGACGCCGGGGTCGGTGATCTCCAGCTTCGATTCGAACAGCTGGTTGATCGGCGCGGCGGCATAGAGCGATTCGAGCGCACGGAAATGCGACGCCTCACCGCCGCCCGCGCCTTCAGGCGGCATCGCGCGCCTCGACACCGGTCAGCAAGGCATAGATGGCATCGCGCGATCCGGCGCCGCGCAGCTTCTCGGCAAACGCCGCATCGCGCAGCCGCCGCGACACCCGCGCCAGCGCCTTCAGATGCTCGCCGCCCGCGTCCGCAGGGGAGAGCAGCAGCATGACGAGATCGACGGGCAGGCCATCGACCGCCTGGAAATCGACGGGCGTGGCCAGCCGCGCGAACAGGCCGCGCACCTCGCCCAACCCCTCGATCCGCGCATGCGGGATCGCGATGCCGCCGCCGAACCCCGTGGTGCCCAGCTTCTCGCGCGCGGTCAGCCGCTCACCCACGACCCGCGGGTCGAGGTCGATGACCTCGCCCGCGGCGTTTGCGAGTTGCTGGAACAGCGTCTTCTTGTTGCCGGCGGCCAGGTCGACCAGCACGGCATCGGGCGCGATCAGGTCGCTAAGGTCGGTCACTTCAGCCTGCGCGGTTCGGCTCGACCCAGCCGATCGTCCCGTCATGGCGGCGATAGACCATGTTGTAGGCGTCGGTGCCCGTGTTCTTGAACAGCAACGCGTTGGTGTTGCGCAGGTCGAGCATCATCACCGCATCGCTGACGCTCGCCGAGGGCACGTCGACCCGCGTCTCGGCGATGACGAGGGGGGCGTCGGCCACTTCCTCTTCCTGATCGCCGCCATCGCCGAACACGGTATAGCCCGCGTCATAGCCGGTATTGTCGTAGCCGAGCGATTCCGCCGCGGCGATCACCTGGCCCGCATTGCGGTCCTTCAGGCGGCGCATGTAGCGGCGCAGCTGCTTCTCGATCTTGTCGGCGGCGCCATCATACGCGCCATGCGCGTCCTGGCCGGTGTTCGAGCTCTTCAGGATCAGGCCCTGCATCACGTGCGCGACGATGTCGCAGGTGAAGCCATGGTCGTGCGGCCCCTTGCCGAACACCACCTGGGCCGAGATCGCGCGCGAGAAATATTTCTCGGCGATCGCCTGAAGACGGTCGGTCACGTGGCTCTTGAGCGCATCACCGGTTTCCACCTGATGTCCCGAAACACGGACTTCCATCTTCTTTCTCCTTCTTGTTGGGCGCCGTCGAGCCGATCAGCTCGCGGCGACGGGATCGGCCGGTCCCCAGAGCGGGTCCTTGAGGCCAGCAACAAAGGTTGCGTGGCGTTCGAGTTCCGCGGGGCTTGCCGAGAAAACGCGGGGCGGCCGTGCCGGTGGCCGCGAAACGACGGTGATCGGTATGGCGGCCGCATCGACGATGGTCTCGGCGACCAGGCCCAGCCCGATCTGCCGCCCGCCGGTCAGCTCGACATAGACCTGCGCCAAAAGCTGCGCGTCGAGCAGCGCGCCGTGCAGCACGCGCCGGCTGCGATCGACGCCGAAGCGCGAGCAGAGCGCATCGAGGGTATGCTTGGCGCCGGGCAGCCGCTGGCGCGCGATCGCCAGCGTGTCGACCATCCGCGTCGTGCAGACGAGCGGCTTGCCGCAACGCCCAAGCTCGCCATTGATGAAGGCGAAGTCGAAGCCCGCATTGTGCGCGACCATCGGCGCGTCACCGATGAAATCGAGCAGCTCCTCGCAATGGTCGTGGAAGCGCTTCTTGTCGGCAAGGAAGGCGTCCGACAGCCCGTGGACCGCCTGCGCCTCGGCCGGCATCGCGCGGTCGGGATTGAGATAGACGTGGAACACGCGCCCGGTCTCGACACGGTTGACCATCTCGACGCAGCCGATCTCGACGAGGCGGTCGCCGCCGGGGAAGCTCAGGCCCGTCGTTTCGGTGTCAAAGACGATTTCACGCATGCTCCCTTATCGACCCTGCGACGAAGCGAGGCAAGCGATGAGGGCCTGAACCGCGGCGCGGGTCGCCTCGATCGAGCCACCGGTCGGGACGACATGGTCGGCGCGCGCGCGCTTTTCGGCGTCCGGCGTCTGGCGCGCGAGGATCGCCTCGAACCTCGCCTCGGTCATGCCGGGGCGGGCGAGGACGCGGGCGCGCTGGACCTCGGGTGGGGCGGAGACGACGACGATCCGGTCGACGTCGCGCCAGCCCGCCTTTTCGAACAGGAGGGGAATGTCGAGCACGATCAGCGGCGCGTCTTCATGCTCGGCCAGAAACGCCTCACGAGCCGCAGCGACGGCCGGGTGGACGATCGCCTCCAGCCGGGCGAGCGCGGCATCGTCGCCGAAAACCGCGGCGCCGAGCGCAGTCCGGTCGATGCCGGCGGGCCCGGTGGTGCCGGGGAACGCCGCCTCGATCGCGGGGAGCAGCGCGCCGCCCGGACCTTGCAGCTTGTGCACCTCGGCATCGGCATCGAAGACGGGAACGCAGGCGTCACGAAACATCGCCGCGACGGTCGACTTGCCCATGCCGATCGAGCCGGTCAGGCCCAGTTTCATCATGCGGTCAGGCGCTGCCGCAGCTCGGCATCGCGATCACGCGGCGGCGCGGCGCCGAAGCACAGCTCGAACGCCGCCGCCGCCTGGCCGATCAGCATCTCCAGCCCGTCGATCGTCGCCAGGTCGCGCGCGCGGGCGGCGGCGAGCAGCTCGGTCTCGAGCGGTGCATAAACGATGTCGTACACGACCGCGTGGAGGGGCAGGGGGTCGAGGTCGAGACGAAGCGGCGGCTGTCCGATCATGCCGAGCGGGCTGGCATTGACGACGAGATCGGCGGGCGGCAGCGGCGCGGCGAAGTCGACGACGTCGCCCTTCAGCCCGAACTGCGCGAGCAGTCCTGCGCCTTTCAGCGGATTGCGCGCCATCAGCGTCACCGATCCGATGCCGATGCGGGAAAGCGCGAACAGGATTGCGCGAGCGGCGCCCCCCGCGCCGATCACCACCGCATGGCCGCCGGCCAGGTCGGTGTCGGCCAGCGGTGCATAGAAGCCCGCCGCATCGGTGTTGGTGCCGACCAGCTTGCCGTCGTCATCCCGAAACACGGTGTTGATCGCGCCGATCGACGCGCGAACATCGCCCGGATCGGGTACATGGTCGAGCGCGGCTTCCTTGTGCGGGATCGTCACGTTGCACCCGCGCCAGTCTGGATCTTGCGCCCGCTCCGCGAAGAAGGCGCCGAGACCATCGGCCGGCACCTGGGTACGGCCATATTCGCCCTCGATGCCGAGCGCGTCCAGCCAGAAGCCGTGGATCATCGGCGACTTGGAGTGCTCGATCGGATCGCCGATCACTTCCGCGCGCATCATGACGCCATCACCCCGCGGGTCCGCAGATAGCCCAGCAGCGGCAACAGCGGCAGGCCGAGCACGGTGAAATGGCTCCCCTCCACGCGGCTGAACAGCTGCACGCCCGGTCCCTCGATCCGGTAGCAGCCGACGCAACCCGAAATCGCCGGCCACTCGGCGTCGAGATAGGCGTCGATGAACGCGGGCGAGAGCGGGCGGACATGCATCCGCGCGCGCTCGACATGGCGCCACACTGGCTGCCGCCCCTCGACGATCACCGCCGCGCTCCAGAGTTCGTGGACGCTGCCCGACATCGCCGACAGATGCTCGGCGGCATCGTCGCGGCTGACCGGCTTGTCGAGCAATCGCCCGTCGGCCAGCGCGACGATGGAATCGCAGCCCAGCACCAGCCCCGGCACACCGAGCGTCCCCACCTTGGTCGCCTTGAGCTCGGCCAGCGCATCCGCGGTATCTCGCGGGCTCATCGCCTGCGCCGCGAAGCTCGCCTTGGCGGCGTCCTCGTCGACCAGGGCCGCGACCGCTTCGAACGGGACGCCCGCATCGGTCAGCATCGCGCGCCGGCTGGCACTCTGGGAAGCGAGCGTCAGCCTCATTTGCCACGATGCTGCTGATAGAGGGTGATGACCGCCGCCGCCGTCTCCTCGATCGAGCGGCGGGTGACGTCGATCACCGGCCAGCCATTGTCGGCGAACATCCGCCGCGCGAACGCGACCTCGCGCGACACGGCTTCCTGGTCGACATACGGCGTTTCGGGCGCCTGGTTGAGGCTGAGCAGGCGATTGCGCCGCACCTGGATCAGCCGGTCGGCACTGGTGGTCAGGCCGACGACCATCGGGTTCTTGAGGTGGAACAGCTTGTCGGGTGGCGGGCTCTCGACGACGATCGGGATGTTGGCGACCTTGTAGCCCCGATTGGCGAGATAGATGGAGGTCGGCGTCTTCGACGACCGGCTGACGCCCGCCAGCACGATCTCGGCCTCCTCCCACTCCTCCCAATTGACGCCGTCGTCGTGCGCGATGGTGAACTGGATCGCATCGACCCGCGCGAAATAGGCCGCGTCGAGCATGTGCTGGCGCCCCGGCCGCGCCTTGGCCTGTTGCCCCAGCAGGCTCGACAAGGCCGCATTCACCCCGTCGAGCGGCGCAACTGCGGGCAGTCCCATCGCCCGGCACCGCGCCTCCAGCGTCCGGCGCGTGTCGGCATTGACCAGGGTGAACAGGACGAGACCGGGGTTCTGCGCAATCTCCTGAAGGATGCGTTCCAGATGCGCCTCGGATCGCACCATCGGCCAGAAATGCCGCAGCGTCTCGACATCATCATACTGGGCGAGCGCCGCCTTGGCGATGTTCTCCAGCGTCTCTCCGGTCGAGTCCGACAGGAGGTGGAGGTGCAGGCGGTTCACCGGCTGGACCGATCTGTGGACAACATGGGGGCAGGCGCTAGCGCAACTTCGCGCCCCCGCCAAGGCGTGGACAACCACCCCATTCGTCCCCAATCCACCAACATTCCCTGCCCGGCATATGGTTCCCATCCCCACCCTGTGGAAAACGTGGACGGGGTTTCCGAATCCAAGTGGTTCTGCGGGGCCGCCGGGGTCAAGCTGTTGGCATATCCGGCAGCGCGGCCTAAGCCACGAAACCCACGCGCCATCCTCTTTCAACATCCATCTAGATTCTTCTTTATAGTTTGAAGGAAGCCCGTTTGCGCCGTCCCGACACTCACCGGTCCCTGCTCGCGACGCTCAAGGGCGAGCGACAGGCGCGTCCCCCGATCTGGCTCATGCGACAGGCGGGCCGCTACCTCCCGGAGTATCGCGCGCTCCGGGCAGAGAAGGGCGGCTTCCTGGCGATGGCGATGGATCCGGCCGCGGCGTGCGAGATCACGATGCAGCCGATCCGCCGCTTCGGTTTCGACGGCGCGATCCTGTTCTCCGACATCCTGACCGTGCCGATGGCGCTGGGCCAGAAGCTGTGGTTCGAGACCGGCGAGGGGCCTCGGCTCGCGCCGCCGCTGACCGATGGCGCCGCGATCGATGCGCTGGCGCCGGGCGCGGCCGACACGCTCGACCCCGTCTATGCCGCGGTCCGCACGATCGACGCGGTACTGCCGGCCGAGACGACGTTCCTGGGCTTTGCAGGCTCTCCCTGGACGATCGCGACCTACATGATCGCGGGGCAGGGGAGCCGCACGCAGGAAGCCGCCCGGCGCCTCGCCTATGCCGATCCGGCGGCCATGGCGCGGCTGGTCGACCGCATCGTCACGGTGACGATCGACTATCTCGCCCAGCAGCACGAGGCCGGGGCGGAGGCGGTGCAGCTGTTCGACAGCTGGGCCGGCAGCCTCAGCCCCGAGCAGTTCGAACGCTGGGTGATCGCCCCCAACCGCGCGATCGTCGCCGGGCTTCGCGCGCGCTGCCCCGACCTTCTCATCATCGGCTTCCCGAAAGGGGCAGGGGCCAAGCTTGCCGACTATGCCGAACAGGTCGGCGTCGACGCGGTGGGGGTGGACGAGACGATCGCACCGGAGTGGGCCGCGCGGTTCCTGCCCACAGGAATGCCGGTTCAGGGCAATCTCGATCCGCTCGCGCTGATCGCCGGCGGCGACACGCTGGCGCGGGCGATCGACCGTATCCTGGCGGCGTTCGAGGGGCGGCCGCACGTCTTCAACCTGGGACACGGCATCCTGCCCGACACGCCGATCGCGCATGTCGAGGCGCTGCTCGAGCGCGTGCGCGGCGTCCGCTGATGGGCTTTCTCGGCGCCGCCTATCTGTGGGTGAAGGCGGCGCACGTCGTCTTCGTGATCTTCTGGATGGCGGGGCTGTTCATGCTCCCCCGCTATCTCGTCCATCATCAGGAGGGTCTGGCGATCCCCGGTGAGCCCGAGCGCTGGGTTCGCCGTGAGGCGCTGCTCCGCCGCATGATCCTGACGCCGTCGATGGTGATCGTGTGGGTGCTCGGCCTGACGCTGGCGGTCAATGCGGGCTTGCTGGAGGGGCAGCCGGGGCTCGGCTGGCTCCATGCCAAGCTGCTGCTGGTCATCGCCCTCAGCGGCTATCACGGCTGGGCGGTCGGCTATGCGCGCAAGCTTGCCGCGGGTCGCCCCACGCTGGCGCCGCGTACGCTTCGCCTCGTCAACGAAGTCCCGGCGCTTGCCGCGGTGCTGATCGTCGTGCTCGCCGAAGTGAAGCCGTTCTGATCGCCGCCCGCGATTGACTTGACGCGGGGGCGCGCTTATCTCCTTTGAACGTGTAGCGTTGCCGTTCCGGCGACCCCTCGCACGTCCTTCCTCCAGCATCGACGCCGGCGCACTCGCCGAGCCGCACGACGCCACCCTCCCAACGCCCGCACCGGACGACCCCAATGCACCTCAAGGATTTGAAGAAGAAGACTCCCGCCGAACTGGTCGAGATGGCCGAGGCATTGGGGGTCGAAGGCGCGTCGACGATGCGCAAGCAGGACCTGATGTTCGCCATCCTCAAGGTCCAGGCCGAGAATGGCGAGCAGATCATGGGCCTCGGCACGATCGAGGTGCTGCCCGACGGCTTCGGCTTTCTGCGCAGCCCGGAGGCGAATTACCTCGCCGGTCCCGACGACATCTACATCTCGCCCAACCAGGTCCGTAAGTTTGGCCTGCGCACCGGCGACACCGTCGAGGGCGAGGTTCGCGGGCCCAAGGACGGCGAGCGCTATTTCGCACTTACCCGCCTCATCAGCGTCAATTTCGACGATCCGGATGCGGTCCGCCACCGCGTCAACTTCGACAATCTGACGCCGCTCTATCCCGAGCAGAAGCTCAAGCTCGACCCGTTCGACCCGACGCAGAAGGACAAGTCCGCGCGCGTCATCGATATCGTCAGTCCGCAGGGCAAGGGCCAGCGCACGCTGATCGTCGCGCCGCCCCGCGTCGGCAAGACGGTGATGCTCCAGAACATCGCCAAGGCGATCACCGACAACCACCCTGAGGTGTTCCTCATCGTCCTGCTCATCGACGAGCGGCCCGAGGAAGTCACCGACATGCAGCGTTCGGTGAAGGGCGAGGTCGTCAGCTCGACCTTCGACGAGCCGGCGCAGCGCCACGTTCAGGTCGCCGAGATGGTGATCGAGAAGGCCAAGCGCTTGGTCGAGCACAAGAAGGATGTCGTTATCCTGCTCGATTCGATCACCCGTCTCGGCCGCGCCTACAACACCGTGGTGCCGAGCTCGGGCAAGGTGCTGACGGGCGGCGTCGACGCCAACGCGCTCCAGCGGCCGAAGCGCTTCTTCGGCGCGGCGCGTAACATCGAGGAGGGCGGCTCGCTCTCGATCATCGCCACCGCGCTGATCGATACCGGCAGCCGCATGGACGAGGTGATCTTCGAAGAGTTCAAGGGCACCGGCAACTCCGAGATCGTCCTCGACCGCAAGGTCGCCGACAAGCGCATCTTCCCGGCGATGGACGTCGGCAAGTCGGGCACCCGCAAGGAAGAGCTGCTCGTCGAAAAGCCGATCCTGTCGAAGATGTGGGTGCTTCGCCGCATCCTCATGCAGATGGGCACCATCGATTCGATGGAGTTCCTGCTCGACAAGATGAAGGATTCGAAGACCAACGAGGACTTCTTCGACTCGATGAATTCCTGAGATCGAGCGCGCCCCGGTGCAATGCTTGCACCGGGAGACGCACCGATCCGGCCGGCGGAGCAAAGCTCCGACCGACGACGCGGCCTCGCCGCGGCGGTACCGAAATCATCCGAGTTCTGAACCGTTCACACAATCCACGGCGCGGGCCTCTTGCTCGCGCCGTTTCCTCGTCTAGGACCGTGGCATGCTCGACCTGATCTACAGCGCCGCCGCCGCGACCGGTGGCATCGGTTCGCCCGCCGAAATCTGGCAGCACATCCTGGCCGATTTCTCGAACATCACCGAACCCGCGGCGCTCGCGGCGTTCGGATCGGTGCTGATGATCGACCTGGTGCTGGCCGGCGACAATGCGATCGTCGTGGGTGCGCTGGCTGCCGGCCTGCCTGCCGATCAGCGCAAGAAGGTCATCCTGATCGGCATCGGCGCGGCGCTGATCCTGCGCATTGCCTTTGCGCTGGTGGTCAGTTGGCTGATGGGGATCGTCGGCCTGATCTTCGCCGGCGGTCTGCTGCTCCTGTGGGTCAGCTGGAAATTCTGGCGCGAGATCCGGGAGGGCCAGCACAGCGAGGGTTCGCCCGAGATCAGCGGCGACGAGGCGTCAGGCCTCAAGCCCGCCAAGAGCTTCGCCAGCGCCGCCTGGGCGGTTGCGGTCGCCGACGTGTCGATGAGCCTCGACAACGTCCTGGCGGTCGCCGGTGCCGCGCGCGAGCATCCTGGCATCCTCGTCATCGGATTGCTGCTGTCGGTGGCGCTGATGGGCCTTGCCGCCAATTTCATCGCGCGGCTAATCGATCGCTATCGCTGGATCGCCTATTTCGGCCTGGCGGTGATCGTCTTCGTCGCGCTCAAGATGATCTATGAAGGGTGGGTCGGCACCGGCGACACGCTGGGGATCATCAGCTTCTTCAATTGATTGGAAGGGGGAGCGGGACGACCGCTCCCCCTTTTCGCATCAGCCGAGATGCTCGGCGAAGAAGGCCTTGGTCCGCGCATCTGCCCGGTCCGCGGCCTCTGGTGAGCGGCGGTTTCCGACCTCGGTCGCAAAGCCGTGATCCTCACCCGGATAGTCGTGCAGCGTGACGCGCGGATGGTCGTCCAGCCCCTCGTGCATCTTTGCCTGCGTTTCCCGGTCGACGAACCCGTCATCGCCGGCGATGTGGAGCATCAGCGGCCGCGCAATGCCGTGCTTCTCGCCCAGCAGTCCGTCGATCCCGACCGCATAATAGCCGACCGACGCATCGCTGTCGGTCCGCGCCGCGGTCATATAGGCGAGCCGTCCGCCCAGACAGTAGCCGACCACCCCGACCTTGCCGCCGTCCCCCAATCGCGCCCGTGCTGCGCGGATCGTCGCCTCGATATCGCGGATCGCGCGGTCTTGGTCGAACTGGCCCATCAGCTCGAGGCCGCGCTGCATCTCCTCCGGCACGTCGGGGTCGAGCTCGATCCCCGGCTCGATCCGCCAGAACAGGTCGGGCGCGATCGCCAGATAGCCGTCGGCGGCGAGCCGATCGCACTTCTGGCGGATGCCGCGATTGACGCCGAAGATCTCCTGAATGACGACGATCGCGGCCCGCGCGCGACCGTTCGGCTCGGCGATATAGGCATCGAAGCGGCCTTCGCCGTCCAGCGTGTCGATCTCGATCATCATCGTCCCCTTGGTTGCGTGCGCGGCCACAACGCGCCTATCGTCGCCGGGTTCGTCGATGGCCGGAGTGCAGCATGAAAATCAATGTCGAGGTCGACTGCACCCCCGAAGAGGCGCGCCGCGCCATGGGCCTGCCCGACTTCACGCCCGTGCACGAGCGCTATGTCGCGATGATCCAGGAAACGATGGAGAAGGGCGCCAGCCCCGAACTGATCGAGTCGATGATGAAGAGCTGGGCACCGATGGGGGAGGCGGGGATGACCTTCTGGCGCCAGATGTTCGACATGTCGGCAAAGCTGCCTCGCGACTGACCGTGCCCGACACGATCGTCGCGCTGTCGAGCGGGGCACCGCCGGCAGCGATCGGCGTCATCCGGCTGAGCGGCCCGCAAGCGCTTGCCGCCGCGCGATCGATCGCCGGAACATTGCCCGCGCCGCGAGAGGCCAGGGTTAGGCGACTGCGGCAAGGGGCGGAGACGCTCGACCAGGCCATCGTCCTCGTCTTTCCCGGGCCCGACAGCGCGACCGGCGAAGACCTTGTCGAGTTCCATGTCCATGGTGGGCAGGCCGTGATCGCGGCGGTCGAGGGTGCGTTGCTGACGTGCGCCGACGTCCGCCGCGCGGAGCCGGGCGAGTTCACCCGGCGCGCACTGACCAACGGACGTATCGACCTCAATCAGGCGGAAGCGTTCGCCGACCTGCTCGCCGCCCAGACGCAGTCGCAGCATCGTGCAGCAATGCTCGCCAGCGAAGGTCTGCTGCGGCGCAGCATTGACGAGCTGACGGATCGTTTGGTTGGGATCGCGGCGAGCATCGAACTCGCGCTGGACTTCGCCGATGAAGACGACGCCGGCGAGTGGGATGCGTCGAGTGTCGATGCAGAGCTTGCGGTGCTTGAGAGCGACACGTGCGCGTGGCTCGCCCGACCAAAGGTTGAAGCGCTCCATCGCGGATTTCGGGTGGTCATCGCGGGGCGGCCGAACCGCGGCAAGTCGACCTTGTTCAACGCGTTAGCTGGCCGGGATGCCGCGATTGTCTCGCCGATCGCCGGCACGACGCGCGATCGCATCGAGGTGCCGGTGGCGCATGAGGGCGTCGCCTTCGTGCTGGTGGATACCGCCGGATTGGCGACGGATACGGATGACGAGATCGAAGCGATCGGCATCGTCCGTGCCGAAGCCGCAATCGAGACTGCTGACGTCTTGCTTTGGCTTGAGGCCGATGCCGCAGCGCCGCGGGACGATGCGATTCGAGTTGTCTCCCAGATCGATCTGCCGGGTTGCAGCATCCCTGATGACGCTGTCGGCGTGTCCGGCGTCACCGGTGAGGGACTAGCAACTTTGTGGGCAGCCATCCACGCGCGCGTAGAAAGCCTGATGCCACCGATGGATGGTACAGCACTCAATCAGCGTCAGCATGATCTGCTCACGCGGGCGGTAGTTGCAATTTCGGCTGCGCAGGGCGTTGCTGATCCTCTCGTCAAGGCCGAGGAGGTCCGGCGGGCGCGGCACACACTCGACGCAATTACCGGCACTGCCGGAACCGAAGCAATGCTCGACGCGCTGTTCGGACGGTTCTGCATCGGCAAATAGCGTTGTTCCACGTGGAACGTTTTGACGCTTTAGCGTCCGACGCGTAAGGCGGGCGCATGCAATTCGACGTGATCGTGATCGGCGGCGGCCATGCCGGTACCGAAGCAGCAGCCGCTGCCGCACGCGTCGGCGCCCGCGTTGCGCTCGTCAGCTTCGATCCAGCTACGATCGGCGCGATGTCGTGCAATCCGGCGATTGGCGGCCTCGGCAAGGGTCATCTCGTTCGAGAGGTCGACGCCTGTGACGGTCTGATCGCCCGCACGGCCGACGCTGCCGCCATTCACTACCGGATGCTGAACCGCAGCAAGGGCAGCGCCGTCCAGGGCCCGCGCGTCCAGGCGGATCGGCGTCGCTATGCGGCAGCGATCCAGTCGACGTTGGCATCGCAGGCCGGACTGACGATCGTTCCGGGTGAGGTCGAGGCGCTGGCGCTCGACAGGCAAGGCAACGTCGCTGGAGTGACCCTTGCTGACGGCACCACCCTCGCGGGTCGCACGGTCGTGATCGCAAGCGGCACCTTCCTGGGTGGGCGCATCTTCCGCGGCGATGAGCGCGAAACGGGTGGTCGCATCGGCGAACGCGCAGCTACCCGGATGGCGGAACAGCTTCGCGCGCTCGGTCTGCCGATGGCGCGGCTCAAGACGGGAACGCCGCCGCGGCTCGATGGGCGAACGATCGATTGGGCTCGCTTGTCGGTTCAGCCGAGCGACGAAGATCCGTGGACGATGTCACCGCTGACCAAGGGGCGCGCCTTGCCGCAGCTCGCCTGTGCCGTGACGCGGACCAACACGCGTACCCACGCGATCATCGCCGCCGGCCTCGACCGCTCACCCCTCTTTTCCGGTGCGATCGGCGGGCAGGGGCCGCGCTATTGCCCGTCGATCGAAGACAAGATCCACCGCTTCGCCGATCGCGACGGCCATCAGATCTTTCTCGAGCCAGAGGGGCTCGACGATCCGCTCGTCTATCCGAACGGCATCTCGACTTCGCTCCCGACCGACGTTCAAGCTGCGATGATCGCGAGCATCGAGGGGCTCGAACGCGCGCGCATCGTCACGCCGGGTTACGCGGTCGAATATGACCATATCGATCCTCGCGCGCTCGACGCGACGCTTCATCTCGAAACGGTGCCGGGCCTGTTCCTGTCGGGACAGGTCAACGGCACGACCGGCTATGAAGAGGCTGCGGCGCAGGGGCTCGTTGCCGGCCTGAATGCGGCGGCGCGTGCGCTCGAGCACGAGCCGGTCCGGTTCGAACGAAGCAACAGCTATATCGGGGTGATGATCGACGATCTGGTGCTGCAGGGTGTAACCGAGCCCTATCGCATGCTGACCGCCCGCGCCGAGTATCGGCTGCATTTGCGCGCCAACAATGCCGAGGCGCGGCTCGGTCCGATTGCGGAAGCCGCGGGGTGCCTGTCGCCGGCCAGGCTGGAGCGGATGAACCATCGTCGCCTCGAGCGCGAGAAGGTGGATAGCTGGCTCGGGCAGAAGCGAACGCCGCACGAACTCCGTGCCAGCGGCGCGGATGTCGCGATGGACGGCGTCCGACGGTCGCTTGCCGAGTGGCTGCGCTTTGCTCAGGTCGATGCGGATGCGGTGATGGACGGCCTCGACGCCGATCAATCGATCGTCGCCGAAGCGGTCGAGGACGCGCGCTACGCCCCCTATCTTGAGCGTCAGGCGAACGAGGTCGCGGCGATGAGCGACGCCTCGATCCGGCTTTCACCGACCATCGACTATGCCCGGATTCCGGGGCTCTCGACCGAAATGATCGAGCGCTTGGGCGCCGCCCGTCCCGCTAATCTGGCCGAGGCCGGTCGGGTGCGCGGGGTGACGCCGGCGGCGTTGACGGCGATCCTGCTCGACATCCGGAAGCGAGCGGCATGACCGGCGAAGACGCTCGCCGCTGGATTGAGGTGCGTTTCGGCGGCCGAGCCATCGAGCAACTCGAAGCCTATTCAGCGTTGTTGCTGGGTGAGAGTGAGCGGCAGAACCTCATCGCTCGTTCGACGATCGACCAAGTTTGGGTTCGTCATCTGCTCGACTCGGCCCAGCTCGTCCCGCTCGCCCCCGTCGAGAGTGCCGGGGAGTGGATCGATATCGGCAGCGGGGCAGGGCTGCCGGGCATCGTAGCGGCGATCGTCCAGCCACGGCACGTTGTGATGATCGAGCCTCGGCGTCGCCGCGCCGACTTTCTGGAGCGGGTCGTGGACGAGCTGAAGCTCGATGCAGAGGTGCTTTGCATGTCGGCTGCACGCTGCCAGCGACTGCCCGCGTCCGTTGTCTCTGCCCGAGCAGTGGCATCGCTGGAGTTGCTGTTCCTCGATGGTAGCGGGTTCGCCGATCTTTCGACGACTTGGCTGCTGCCGAAGGGACGGAGCGCCGAAAGCGAACTGGTCGCTGCCAAGCAGACATGGCATGGAGTGTTCCACGTGGAACCAAGTTTGACCGCCGACGACTCGCAGATCGTCGTTGCGCGCAATGTGAGGCGTCGATGATCATCATTACCGTCGCCAATCAGAAGGGCGGCGTTGGCAAGACCACCAGCGCGATCAACGTCGGCACCGCACTGGCCGCGACGGGCCAACGCGTATTGCTGATCGATCTCGATCCGCAGGGGAATTGCTCGACCGGGCTCGGCGTCGGTCGCAACGAACGTGAGCGGTCCAGCTACGATCTGCTGCTTGGCGACCTCAATGTCGATGAAGCCGCGATGGCGACGCGCGTGCCGAACCTCGACATCGTGCCTGCGACCGTCGATCTGTCCGGTGCCGAGATCGAGCTGATCGAGTTCGAGGCGCGCACCCACCGCCTGGACCGGGCGATCGAGCGCGGGAGCAGTCGATGGGATGTCGTGCTGATCGACTGCCCGCCGTCGCTCGGCCTGTTGACGATCAACGCGATGGTCGCGAGCCATGCGCTGCTCGTCCCGCTGCAATGCGAATTCTTCGCGCTCGAAGGGCTTAGCCAGCTGCTGACCACCGTCGAGCGCATTCGCGAGCGGTTCAATCCCGGCCTCTCGATCCTGGGGGTGGTGCTGACGATGTACGACCGACGTAATCGACTGACCGATCAGGTCTCGGACGACGTTCGGGCGGTGCTCGGCCGCGTGGTGTTCGACACCGTCATCCCGCGCAACGTCCGCTTGTCGGAGGCACCGAGCCATGGGGTACCCGCATTGATCTACGACCATCGCTGTGCGGGATCGCAGGCCTATATCGCGCTCGCCCGCGAGGTGATCGGCCGGTTGCCGAAGCTGGCGAAGGCGGCATGAGCAAGGCACGGCCGAGCGGCCTGGGCCGGGGTCTCAGCGCGCTGCTGGGTGATGCGGCGCCGCGACCCGAGCCGAGCGAGGAGGGGCGTCCCGCGACCGGATCGAGCGTGCGGATGCTGCCGGTGAGTTCGCTTGCCCCGCATCCTGCGCAGCCGCGTCGCCACTTCGACGAGGGTGCGCTCGACGAGCTTGCCCAGTCGATCGCACAGCGCGGGATCATTCAGCCGATCGTCGCCCGGCCGCACGGCAAGGACTATCAGATCGTCGCGGGTGAGCGTCGCTGGCGCGCGGCGCAGCGCGCGAGACTGCATGAGGTGCCCGTTATCGTCCGCGACCTGGACGATGCCGAGACGCTCGAGATCGCGCTGGTCGAGAACATCCAGCGCCAGGATCTCAACGCGATCGAAGAGGCCGACACCTATTCCAAGCTGATCCAGCAGTTCGGCCATACGCAGGAAGCGCTGGGCAAGCTGGTCGGCAAGTCACGTAGCCATGTCGCCAATCTATTGAGATTGCTGGACCTTCCGGTCACGGTGCAGAAGCTGGTGATCGACGGCACGCTCAGCATGGGCCATGCGCGTGCGATCATCAACGCGCCCAATCCCGAGACACTGGCGGAGCGGGTGGTCGAGCGTGGCCTGTCGGTCCGCGATACGGAAAAGCTGGCGCGTGGCGCCACGCCGGCGCGGGCCGAGCGTAAGCCGCGCGATCCTGCCGCGCCGACGGGCGATGCCGACATCGCGGCGCTGGAGCGGCAATTGGGCGACGTGCTCGGCCTCAATGTGCGGATCGCGCATTCGGAGAAGGGCGGCACACTGACGCTCAGCTACTCGACGCTCGATCAGCTCGACATGGTGTGCCAGCGGCTGTCGGGCGAGGTCATCTGACCCCGCCCGCATTCATCACGCCGCGCTAACCGGCGGCAGCTTGCCGATGATCTTGTCCAGCGTCAGCGGATAGTCGCGGACCCGCACCCCGCACGCATTGTAGATCGCGTTGGCGACTGCAGCCCCGACGCCGCAGATGCCGAGTTCGCCGACACCCTTGGCCTTCATCGGCGAAGACTTGTCGTCGGTCTCGTCGAGGAAGAACACGTCCTGCACCGGAATGTCGGCGTGGACGGGGACGTGATATTCGGCGAGGTCGTGATTGACGAAATAGCCGAACCGCGGATCGACGACGAGCTCTTCCATCAACGCGGCGCCAGCCCCCATGACCATCGCGCCGATCACTTGGCTGCGCGCCGATTTGGGATTGAGGATCCGGCCCGCCGCGAACGCGCCGCTCATGCGACGGATGCGGACCTCGCCGGTGACCGCGTCGACGCCGACCTCGGCGAAATGGCCGCCGAACGTCGCCTGCGCATAGCGTTTTGTGAGGTCGCCGAACTTGATCGTGTCTTCGGCGGAGATGCCGGCGCTCCCGGCAACTTCGGCCAGGCGGATGCGCTTGTTGCCCTGGCCGACGAAGCCGTCGGCGAAGTCTGCCGTGGCGGGGTCGAACCCTGCCTTCTGCGCCACCGCCTCGCGCAGCTTGACGCAAGCGGCATAGACGCCGGCGGTCGAGCTGTTGGCACCCCACTGGCCGCCCGATCCGGCCGAGATGGGAAAGCTCGAATCGCCGAGCAGCACGACGACGTCGTCGACATCGACCCCCATCATCTCCGCCGCGGTCTGGGCGATGATCGTGTAGCTGCCGGTGCCGATATCGGTCATGTCGGTCGCGACGGTGACCTTGCCCTTCGCGTCGATGCCGACGCGCGCGCCCGAATCCATCGTCATGTTGTCGCGGAACGCGGACGCCATGCCATAGCCGATCAGCCAGCGCCCATCGCGCACCTGTCCCGGCTTCGGCTTGCGCGCCGACCAGCCGAAGCGCTCTGCACCGACGCGCAGGCAATCGACGAACTGGCGGCTGGAAAACGGCCGGTCGGGCTTTTCCGGATCGACCTGCGTGTCGTTGAGGATACGCAGCTCGATCGGATCCATCGCCAGCTTCTCGGCCAGCTCGTCCATCGCCACCTCGAGCGCGAGGAGCCCGACCGCCTCGCCCGGCGCGCGCATCGCGTTGCCTTCGGGAAGGTGCAGCGTCGCCAGCCGGTGCGCGGTCATGCGGTTGGCGCCGGCGTACAGGAGCCGCGTCTGGTTCGCCGCCGTCTCCGGCCCGCCGCCCGGCAGGTCGCCCGACCACACCTCATGCGCGATTGCGCCGATCTTGCCGTTCTTGTCCGCGCCGATGCGGACGCGCTGGATCGTCGCGGGGCGGTGCGTGGTGTTGTTGACCATCACCGGCCGCGGCAGCGCGACCTTGACCGGCCGCCCCGCTGCCTTCGCGCCCAGCGCGGCGAGCACCGCGTCCGACCGCACCCACAGCTTCGACCCGAACCCGCCGCCGATGAAGGGCGAATGGACGCGGACCTTCTCCTTCGGGATCAGCAGCGTTTCCGACAGGTCGCGGCAGGCCCAGTCGATCATCTGGTTCGACGTCCAGACATTGAGCTGGTCGCCGTCCCACGCGGCGATCGTCGCCATCGGCTCCATCGCCGAATGCGCCTGATCGGGGGTGGTATAGGTGGCGTCGATCTTGACCGGCGCCTTGGCGAACGCACCCTCGAAATCGCCGACCGCGGTGTCGGCCGACTTGCCGGGCTTCACCGCCTTGCCGCGCTCCTTTTCGAGGTCATAGGCGCCGTTCCCGCGCGCATAGTCGACGCGCACGAGGTTGGCGGCGGCACGCGCCTGTTCGAATGTCTCGGCGACGACGACGGCGACGGCCTGATGGTAATGTTCGACCTCCGGCCCGGCGAGCAGCTTGGCGGTGATCGCCTTTGCCTTGCCGAGCTTGCCGGCATTGCCGTGATGGACGATCGCGATCACGCCGGGCGCAGCCTCGGCTTCGGCCGTGTCGATGCGGGTGATGCGACCGGTCGCGATCGTCGCGGGCACGATCGCGCCGTAAGCCTGGTTGGGGACGACATCGTGCCGCTCATAGGCATAGGGCGCGCGGCCGGTGGTCTTGAGCGGACCGTCGATCCGGTCGACGGGCTTGCCGATGACGCGCTGGCGGTCGATCGGGTTGGCGGTGGCGGGTTCGTTGAACTGCATCGGATCAGCTCCTGGCCTCGGCCAGCACGGCCGTGACGGTCCGCTCGGCGAGCGGCAGCTTGAAGGCATTCTGCTGGGTCGGCTTGGCACCCGCTAGCAGGCGCTTGCCATAGCCGGCATCGTCGCCGCTCTCGGCGCCTTCGACGCGCCAGGGCTTGGGCGCGACGCCGCCCATGGCGATGCGCGCAGGCCCGTCGCGCGGCACCACCGCCGCGACCGACACGAGCGCGAACGCATAGGAGGCGCGGTCCCGCACCTTGCGATAGATGTGCGTGCCGGCGACCGGCGCGGGCAGCGTCACCGCGGTGATGAGCTCACCGGGCTCCAGCGCGTTCTCGATATGCGGCGTGGTGCCCGGCAGCTTGTGGAAGTCCGCGATCGCGATGGTTCGCGCCGCGCCATCGGGCTTCACCGTCTCGACAGCCGCATCGAGCACGCGCATCGCCACCGCCATGTCGCTTGGATGCTGGGCGATGCACGCCTCGCTCGTCCCGATCACCGCCAGACCGCGGTTGAAGCCACCGATCGCGGCACAGCCCGACCCTGGCTTGCGCTTGTTGCACGGCTTGGCGGTGTCATAGAAATAGGGGCAGCGCGTGCGCTGGAGCAAATTGCCGCCCGTCGTCGCCTTGTTGCGAAGCTGCCCCGACGCGCCGGACACCAGCGCCCGCGTCAGCACGCCATAATCGCGTCGCACGCGTGGATGTGCGGCGAGGTCGGTGTTGCGCACCAGCGCACCGACACGAAGGCCGCCTTCGGCGGTATCCTCGATCTTGTCGAGCCCGACGCGATTGACGTCGATCAGGTGGCGCGGCGTCTCGATCTCGAGCTTCATCAGGTCGAGGAGGTTGGTCCCGCCGGCGATGAACTTGGCGCCCGGCGTGCGCAGTGCCGCCGCGGCCGCCTCCGCCGGGGTAGCGGCGCGCTCATAGGTAAAGGCCTTCATGCGCGCGACCCCTTGGCTTCGCCCGCCACCTCGGCGATCGCGTCGAAGATGTTGGCATAGGCGCCGCAGCGACACAGGTTGCCGCTCATCCGCTCCTTGACCTCCTCGATCGAGAAGCCGGGCGCGGCCGCGACGTCGGCGGTGACATGGCTGGGGATGCCGTCCTTGATCTCGTCCAGCACCGCCACAGCCGAGCATATCTGGCCGGGCGTGCAGTATCCGCACTGATAGCCGTCATGGCGAACGAACGCGGCCTGCATCGGGTGAAGATCGCCGGGCTTGCCCAGCCCCTCGATCGTCGTCACCTCGTCGCCGTCGTGCATCACCGCCAGCGTCAGGCAGCTGTTGATGCGCCGCCCCTCGACGATGACGGTGCAGGCGCCGCACTGGCCATGGTCGCAGCCCTTCTTGGTGCCGGTCAGCTTCCAGTGCTCGCGCAGCGCATCGAGCAACGTCGTGCGCGGGTCGAGCTCGACGCGGTTGCTCTTGCCGTTGACCTTGAGCGTCACGGGCAGGCGCGGCTCGGCGCTGGCGGGGGCCGATTGCGGCTTGGCATCGGCGGCGATCGGGACCGTGGCGGTGGCGGCGGTCGCCACCCCTCCGGCGATCATGCCTCGCCTGGACACGTCGAAAGCGGTTGAAGTCGGCATCATCGGCCCCTTGGCTGAAAGACCGGACCGCGAACGCGGATCCGGCTCAAGCCTTAGTAACAGACGATAGCGCGAACGGCTCCGCCGCTCAGCGGAAATTGTCGGCGTATGCCTGCAGCTTGAGCTTGCGCGTCGGCGCCGGGATCACCTGCGCCTCGATCCCCTCTCGCTCGGCATAGGCCTTCGCGGCCTCGGCCGTGGGGAAGCGCAGGCGAAGCTGCTGGCGCGTATCGCCGGCGCCGGCCCAGCCGGTCAGCGGATCGGCGATCTGCGCGGCGGTCGGCTCGAATTCGAGGACCCAGCGATGCGTCAGAGCCTTGCCCGACGACATGGCGCTCTTGGGCTGCTGATAGATGCGTGCGGTGGCCATAGTGTGAGGCTCCTTAATGCGATTCACGGCGGCGTGCATCCGCCTTTTTGGTGCGCAGCGTCGGGTCGGCGGCGGCGGGGTCGTCGGGCCAGGGATGGCGGGGATAGCGCCCGCGCATCTCGCGCGCGACATCGCGCCAACTGCCCGCCCAGAAGCCCGGCAGATCGCGCGTCGTCTGGATCGGGCGCCCGGCGGGGGAGGTGAGACTGAGCACCAGCGGCACGCGGTCGCGGCCGATCACCGGATGCTCGGCCAGGCCGAACAGCGCCTGCACGCGAAGCTCGACGCGCGGCCCTCCTTCGGCGGCATAGTCGATCGCGTGGCTCGATCCGACCGGGCTTTCGAAGCGGGCAGGGGCGACGCGGTCGACCTCCCGCATCGCGTCCCATCCGAGCAGATCGCGCAAGGCGTCGGTCAGCGCACCGGATTCGATCGCCTGGAGCCTGCGCTTGCCGGCGACGAGCGGCGGCAGCCAATCGTCCATCCGATCGAGCAGCACCGCATCGTCCAGTGGATGCCCGGCATAGCCGGCGCGCGACCGCAGCGCCTTGGCGCTCTCGCCCCACGGCAGGATCGCGACGCCATGCCGCCGCACACCCTCCACCAGCGCCGCCTCGATCGCTTCCGGCGCGGCGGCCGAATCGGAGCCGCGTGAGAGCGTCACCGCACCCAGCTTGCGCGTGCGTTCGGCGACGATGCCGCCGGTGTCGGGATCGAAGCGCACCTCTCTTGAGCTGGCGATCCGGTCGGCGAACAGCGCCGCCACGCTCGCGCCGTCGATCGCCGCCGCCGACAGGATGCGCGCGCTCGCCGCCGATCCCTGCGTCTCGGCCACCGCGAGCCATTCGGCGCCGGCCAGGCTGGAGGTGGGGTCGAGCACGAAGCCGCGACCGCCGACACTCGCCCAGCGCTCGCCCGCCGCATCGCGCCGTCGCGCGAGGCGATCCGGGAAGGCGAGGGCGATGCATGCCGCCACCGAATGCGCGACCTCCACGCCGCCGCCGCCGCCCGCCATGCCCGCCCAGCGCGCCGCCAGTTTCCGCGCCGCCTCCGTCCGCTGCCCGCGCTCCGTTCGCCAGCGGCGAAGGCGCAGCTCGAGGTCGGGATCGTTGCCGCCAAGGCCCCGCTCGCCGAGCAGCACCGCCATCTCTGCCGCGGTGGCCGCCAGTCCCATCTCGCCCGCCCGCGCGAGCATGTGCGCCAGCCGCGGCGACAGCGGCATCCGCGCGATCCGGCGGCCATGCGCGGTCGGTCGCCCGTCCCCATCGATCGCATTGAGGCTGCCCAGCCGCCGCCGCGCCTCCATGATCGCCGCCTCGGGCGGAGGATCGAGCCAGCGCAGCTCGCGCGGATCGGCGACACCCCAGATCGCGCAGTCGAGCGCCAGCGCCGACAGGTCGGCCTCCAGCAATTCAGGCGGGTCGAAGCGCGGCATGCCTGCGGTCGCCGCCGCTTCCCAAAGGCGATAGGCGGTGCCCGGCGCCTGCCGCGCGGCACGCCCGGCGCGCTGCGCGGCGGAAGCCTGGCTCGCGCGTTCGGTGACCAGCCGGGTCATCCCCGCGCCGCGATCGTAGCGCGGCCGCCGCGCCAGCCCCGAATCGACGACGATGCGGATCGAATCGAGCGTCAGCGACGTCTCCGCGATCGAGGTGGCAAGGACGAGCTTGCGCATCCCGTCGGGTTCGGGCGCGATCGCCGCGCGCTGCCGGGCGGGATCGACATTGCCGTGGAGGCGGTGGAGCCGGACGCCGTCAGGCTCGCCCAGCCGCTCGGCCACGCGCTCGATCTCGGCGACGCCGGGCAGGAAGGCGAGGAGGCCGCCCTCGCGCTCGCGCATCGCCTGGCGGATCGCCGCCGCCATTGCATCCTCGATCCGGACACCCGTGTCGCGGCCGAGATGGACCAAGTCGAGCGGATGGCTGCGCCCCTCGCTCTCGATCACTGGCGCGCCGTCCATCAGCGCGGCGAAGCGCGCGCCGTCCAGTGTCGCCGACATCGCGACGATGCGCAGGTCCGGCCGCAGCGCCGCCTGCGCGTCGAGCGCGAGCGCGAGGCCGAAATCGCTGTCCAGGCTGCGCTCGTGCACTTCGTCGAAGAGGACCGCCGACACACCGGCCAGCTCGGGATCCGCCTGGATACGCGCGACGAAGATGCCCTCGGTCATCACCGTCACCCGCGTCGCCGCGGACCGTCGGGTGTCGAGCCGCGTGGCATAGCCATAGGTACGCCCCACCGCCTCGCCCGCCAGCGCCGCCATCCGCTCGGCCGCGGCACGCGCGGCGATCCGGCGGGGCGACAGCAGCAGCACCTCGCCCGTGCACCATGCTTCGCCTAGCAGGGCGGGGGCGACCGCCGTCGTCTTGCCCGCGCCTGGCGGCGCGACGAGCACCGCCGCATTGCCGCCGCCCAGCGCGGCGAGAAGCTCGGGAAGCACGGCATGGATCGGCAGGTCGCTCATCGCACCCTGGACCTAGTGGCGAGGGAGCCAAGGCACAATTCATGCGTATGCCACCCTCGCGCACGCCCCCCGCGCGAGATTGGAGACCCATGATGGCAGCAAAGGCACTGGCAAGCCTCGCGATCAGCCCGACCGGCGACGGCTACCTGCTGATGATCGAGGACGAGGATGGCGAGACGATCGAGCTCACCACGACGTTCGAGCAGCTCGACCTGATCGCGGAAGCGGTCGATCAGCAGCTCAACAGCGACGAAGAGGATGTCCTCGGCGTCGATGGCGAGGACGACGAGTAAGGAAAAGGGGCGGCTCCGGTTGGAGCCGCCCCGTCCGATTTACCAGCCGCGATAGCCGCGGTTCCAGCGACGATCGCGATAGCGCCGGTCGTCCCAGCGACGATAGTCGCGCCGATCCCAGCGATCGCCCCGCCAGTGATGACGCGGGCCGCGATGGCGCCAGCGACGATCATAGCGGCGGTCGCCGCGCCAGTGGCGACGATCCCGATCCCAGCGATCGCCGCGCCAGCGCTGACCCGGATGCGCAATCGCGAGCGTCGAGGCGGCGGTGATGCCGACCGCGGACGGCGCGGCATTGGCGGCGGCTGCGGGAAGGATGGTGGCCGCGAGCGCAGCGGCGATGGCGAAAATACGCATGTTACTCTCCTGTTGGTTCAGGTCTGTCATCCTGGATAGCGACCTGCGCCTGAACTTGGGCAGACCCGGTCGTTCACCGCAGGTTTTGCCGCCGATCGATCACCAGCCGCGGCGGTAATCGCGATAGTCGCGCCAATTGTCGCGGCGCAGGTCGCGGTAATCGCGGCGGTTCTCACGCAGCAGCTGGCGACGGTTGATCTCGCCCCGGCGATAGTCACGCCAATTCTCCCGACGATCGCGGCGGAAGTCGCGGTAATTGTCGCGGCGGTCGCGGCGATAGTCGCGCCAGTCGGCACGCGCCCCGCGATCATAATAGCCCCATCCCTGCGGCGCGGCGGACGCGGCGGCGGGCATGACGACGGCAGCAAGGGCGGCGAGAATGATGGGGGTACGCATGACTTCTCTCTCCCGGTCTGGATGTTCGTCCAACCCGGCAATCATGCATGCTGTTGCATGAACGCGTCCCAACACCCCGTTCAGGGTGCCGAAATCGTCATCTTTCCCGCACTAAAGCAGTGACTTACGCCTAAATACGGTCAAGTGTTGTCGTTGAGCCGTGCAGGAGCCGCGATCAATAGGCGCGCGCAACCGCGAACTCGACCGCCTCGATCATCGCGTCCTTGGCGGCGCCCGGCGCGAAGGGGCCGAGCGCATCGATCGCTCGCTGGCCGTAATGCCGTGCCCGCGCCATCGTGTCGTCAACCGCGCGGGTCGCGCGCATCCGCTCGATCGCTTCGGCCAGCGCGGCATCGTCGGCGCGTCCGTCTCGGATCGCACCCGTCCAGAACATGCGCGCATGCGCGTCGCCGCGAGCATAGGCGAGGATGACGGGCAGCGTCATCTTGCCCTCGCGGAAGTCGTCGCCGGCGTCCTTGCCCATCGTGTCGGCGTCGCTAACATAATCGATCGCGTCGTCGACCAGCTGGAAGGCGATGCCGAGATTGCGGCCATAGGCGTCGAGTGCCGCTTCCTCCGACGCCGGCCGCTCCGCCACCACCGCGGCGATCCGGCAGGCGGCGGCGAACAGCGCGGCGGTCTTGGCGCCGATGATCTCGAGATAGCGCTCTTCCGAGGTGTCGATCCGGCGCACCGCGGTGAGCTGGTTGACCTCGCCCTCGGCGATCACCGCGCTCGCGTTCGACAGGATCTTGAGCACCTTGAGGCTGCCGTCCTCGACCATCAGCTCGAAGCTGCGGCTGAACAGGAAGTCGCCGACCAGGACGCTCGCCGGATTGCCCCAGATGATGTTGGCGGTCCGCTTGCCGCGGCGAAGGTCGCTGCCATCGACGACATCGTCGTGGAGCAACGTGGCGGTGTGGATGAACTCCACCGCCGCAGCCAGCCGGTGGTGCCGCGTGCCCGCATAGCCCAGCAGGCTCGCGCTCGCGAGCGTCAGCATCGGTCGCATCCGCTTGCCACCGCCCGCGATCAGGTGACCGGCGAGCTTGGGGATCAGCGGGATGTCCGACTGCATCCGGTCGAGGATGACCGTGTTGACGCAATTCATGTCGTGCGCGGTGATCGCCACCATCGGGTCGAGCGAGGCTGGCGGGCGCGACCCCAGGCGATGCACGGAAGCACTCATCGCGGGCCGACTTGGCCTTTCACCATCACAAACGCAAGTCGCTTGCGCCCTTTGGGACCAAAGGCCATGGGGCGGACGCGGGCTGACGGGGAAGGGCAGGGCCATGAGCGACGACGTGCTGCAGCGCTATCGCCAGAGCATCGACAATATCGACATGGCACTCGTCTGCCTGCTGGCCGAGCGGTTCAAGGTGACGCAGGCGGTCGGCCGCTACAAGGCCGAGCAGGGCCTGCCCCCCGCCGATCCCGGCCGGGAGGAGGCGCAGATCGGTCGCCTGCGCCGGCTGGCCGGGGAAGCCGATCTCGACCCCGAATTTTCCGAGAAGTTCCTGCGCTTCATCATCGACGAGGTGATCCGCCACCACGAGCAGCTGCGCGGCTGAGGCCGGGCGGGCAGCCCATCCCCGTTCGTGCTGAGCCTGTCGAAGCACGTGCCCGGAACATGTCCTTCGACAAGCTCAGGACGAACGAGGCTTGAAGACCGATCCGATCCTCCTTCTTCGTCACCCCGGACTTGATCCGAGGGCCCGCTTCTTCCGCAACATTGGTATTAAAGCGGGACCCCGGCTCGGGGCCGGGGTGACGCGCTTGTGGTGACGATGACGGAACCACGCCGCCCCTCCATCGTCTGACCGCGAGCGACCGGAGGGGTGATGCGTAACGATTTCCTGATCTTCGAGCCCGGCGACGTCGACCTGTCGCGATCGCCGTTGCGCGGATCGTGCGAGGCGGAGACGTTCGTGCTCGGCGCCTTCAACCCGGGCTTCACGCGGCTGCCCTCCGGCAACCTTCTGATGATGGTTCGCGTGGCGGAGGGGCTGGTCGATGCCGGCACCCGTTCGCTCCGCTGGGAGGACGGTCGCTATCTCGTCGACGAGTGGCCCGCCGACCGCGTCGACGCCAGCGACCCGCGCATCCTCAAGCTGCTCGGCGACCCCTGGCGCCCGCTCGCGCTCACCTCGCTGTCCTGGCTGCTCCCGGTCGAGCTGTCGTACGATGGCGAGCGCGTCGAGGCGGTGCATTACGACCGCGCGATCGTGCCCGCCGCCAGCTATCAGGCTTACGGCGTCGAGGACCCACGCATCAGCCGAATCGGTGAGGAATGGGTGATGACCACCTGTTCGGTCAGTCCCGAGCGGCTCTGCACCACGCTCCATCGTTCGCGCGACGCGATCGCTTGGGAGCTGGAGGGCATCGTCCTCGACCATCAGAATAAGGACATGCTGGTGTTCGAGGGGCAGTCGGGCGGCCTTTATTGGGCGCAGACCCGGCCGCTGGGCGAAACCTGGTTCGCCTATCCACCCGGCAGCGAATGGCGCGCGGGGCCGGCGATCAATCTCGCGACCTCGCCCGACCTGCTGCATTGGAAACCCTATGAAAAGCCGGGGCTGCGGCCGCACGCCGCCACCGTGTCGACCGCGCGGATGGGCGGGGGCACGCCGCCGATCCTGACCGACCGCGGCTGGCTGACCTTGTGGCACGGCGTCGAGCCCGGCGCGGAGGTCGGCATCTATCGCACCTATTGGTCGATCCTCGATCGGACCGATCCGTCGGTCACCGTCGCGACCGAGCATGAGGCGCTGATCGAGCCCGCGCCGCACCTGACCGCGCACCTCAGCGACCAGAAATATCTCGACAGCGTCGTGTTCACGACCGGGATCGTCGATGCGGGCGATCATTATCTGGTGGCAAGCGGCGAGGCCGACCTCGCTTGCCGCCTCACGCGGATCGACAAGGGCCGCTTCGCGTGAGCCGACCCTGGTGGCACGGCGCGGTACTGTATCAGGTCTATCCGCGATCCTTCCAGGATTCGGACGGCGACGGCATCGGCGACCTTGCCGGCATTACCGCACGGCTCCCCTATTTCGTCGAGCTCGGCATAGACGCGATCTGGATCTCACCGATCTTCCCCTCGCCGATGGCGGACTTCGGCTATGACGTCGCCGATTATTGCGGGATCGACCCGCGCTTCGGCTCGCTGACCGACTTCGACACGCTGCTCGCCCGCGCGCACGAGCTCGGGCTGAAGGTGCTGCTCGACTTCGTGCCCAACCACAGCTCTGACCACCATCCCTGGTTCGTCGAGAGCCGGTCGTCGCGCGATAACCCCAGGCGCGACTGGTATATCTGGCGCGATCCCGCGCCCGGCGGCGGGCCGCCCAACAACTGGATCAGTGATTTCGGCGGGCCCGCCTGGGAATGGGACGCGGTGTCGGGGCAATATTACAGCCACGCCTTCCTCGCCGAGCAGCCCGACCTCAACTGGCGCAATCCCGAGCTTCGCGCGGCAATGATCGACGCGATGCGCTTCTGGTTCGATCGCGGCGTCGACGGGTTTCGCATCGACGTGCTGTGGCACATGGTCAAGCACGCGGACTTCCCCGACAATCCCGCCAACCCCGACTTTGCCGAGGGGATGGGCGAGATGTGGCGCGTGCTCCAGCTCCACTCGACCGACCAGCCCGAGGTCCACGACATCGCCGCCGAGATGCGCCGCGTCGCCGACGGCTATGGCGAGCGCCTGCTGATCGGCGAGATCTACCTGCCGGTCGAGCGGCTGATGCATTACTACGGCACCGGGGATGCGCCGGGCGTCCACCTGCCCTTCAACTTTCAGCTGATCGACGCGCCCTGGCACGCGCGGACGCTGGCGACGCTGATCGAGACCTATGAGTGCGCGCTGCCCGAGGATGGCTGGCCGAATTGGGTGCTCGGCAATCACGACCGCCCGCGCGCAGCGACACGGTTCGGCGAGGCGCAGGCGCGCGTCGCGGCGATGCTCAACCTGACGCTGCGCGGCACCCCGACCATCTATTATGGCGACGAGATCGGCATCGCCGACGTCGCGATCCCCGCGTCCCAAGTCGCCGACCCACGTGAGCTTCGCGAACCGGGCAAAGGGCTCGGACGCGACCCGGTGCGGACGCCGATGGCCTGGGATGCGAGTGCCCAGGGCGGCTTCAGCGCGGGCGAGCCGTGGCTGCCGCTGCATCCCGACGCATCGACCCGCAACGTCGCCGCGCAGAAGTCCGCCTCTGGGTCGATGTGGCAACTCCACCGCGACATCATCGCGCTTCGCCGCGCGACGCCCGCGCTCGCGCTCGGCGGCTGGCACCTCGTCCATGCCGACGATGCGGTGCTCGCCTATGAGCGGCGCCTGGACGACACCCGCGTGCTCGTCGCGCTCAACCTGACCGGCGAGCCCGCGTCGCTCGCGCTGCCCGACTGGGCGGCCGGGCTGACGCCGCGGCTCGGCACGCTCGGCACGATGGCCAGAATCGAGGAGGGCCGCTTGATCCTGATGGGAGACGAAGGCGTGATCCTCGCATGAAGATCGCCATGATCGCCCCCATCGCCTGGCGCACCCCCCCGCGCCATTATGGCCCCTGGGAACTGGTGACGAGCCTGCTGACCGAGGCGCTGGTCGCGCGTGGCATCGACGTCACGCTGTTCGCGACGGCGGATTCGCTCACCGCCGCGACGCTCGCCGCCGTGGTGCCGGCGCCCTACAGCGAGGACCCCAGCGTCGATGCCAAGGTGTGGGAGCACCGTCACCTTGCCCATGTGTTCGAGCGGGCGGGTGAGTTCGACCTGATCCACAACCAGGCCGACTTTCCCGCACATGCCTTTGCCAATCTGGTCGACACGCCGATGGTGACGACGATCCACGGCTTCTCGTCCGACCGCATCCTGCCGATGTACGCACCCTATCAGGAGCGCGTGCACTATGTCGCGATCAGCGATGCCGACCGGCATCCGTCGCTGCGCTATGCCGCAACGATCCATCACGGCATCCCGATCGGCGATTTCGCGTTCGATCCGGTGGGGAGCGACGACCTGCTCTTCTTCGGTCGGATGCACCCCGACAAGGGCGCGGCGGAAGCGATCCGGGTGGCGGAGGCGACCGGGCGGCGGCTGACGATGTACGGCATCGTCCAGGACGGCGGCTATTATGAGCGCGAGGTCGTATCCCGGCTGAGCGATCGCATCCGCCATCCCGGCGCGGTCGGTGGGCTGGAGCGCGTCGCGGCGCTGGGCGGTGCGGCGGCGCTCCTCCACCTCATCAATTTCGACGAGCCGTTCGGGCTGTCGGTGATCGAGGCGATGGCATGCGGCACCCCCGTCATCGCGATCCGCCGCGGATCGATGCCCGAGCTGATCGAGGACGGCGTCACCGGCTTTCTCGTCGACAGCGTCGACGAGGCAGTGGCGGCGGTCGATCGGCTGGGCGAGATCGATCGCGCCGCCTGCCGCCGCGCGGTCGAGCAACGCTTCTCGGTCGAGCGCATGGTCGACCGCTACATCGAGCTCTATCGCGAGATTCTCAGCTGAGCTGCTTCCGCTGAGGTAGAAGCAGTTCTGGACTAAATCGATTGCATGAATTGATATTAACAGGATCGTGAGTTTTGCGTCGTCCCCTACACCGATTGTGTCTAGGAGCGTCGATTGCGTGGATATTTCCGAGATCCAACACCGATTGCTCGGATATTTGTGCCTGTCTTCCTCATTCAGCGCAGCTTAGCGACCTTCGATGATTTATGTCTGAATTCCGCGACGTCCGCCCCCCAAGGGTGATCGGACCGCATAGCTCGCGCAGCAGGGCGTGCATCGGTGCCGTTCCGCCCGGCGCACTTTCCAGCACTTGCGCGCCTCTTTCGCCGGGGCGTAGCGTGAGCGGGGGAGGCAAGCGCGTCCACCCTCACCGCATCGTAGCCCTCGACAATTACCAGCAGTCGATGCTGGAATTCCGAGGTGGTACTCGACATCCATCTTAGCGCCTCCGCGAGGCAACGGCGGGGCATCTCGCCCCGCAGCAGCGGCCACAAGTCGGTTACCAAAGCCGGGTCGTGCAAAAGCCCGTGGAAACATGCGACGTCGTGGCGTCGGCTCGCGGGCGGCAACCATCCTTCGGAGACCACGACCATGATCTCGTTCGGCGCCACCTGGCCTGCCCGCGCGAACGGCGCCGCCGACAGAAGCCCGTCCGTTGCCACCACCGGTACACGAGCGAACAGGCGCGAGATCCGTGAAACGTCGTGACGCCACTCGAAACCGAAGTGGCCCAGCACAGGCAAAATGAGATAGCGTCGGAAGTAACGTTTGATGGCCACTTCCATCTTCTGCCGGTCGGAGCCGAGCATCGCCTTCATCTTACCGGATCGCATGGTGCCGCCCACCGCATCCTTGGCGGCAAGCAGTTGCGCTCAGTCGAGCCGGAAGCGCCAACTGGAAGTCGGAGTCGAGCGCAACGAGGATGTTGGCGAGGAGGGTGTCAGCGACGCTTACCACTTTTGCGCTATGCGCGAGCGAAAGCCGCTTTTTGTCGATCACAGCCCGAATGATAAGCCGCGCGCGCATGTCGCTAAGGCCAACGTTCAATCGAGCCTGGGAAGAATCTGGTCCCGCACCTAGTCGAGCACCGGGTCGGCGTTGATGCTCAGGTTGCGGTGCAGGTTGCCGTAGTCAGCGTAGCAGACGCTGCTCCGCGACCGGTTGCTGACGACGATCTCGTGCAGCGTTCGCTGAAGCTCCACCTTTCAATCTAGGACTACCCGCCAGCCTAGCGAAGCGACCTCGACCAGCCGGGCCGAAATTGTGCGGCGACCCTGCCGGCTTTTTCGTCCATAGCCGAACTACTCAAGATACGGCAAAGCTACGAGGCCACATCAGGCGACCTCGTGTCGAGCTGCGGATGCGAGATCTGCGGAGCAAAGCCCAGTCGACCAAGAGCCAGGCGTCGCGCTGGCGGGTGTCGTTGTCGGCCGTAGTTTCCGGAAGGTCCTTCCCACCGCAGCGGCATGTCCCGACAGGAAGCCCCCCGTCGATTGCGAGACCGCAATAGCCGCACGCCGCCACGATCCCCACACTGTGCTGCGGGCACGTCGATGTCGGCGGGACCTGCCAACACCCGCGCCCGAGGGCCGGCAGATCGCGTCGCTCCGATTGGAAGTCCTCCAAGTCTCTCCAGACGCAGGCGGGCAGGTCTGACCGGGACGAGTGACGCGGTAGTTGAAGTTGAAGCTGGCTACAGACATCCGGCCGCCGGTCATCCGAGTCGACGTGGCGGCTCCGATCTCCGAAGCGTCGAACTCGCTCAAACGGGTTGCGACAGCTATCCTTTGCTCAAGCTTCGGGCCCTGCTTGATGCGCAAATGTGGGGTGGAGCGCAGGAACTGACTGACGTCCCGCATGCCGTTGGCGAGCGCCAACCTGTCGAGGATCGACATCGCGGTCTCGCTCTCGCGGGGCTTGACCGTTCTCGGAGCCCAGTCAACCTCGAGAAGCTGCGTCGAAGTTCCGGGCTACGCCTTCATCCTCAATGCAGCGTTTCGCCGGCTCCCGACAGTCTTGACCTTCTGAAAATCGCCTGGCGGTGCATGGCGAGAGGCCACGCCGGGCGGATGCTGCCTTAGGCCAGGTCGATGGCGAGGCAGGCCGGCGAGTGGCGCCGGATCCTGGCAAGCTCGTCGCCGATCACGTAGGTCCACCTGAACGCCTCGAGGTCCGACGCAGCAATCAGGCCGTCTTCGCCATGGACGAGCGTGCCGTCGCGGATTAGCGCGTGGACGCATCCCAGGTGTAGCCGCAGCAACAGTCGCCACGTGAAGGGGTCATGTCCCGTCAGGCGATGACCCGGCGCACTGCCGCCTGCTAACTACGGTGATCAGCCGTTCGGCCGCCGCTTCCAGCGATCGGGCCAATGCGTGCGCCGCAACGCCTCGCTCGATTTCGCATCGGTGAGGGTGAGTTGTCTCGCCTCATTCCTCCCGAAAGATTCAGTCGAATGGCTATCGACCCACTGATCGACCGCCCGCTATTTTGAAATCGTCATCGATCGACTAACGGACGACAATGGTTCACTCGCATTCCGCACGCCGATCTTTGTTATGGCCCGATGTGCCCCTCGGCTTGACGATCGCGCTGTTGGTACTGCTCTGGGTGGTGGGCGGAGCGTCTCGCGCGGACGTCATGGGCCAGGTCGTGGTGCGTGCAGGAAGCTGGGCGATCCTGATCGCCGCGATCCTTGCCGGCCCGCGGCCGGTGCTGACCGGCCTAAAGCCTGTGCTATTCCTGCTGATCGCCGCGATCGCGCTGCCTCTAATCCAGCTCATTCCATTGCCTCCTGCCGGGTGGCAGGCGTTGCCCGGCCGCGACATGCTACTCGTTCCCGGCGGACCAGTGCCATGGCGGCCCTGGACGATGACGCCGGGAGCGACGCGCAACGCGCTTGCCTCGCTCGTCGTGCCGGCGACGACGTTTGTTGTGCTTACGCAGGCAAACGAGCGGGTCTTCCGCTGGATGCCAGCAATCCTAATGGCGATGATCGTCGCGGCGATGCTGTTCGGCCTGCTCCAGTTCTCAGGCACGGCTTTTAACAGCCCGTTTCTCAACGACACGCCAGGCGCCGTCAGCAGCATATTCGCCAATCGAAATCATTTCGCGTTGTTCATCGCAATGGGCTGCCTCATTGCGCCCGTCTGGGCCTTCATGGACCGGGAGGCGTTGCGCTGGCGCGGCTCGATCGCGGCGGGCCTTGTCGTGCTGTTCGTGCTGACGATCCTGGCGACCGGCTCGCGCAGCGGGATGCTGCTGGGGGCCGCGGCGCTGGCGCTCGCGCTCGCACTGGTCGGCAAGCGGCTGCGCCGCCGGCTGGCGGGGGCGCCGCGCTGGGTGCTGCCGACGCTGATCCTCGTAGCGGTCGTCGTGATCGGCGGCGCCGTGGCGCTGAGCTTCGCGGCGGACCGTGCCGATTCGATCAACCGCCTGATCGCGCTGGAAACGGGCGAGGACATGCGCTCGCGCGCGCGGCCGACGGTGCTGGCGATGATCGCGCTCTACATGCCGTTCGGATCGGGGCTGGGCGGGTTCGACCCGGTGTTCCGCATCCACGAGCCGTTCGCGCTCCTCAAGCCCACCTATTTCAATCAGGCGCACAACGATTTCCTCGGCATCGCGCTGGATGCCGGGATCGCCGGCGCGGCGCTGCTGGCGGTTGGGGTAATCTGGTGGCTCGTCGCCTCGATCCGCGTCTGGCGGGCATGCCCCGACGAGGCCGTTCAGCTGGCGCGGCTAGGCTCGACGCTGATCCTTCTCGTCCTCCTGGCGAGCGCCACCGATTATCCCGCGCGCACCCCGACGATGATGGCAATCCTCGTTGTCGGAGGCGTGCTTCTCGCCCGCGGCCGGCGAGCGTCCGACAGCGCGGCTTTACCGCCTTGACCGCCAAATCTATAGGGCGGCCTCATCTTCCCCATTGACCGGATTCCCCACGCGCATGCGTTTCCCCGTCCCTGTCTTATGCCTAGCGCTGGCGGCGACCGCCTGCGGATCGCCCGAGCCGCTTCAGTCCAACGGCAGCCTGACCGTCGTCCAGGGGTCGAGCGTGCTGCCGCCGCCCGATCGCGGCGACCTCGTCGCGGCCGATCGCCCGGCGCTGATCGGTCCGCTCGACACAATCGAGGTGAGCGTGTTCGGTATCCCCGACCTCGACCGCGAGATGCAGGTGGACGCCAGCGGCCGGATCGCCATGCCGCTGGCCGGCACGATCGACGCCCGCGGCAAGACCGCCGAGGAACTGGCGACTGCGATCGAGATCGCGCTCAAGGCGCGCTACGTCCGCAAGCCGCAGGTTACGGTCAACATTAAAAGCTCCGTCAGCCAGGTCGTGACGATCGACGGATCGGTGGTCGAGCCGGGCCTCTATCCTGTCACCAATCAAATGACGCTGATGCGCGTCGTCGCCTCCGCCAAGGGGCTGACCGAATTCGCCAAGCAGGAAGAGGTCGTGATCCTGCGCACCGTCGGTGACAAGCGGATGGCTGGGCTCTACGACATTTCGGCGATCCGCCGCGGTGCGTATGACGACCCGCCGGTCTACGCCAACGACGTAATCATCGTTGGCGATTCGCCGCAGCGTCGCCTGTTCCGTGATTTCGTGTCGCTGTCGCCGGTGCTCGCTGCGCCGCTGATCGCCGTGCTACAGTAAGGCCGCTTCGATGAACCTCGTCAGTCCCACGCTCCGGCCCGCCACCCCGGCGGGTACGCCCAATCTGCCTGCCGTCGTGGCCGGCGGCGATGCGATCCCCGCCATCCGCCAGTATCTGCGCATTGCGTTGCGCTGGCGCTACGTGATCATCGGGTCGGTCGTCGCCTGTGCCATCCTCGGTCTTGTGATCACGTTGTTGATGACGCCGAAGTTCACCGCCGCCGCGACCATCGAGATTTCGCGCGAGGCGAGCCAGGTCACCAACTTCCAAGGTGTCGAGCGCGAAACGAGCGTCGCCGACCAGGAATTCTATCAGACCCAGTACGGCCTCCTGCGTTCGAGGGTGCTTGCCGAACGCGTCGCAGCGCAGCTCCGGCTCGTCGACAACAAGGCGTTCTATAAGCAGTTCGGTGTCGATCAGGACAATCCGGCCTTTCGCGAAGTCAATGGCCGCTACGTTCCGGCCGGTCGCGCCGAACGCCAGCGCATCGCGGGCGAGATACTGATCAAGAACGTCGCGGTCGAGCCGACCCGACTGTCGCGTCTCGTGGCAATTAAATTCACCAGTGCCGGCGCGGTCTTCTCTCAGAAGGTCGCCAACGCCTGGGCCGAAAACTTCATCCAGACCAATCTGGAGCGTAAGGTGCAGGCAACGTCGTACGGCCGCAACCTGCTCCAGCGCGAACTCGGCCAGGCCAAGGAGCGGCTGGACGAATCGCAGCGCCAGCTCGTTACCTATGCCGAGCAGCAGCGGATCATCAATCTGCCCGCGCAGGGCTCCGGCGAGAATCAGACCGCCGAACGATCGATCGTGGCCGACGAGCTCGCCTCTCTGAACGCCGCGCTCAGTCAGGCGACTGCCGACCGCATCCAGGCCGAGGCTCGGTTCCGAGAGGCCGGCCGTGCCGGCTCGTCGGCGGAGGCGTTGCGCAATCAAGCGATTAACATGCTACGTCAGCGTCGCGCCGAGGCGGCCGCCGACTATCAGAAGCTGATGGTGCAATTCGAGCCTGACTATCCGCCAGCGCGTGCGCTGCAGTCGCAGATCGACCAGCTCGACCGGTCGATCGCTCGCGAGGAAAGCCGCGTCTCGGGATCGGTGCAGGCAGAGTATCGTCAAGCCGCAGAGCGAGAGAACGGGCTGCGCCAGCGCGTTGAGGGGCTGAAGTCGAACTATCTCGACCTGCGCCGCCGCAGCATTCAGTACAACATCTACCAGCAGGAAGTGGACACCAACCGCGCCTTGTATGACGGCCTGCTGCAGCGCTTCAAAGAGATTGGCGTTGCGGGCGGCGTTGGCGTGAACAACGTCGCTATCGTCGATCCGGCTGACGTACCGCAAAAGCCGTCGAGCCCGCGGATGCTCATCAACCTCGCGATCGCGCTGCTTGCCGGGCTTGCGATCGGCGGTGGCCTGGCCTTTGCGCTCGAGCAGATGGACGAGGCGATTGCCGATCCAAGCGAGGTTGAGCGTCGGCTCGGCCTGCCCTTGCTCGGCTCAGTGCCAAAAGTCGAGGGCGTGGCACCGCGCGACGCGCTGCTCGATCGCAAGTCCGATCTGGTCGATGCCTATCTGGCGATCCAGACCAGCCTCGCCTTCACGACCGAGCATGGCGTGCCCCGCTCGCTTGCCGTCACTTCGACCCGTCCGGCGGAGGGCAAGTCGACGACCGCGCTCGCGCTCGCGACGATGCTGGCGCGTGCGCACAAGACGGTCATCCTCGTCGACGGCGACATGCGCTCCCCCTCGGTCCATCACCTGGGCGGCGTCGATCACGACCGCGGCCTGTCTAACTATCTCGCGGGCCAGGAGGATATCGGTCAGCTGACGTTCGAGATGCAGGACCTCGGCCTCACGGCGATGTCGGCCGGGCCGATCCCGCCTAATGCCGCCGAGCTGCTCACGGGACACCGCCTCCAGCAGCTCGTCGCCAAGCTGCTCGAAACTTTCGACCATGTCGTGATCGACAGCCCGCCAGTAATGGGCCTGGCCGACGCGCCGCTGATCGCCAGCCGGGTCGAGGGCGTCGTCTATGCCGTCGAATCGCACGGCATCCGCTCGAGCATCGTCAAGACCGCGCTCCAGCGCCTCCTGTTGGCCAACGCGCACATCCTGGGCGGCGTGCTGACGAAGTTCGAGGCGCGCAAGGCGCATTACGGCTATGGCTATGAATATGGTTATGGCTATGGCCGCGATAAGGGCTGATCTTGTCGCCATGCCTGGCCGCCCCGCCCGTCGCCCGACTCCCGCACGCAGCCCGCGCGAATGGACGGTGCGCGGCGGGCTGGCGGCGGCGGCGCTGGCGCTCGGCTATGTCTCGACGGCGCAGACGCTTGGCTATACGTTGGTCAGGACCAACCCGGAGCGGGCGTTCGCCCTGTCGCCGAACGACGGCCGGGTGGCCGGGGCGCTGGCACAGCAGATCGCCGCATCCGAAGGGGCCGATCGCAAGCGTGCGGACACGCTGGCGTCGCGCGCCCTCGCTGCCGAACCGCTTTCGGTAAAGGCACTAACCGCGCTCGGCATCGACACCCAGCTTGCAGGCGATACGGTAGCGGCGCGGCGAATCTTCAGGCATTCCGACGCCTTGTCGCGCCGCGAGTTCGGCACCCGGTTGTGGTTGATCGAGGATGCTGTCGGGCGGGGCGACGTGCAGGGGGCACTACAGAATTACGACATCGCGCTGCGGACCGAGAAAGGTGCGCCCGACCTCCTGTTCCCGGTTCTGGCGAATGCGATCGCGGATGCTCCAATCGCGACTGGACTGCTTCGCATGCTGGCGAAGCGGCCGCCCTGGGGAGATGGTTTCGTCGCGTTCATCGGCGGGGCGAACGCTAATCCGATCGTCAACGCGCGCTTCCTGCGTCGCCTGTCTGATACCGGCTTTCCGGTCGCGGACGTGGCGAAGGTCAACGCAATCAACAACCTGATCGTATCCGGGGCGATCGAGGACGGCTGGCGCTATTATCAGAGCGTGCGCAAGGGTGCGACGCGTCAGCGGTCGCGCGATCCCGAGTTCGACGCCGCGCTTGCCGCCGCGTCGATGCTCGACTGGACCCCGATCATGGGCGAGCCGGGCATATCCGCCGTGATCGACGGCGGCGTATTCGATTTTGCCGCCCCCGCAACCGTGGGCGGCGTCGTGCTCCAGCAGACGCAATTGCTGCCGCCGGGTCGGTACGCCCTGCAGGGAACGAGCGCGAATATCGATCAGGCCGACGATGCGCGCCCTTATTGGCAGCTGCTCTGCTTCGACGGTCGCGAGCTTAGCCGCATCGACGTTTCCTCGTCGCCGGATGCGAAGGCGAACTTCGCCGGAACCTTCGTCGTCCCGACCGGCTGCGCGGCACAGACGCTGCGTCTGATGGTGCGTCCGTCGACCGCGGTCGGTGGATCGACCGGACAGATCGAGCGGGTGGCGCTCACCCCGGCGGGAGCGCCTCGATGAAGGGGGCATGGTACCTTGCCGGCCTGGTCGTTCTGCTTGCCCCTGCCCATCACGGCGACGCGCAGGCCCAGGACGTTCGCGGTACGCCTCGCACCGAAGAGGCGGTACCGATTGCCCCGGTCGTCGCAAAGGCGCCCGATGCCGGCGCTGGAGAAGTCGGGCGTCGGCAAGGCAAAGACGTCGCCGCGCGCGCAGGGCTCCGCCCGACGGCGAGAGTGAGCAACAGGATCGCCAATCGCGTCCAGTCGAGATTGCGGAACCGGATCGACGATTTTTACGATCCGCGCGTGAATTCGACGTCGCCGTTCCGCGTGGCGTCCGATCAGGCGAGGGCCGCCGGACGTCCGCGCTAGCGTCTCAGCGATAACGCCGCGTTACGATCCGCCAAAAGGCACCGGAGGTCCAGACCCGGAGCAGGCTTTCGAGATGCCAGCGCATATGCCGCCAGGACCGATGGCTGTCGCGACGGGCATCGTGGACGACGGCGAGGTCCGGGATGATGCGGATTTGCCCGCCGATCAGGCGCCAACGTGCCGAAAGATCGTAATCCTCGCAGTAGAGGCGAAAGCGCTCGTCGAAGCCGCCGATCGAGCGGAACGTGTCCAGCGGCACCGCAAGAAACATGCCGGCGAGCCAGAAGAATTCAGCGCTGGTCGGGTCCGCTTCCCACCCGGCCGACCGGCCTCTCGCACGGCGGACGAGATTGGGCAGGCTGAGGTTCAGCCGGACGGAATCCTCATGTTCGCCGTTTGGCGCGATCACGACGGGTGCGCGCAGGACCGGCCCAGACGTGTGCCAGGGCATCGCTGCCAGCCGCGCGAGCGTGTCGCTGGCCGGCAACCGGATGTCCGGGTTGACGATAAGAAAGATCGGCCCCTCCGCAAGAAGCGCGGCCGCATTGTGGTTCGCCCCGAACCCCTTGGGAGCAGCGTTGCGCACCACGACGCCGCTCAGATCCCGCAAATCGTGCTCGCCCAGCGGATCGGCGCCGATTTCGAGGATGTTCAGGGTCAGGACGACCTTCCAGTCTCCGATGCCCTGCTGCGCGCGCAGGTCGTCGAGGAGCGCGCGGACAAGCGCGGCGTGGCCGTGGCTCACCACGGAGATCGTGCCCTTGATCGTATCACGCATTCCGTTTCCTTGCAGGACCGAACGGCCGGTACCCGGTCAATATCACCATCGCTTGCGGCGGATGCCGACACGATCACGTCGACATGCCGGCGCAACCCGGCCGAACCACGCGCTAACGCGTAAAGCGGGAAACGCGTGGCACCCGCAAGCATTAGTAGCGCCATGCCCCAATCAGTCCGCTATCGGCGGGCAGTAGCTAGATGCTGAGGACGATTGCAATCATGGACCGACGAGGCGCTATCGGAACCCTACTCGGAACGACCGTGCTTCCGGGCGGAGATCGTCTAGCAAGCATGGCCGGCGTCTCGTCCGACGAGCCGGCTGCGCTGCTCGAAGGCTTTCGCCTTGCATTCAACGCGGGGGATTTCGACGCTTTCGCGACGCGCTGGGCAGCTTCCGATTGCCGCGTCACGCTCTGGTCGGGGTCAGCTGACCTCAATCGCGGCGGCGCAGGATCGGTCCATACGGTGCTGGCCCCGCTTCGCGCCTCGTTCGGCGCGATCCGTGCACCCGTCGCGCCCGGCCAGTTTCTGACCGAGAACGCCAGCGGGACGATCCGCTATTTCGCGACCTTCACGCTCGGCGATCGGCAAACCCCCCTCGAATTGACGATGCGGCTCGCCGGGGCCGGGAGTGGCCGTGTCAGCGAGATACGGATCGGCGATCCCGCTCGCTTCGCCCCGAGCACCGTCGCCGTCGTGGATATCGCCAGCGATGGCCGGGGCGACGTGTCGGGTGCGGTCCAGGCAATTTACGACAGGCTCGTTCGCAGCGGCGGCGGCACGCTTCAGTTTCCGCCGGGCCGTTTTCGGCTCAGCCTGTCGCTCGACAGTCGCAACGTACAGGTGCGCGGCGCCGGACGGCTGGCAACGCAGCTTCTGGCCGTGAGCCCGCAAGCCGTCATCCTGCGCGGCGCGTATCGTTCGGGCACTTGGGACGTGGTGACGGTCAGCGACCTGACGCTTGCCGGTGGCGAGGAACCCGGCGGCATCGGCTTTCAGGCCGGCGCCAATCCGCCCGCGCCCGATGACGAGTTCGCGGGCCGGACGCGTTTCGAGAACGTGCGCTTCCACAATCTCGATATCTGCGTCGATCGTCCCGCGGGGCAGATCGGGCTCACGGTCGACGATTGTCAGTTCGAGGATGCCCGCATCCACCTTGCCGGAAGCGCACGCCAGAGCGCGGGCCGCCCCCTGATGCACGGCGGTAACATCCTGGTTCGCAACAGCCATTTCCAGCGCGCGCGCGAAGCGGTCGTCCGATTCGACTCGGCGGTCGTCGGTACGGGACAGGTCACCTTCGCCGACTGCATCATGGAGGCGAATCCGGGCACCGTCTTCGACGTGCGCAATCTCAATGCCAATGACAGCGTGCCCGCCATGACGGTTTCCCGCTGCTGGAACGAACAGAACGCGACGGCCGCGCAGGTGATGGTCGATGGTCTCCCCCAGCCGCCCGTCTATGCGCGGCTCGCCAATTGCTCGCTCATCCGCTTCGAAGATACGCCGGTCGGTTCGATGACCCTGCGCAACACCGTGGTCCGGACGATCGATTGCAGCCTCGATCAGTTGAAGTCGGTGACCCAGGACGCGCGTTCGATGATCGAACATAGCCGCGCGCGCGGATTTGCGGTCGCGCGGCCGGTGGGCAGGGTCGACAGTATCGAGGCGACCTATCTGAACGAGCCCGGACGCGGCTCCAGCTTCTGGCTGCCGCTTCGGAAAAGCCTCTCGACCGCGTATCGAGGCGCCGTCGCGATGAGTGTGATCGGCGATCGAAAGATGGCCTTCGTCGGCAGCCAGACGGTCGAGACGCAGCCGGTCGCCGACGCCGCGCTTCCCGGCATGACCGTCGGGCAACAACTGGATCTTGCGCCCGGCGTCGATGTCTTCCCTTCGCCGGTATCGCTTCGCGCCGGCCGATGGGCAGCGTGGATCTACATCTACCGGCATGTCGCCGGCCCGCCGCCCACGCTGAGCCTGACGGGCAGCGCGGGCATGACCCTGGACGTGCCGCTCGACGCTCGCGAATGGCAAGCGATCGGCGGGATGACCGTCGTGCCCCCCGGAGCGACAAGCGTATCGTTCAGGCACCGCGCCGGCGACGGCGCTTCCGCAATTCACCTCGGCGGCATGAACCTGCTCACCTTCGAGACCCGGCAGGAGGCGCGGGATTTCATCAACAGCGGTCTGTTTGCCATCTAGGAATCCGGCAGGGCCACGCCGGCGCCGAATTCTGGAATACGGCCAGCACGTTGATTTTCCGAACCTCGTGCTTCATGGGCCGACCATGAAAAGCTATGTTCCCGAGTTGGACGGGGTGCGGGCAATCGCGGTTATCTCCGTGATGATCTTCCACCTCGGAATATTTCCGATTGGATGGATGGGTGTCCCGCTCTTCTTCGTACTGAGCGGATATCTGATTACATCGATCCTGATGGGTGAGCGGTCGTCCGAAATCTGGCATTATATAGCAAAGTTCTTCTGGCGTCGAAGTGTAAGAATATTCCCTCTATACTATGCCTATTTGATCGTAAATCTGGTACTCACGACCATTGCTGGCCTCTCGATCGCAGGTTACGGATATTTCCTTTTCTATTTCGGAAATTATCGTATCGGCGCCGTTGCGCCAAACGTACCCGGCGGTGTGATCGGCCATCTATGGTCGGTTGCCGTAGAAGAGCAATTCTACCTGATATGGCCATGGCTCGTTTACTACGTGAAGAAGCCGGCTTATCTAGCTGCTGCCTCGATCATTTTGGCGCCGTTGGTTCGCGAAGCGATCTACGACGCCACGAACAATCCCTACATGACGATCGTCTCGCTGCCGTCCTGCATCGATATGCTCGGCGCCGGGGCGATCGTCGCATTAGTCAGGCGCCGTGCCGTTCTCGGCGCGATGCTTGTCGCGGGAGGGGCGATCGTCGGATATTGCTTCTGGAAGGTACCGATCGCCGACTTTGCCCATACTGAAAAGTGGGTGCCGCAAGCCCATTTCATGTACACCGGCCTTGGCCTTCTCGCCGCTCCCTTCATTGCCTGCGCTGGTCGCATCAGGGTCCTGGCAGTCCCGCCGCTGAGATATGTCGGCCGCATCAGCTACGGCCTATACATGTGGCATCTGATTGTATTTGCGATCGTTCATCGAATGAAGCTGCCAGTCGCCGTCGAGGCTACCGCCTCGATCGCCGCGTCTTTCCTGGTAGCATCATTGTCCTGGCACTTTTTCGAGAAGCGTTTCCTTGCGCTGAAGGATCGAATGTTCGCGGATCGCCCGCGCGGAGAGACAACCCAGGCGGACGCCTGAGCGACGCCTCACGTCGGCGCTGGCAGGGTCCGAGAAGACGGCAACCGGTGCAGCAAAAGCACCGACGTGACCGCCAGAAAGGCGGGCCCCGAAAAATAACCCGTACCGCGCACGTACATGTCGATGACGAACGTATAGATGCTGCACATCGCCAAGATTTCCACGAGGGGTCGACGGTCCCTGCCGATGGCGACACGGCGCAAACTCAGCAATGCCTTGCCGGCGAGGAAGCCGTGGTAAAGCACGATGATTAACCCGAATATCCCCAGTTCGCTGACGAGTTTGGCCAGCCCGAAGCTGCCTTCCCGCAGATTGAGGTCGCTGCCGCCGTTGAGGCGGTAGATCAGATCGGATGTCGGCGCGTCGAGAAAGGTGAAGCCAAGCTGCTGAAAGCCCAGTCCCCATCCGTAGGTATCTCTGAGGCCAGCCCGGATCAGCTCCCAGCCCTGGATGTAGACGAGGCTCGACAAGTTGGTGGTCGCAGCCGGATCGAACTCGATCCGATCGAGGAAATAGGTGAGATCGAGAAACGGCAGGATGAGGATCGCGATCGCGCCGAAGATGGCCAGCCGGGTGGCGGCAAGACAAGCGACGGCAACGACCACCGAACCCACGACGATCGAGAGGTTCTCGAGCAGATAGCCGAGCGCGAACGCGGTCAGGATCCAGGCCCATCGCCGCCAGCCGCTGCCCGTGACGGCGAGGAATGCGATCACCGGGAGGAGAACCCCGGCGAAATGCGAAGGCTCTGTGAACGGGAAGGTCGGCTTGCTTGTCGCGGTCTCGCTGGGCGGCTGGATGCCGGCGAGACTGAAAATCGCCGACAGAAGCAGGACAGCCATCGCCGCCATGACGGCCGCCCGCACGGCGCCGTCCCCGGCGCGCGAGAACAGCGTGCTGGCCGCACCGCATCCGATGATCGCCGCCAGCGCGATCAGCAGCGAGCCCGCCGCCTTCGTCGTATCGACTTCGACGGCGAGTGCCCGCACCACCAGGTGAACCGAGAGCAGCACCACCACGATCAGTGACAGCGTGAGGTCCCGCCTGAAGAAATCCCGCCCGCCGACCCCCGTCAGCCCGATCGTTTGCATTCCAATCAGCACGAGCGCGACAATAAGGACGCCGGGCGCCATCGACGACGTGCCGGCCAGATAGAAGGTCGCGGCCGGCACGAACAGGATCATCAGCAGCGCACCAAAGGCGATAACGCCCGGACCGGCCTCTCCGCCAATCGGCGCGTACGTCGAGGGCTCTTGCATCGCAGGTTGCAGATCGATCATGATGACAGACCCGATACGGGTTTTGGCGCGGCTTGTCGCGTCTCAACGCAGCTCGCGTCCGGGCCGCGCGCTAGGCCGCTTTCCCCTCGTGCATCCTGACCATCGTTTTGATCAGGTCGTGCCATGAATTGGCAAAAGGCTGGGCCACCGGTGCCACACGAACCGGCGTAGACGACCACCCGTTCCGGTGGACGTCGAGCATTATATCTGCAAGCGCTCGCGAGCTTGCGGGGTCGACGAACCGCACGTGATCGTAGTTTCCGACGGTTTCGTGCGCATAGGGAAGGTCGGCCACGATCATTGGCTTTCCGAGCGCTTTGGTTTCGCTGATTGGCAAACCCCAGGTTTCCAGCCGCGACGGAAACAGGAGGCAGTCCATCGCGTCATAGAGACGGGCCATACCGGCACGGTCCTGGCGACCGATGAATTCGAGTCCCCGAACATCGCCGTAGCGACCATAGAGATTCTGCGTAAGCCGCGTATCGTCCGGCGAGAGCGTAAGTTGCACGCGCCCCGACCAAGCCGGGTGATCGGCAAGCAGGCGGGCGGCTTCGCAAATTAGTTCGAAGTTCTTGAACGGACGGGAGAGCGACGGGTAGCAAAACGTATTGATCCTGGCCGGCAAGCCGCCTGGCTGCTCAACAACCGCCTCGGAAGGATGCGCGACGATGACCGAGTCCACGCCGTAACGCCGCTTGAATTCCCTCCGCAACCAATCCTGCTGGACAATGACAGCAATATTTGACCGAATATTGATGCGGTAGAAAATCGAGTAAAGCAGGGTGAATGGTAGAAGCTTTGGGGAGATAGCTAATTCCGATAGGGAAGGTCGATAGAATGCGTTCGCGTTGTGGCAGTATACGAATTGCGACTTCGCCTTAATGCGCGGAGACATGTCATGCATCGATAGCCATATATCGGCATCCAAGCGCTTGGATATTGAGTTAAACTCGACATACTCTGCATAAATCCGCCGCATCCATGATTTCTTTGGCGCTGGCATTTCGATGATTTCGACATCGCCGACGTCGATGACATCTCGATTGTTGGCCAAGACGACGACCCGCCACGCCGGCAGCACCGCTCGCACCGCTCGCAGGCAGTCCTGAAAGACCTTCAGCGTCCCACCTTCGGTCAGATTGACGCCGGAGACGACGATCGTTGGCATTTACGTTACCTATCCATATTCGAAGCTGCCCCGCGCCCGGCCGAAACCACCGTCACGCGGTCAGGTCGGGCAGCGTCAGGCGAATGCCGTTATCGGCGATATGGCGTTCAAGGCGGTCGTATCCCGCATCGATCGTGGGCAGATCCCGATAGTGGATCGCACCTCCACCCGCCCTCGGCTTCAACAGCCGAGCGCCGATGCGGCGCGCCTGAAACGAGAGTTCGTAAGCACCCTCGATCACGATCTTGCCCGTTCCGATGCCGAGTTGCCCGGCATTTCGGCTCGCGGCGTAGATTCGCTTGCGCTGCTCGCGATTGTTTATGAGTGCCACGGCGTAAAGACGGGCAAGGTTGGGCCGGAGATCCGCGCGATCGATACGGTCCACTGCCTTTTTTAGCGAGAACGCCCAGACGTTGTAGGGCGCGTAGAAGGCGGGGATGACCGGATCCCACTGCAAATTGTCAAACGCGGCCGTATGCGGATGCGCCACGAGCGATGTCAGGTCCGTCCCCGCCGCGCCCGTACCCGCCGTGCTCGAAGGTGAGCCGCCGGGCAGGCAGAATGGATAATCCACCTGCCAAGCGTTCTCCGCCAGCGCGCTGATGAGCGCCGCGCTGTAGATATCGGGGGTGACCCCCCCGAAGACGGTGCCGAAACGCGCTCGCACCCGTTCGATGAGCGTACGCGCGACCAGACCGTGATAAAGCCGCGGCATCGTGCCCAGTCCCCGGCCAAGATCGCGCAGCGCCTCTTGCAGTGCCGCGATCGGATCGATCCGCCTCGCCGCCCCATCGAACCGGTGCACGAACAGGCTGCCGGCGTAGCCATCGCCGTAGAAGCGGGAGCGCACGCCGGGCCAGAAATAGTTCGCGATAAACTTGGTACCGTAGCTGAAAACCGCATCGACGCGGTTCCGCGCGGCCCATTCGGCGACATCGGTCAAGCCCGGCCCGACGCAATCATCGTCGCCCAGGAACATGACGTAATCGCCGGTCGCGTGGCTGAGTGCGAATTCGAAATGCGAGACCACGTCCATCTTACGCCCAGGGCGCATGTAGGCGAGCTCGATACCGGCCGGGACTTGCCCGGAAAGCATCGTGCGCAGGCCGTCGTCCGCACTAGTATCGCTGACGACGATCTGCGCCTGGGGTAGGACCGACGCGATTTTTGCCACCGCCGCGGCCGCATAGGTTTGGCGGTTGTGCGTGGGGATGATGATCGTGATCGTGGTCAACGCGTCTGTTCCTGCTGGCGGGCGCACCGCATCTTCGGGCGTAGGTGGACGAAAAGCCCGGCCAGAATGGCAAGGCTCGCCAACGCCGCTGCGGTGGTTGGAAGGGCAAAGGCGATGCTCCAGGGAGAGCTGCGGGTCCCGGCATAGACCAGCAGATACGACAGCGCGATGACGGCCGCAGGAACGGCGTAGCTCGCGGCCAGGAAGCGTGTCAGCCAGCGCCAGCCCGCGACATGACCCAGGCGCAGCCAGAGGCCGGCAAATCCCGCCGCGTAAAAGGCAAAATAGCTCCAGGCCACGCCGATCAAGTCGCCGCGCGAAGCAAACCATGCCGCGGCGACCAGAACCGCCACGCCGCACGCGAACGACAATTTCGCGAGATAGTTGTGATCGCCCCCGGCAATCAGCCGCGTGGTGGGGTAGAAGCCGGAGGCGGAAAGCGCCCCGCCAGCCAGCAGAATGGGCGCGATCGTCGCGATCTGGTCGATGCCGCTGGCGCTGCGAAGCCAGAGCGGCAGCCAGTCGTGTATCTGCAACCCAAGGCTGAGCGAGGGACCGACCACGGCGCACATCAGGACCGTCTGGAACAACAGCGCAAGCCGGTTTTCGCCGGCTTCGTCACCGGCATGACGCGCATGCGCGACGCGCGGCGCGAAATAGCTGTTGATGGGGCCCGACAGGACCGCGATGGGCACCATCGCGTAGGTCGTCGCCAGAAAATAGCTGCCCGCCGTTTCGAGCGAGATGAAGCCGCTCACGATCGTCTTGTCGAGATTGACCGCGGCCGCCGATGCGAGCGTGTAGACGGTCAGCGGGACGCAGCGACGCAACAGGTCGGCGATCGCCCCGCGTTGGAACAGCGGCTCCTGCCAGCGAGCTGGCCCGCAGCTTCGCTCCAACATCCAGCGAACCCCGACGAGATGGACCAATGCGAGCATCAGCTGGGCCACGAGGAACGCGCGCAGCGTGGGAACTAGCGTCAACACCGCCACCGTCGCCCCCGCCCGTGCGATCGCGCCGATGACGGCGGTCGCGGCACTGGCTCGATACGCGCCGAGGGCGTTCATGCTGAGCTGGACGATATTGATCCCAACCAGTGCCATGACGAGCGGTGCGATCATCGCGACGTTCACGCCGTCCTCGAACGACCAGCCGGAAAATCGGTCTGGCGAGACGAGCGGCCAGAGCAGGCCGATGGCACCGATGGCCACCGCGATCGCCACCAGCAACGCCTCGGCGCGGCGGCGCATCCAGACGACGCGGGTCAGTGCGGCGGCGTCGCCGCGCGCGATCGCCGTGTCGCGGCTGATGAGCGTCGCGAGGCCCAGATCGGAGACGAGAAAGAACGCCTGCAGCGAGAGGACGATCGACACCGCACCAAATGTCGATCCGCCCAGAAGCGCGTGATATCGCGGGATGAAAAGCAGCGTGACGACGATGCCGCCGACACGCCCGCCGAACAGCGCCGCGACATCGAGCAGCGGCGCGATGCGCGCGCCGGGGCGGCGCGGCACCGCAGGGGCGTCTGCCGGTACGGTCATGCGAACCCTCGACGCCCGGCCCCCGTCATCCGCGCAGCGCCGCCTGAACATAGGGCAGCGTCAGCAACAGCGCCTTGGTCTCGGCGACATCGAGACGTTGAGTGTTGTGCGACGTGTAATCGTCGATCTGGTTGAGCGCCTGCGACCCTTCGGAAATGAAAAGCTCGTAATTGAGGTCGCGGTTGTCGGCAGGCACGCGGAAATATCGGCCCATATCCTCGGCCTTTGCCATTTCCTCGCGCGAGACAAGCGTCTCGTACAGCTTTTCACCGTGCCGCGTCCCCAAAATGCCGGTCTCGCACGGCGCGTCGAAGAGTTCGCTGAGCGCGATCGTGAGCGTCTCGATGGTGCAGGCCGGCGCTTTTTGGACGAAGATGTCTCCCTGCTGACCATTCTCGAACGCATGCAGCACGAGGTCGACCGAATCTTCCAGCGACATCATGAAGCGGGTCATGGCGGGATCGGTAATCATCATCGGCTGGCCCGACTTGACCCGTTCGATGAACAGCGGAATTACCGACCCGCGAGAGGCCATGACGTTCCCGTAGCGCGTGGCGCAAAGCACCGGACCGCGCGCGTCCATGCCGCGTGCGTGCGAGACGAGTACCTTCTCGGCCATCGCCTTCGAAATGCCCATCGCGTTGATCGGGTAAACTGCCTTGTCGGTGCTGAGCAGCACTACGCGGCTGACGCCATGATTGACCGCGGCACGAATGACGTTGTCAGTCCCGACGACGTTCGTGCGAACCGCCTCCATGGGATAGAACTCGCACGACGGCACCTGCTTCAGCGCGGCCGCGTGAAAGACGTAGTCGACACCGCGCATCGCGCTGTCGATCGACTGAGCGTCGCGCGTATCGCCGATGACGAACCGGACTTTCGGGCTCTTGAGCTCGATCCGCAGGTCCTCCTGCTTCTTCTCGTCGCGGGAGAAGACTATGATCTGCTTGACGCCGGTGGCGACGAAGCGACTGAGCACTGTGGTTCCGAACGACCCGGTCCCACCGGTAATCATAAGCGTCTTGCCGTCGAGCATCTCGTTTCTTCCTATGCCGCCGTAGCGACAGATATGAGCGGGGAGTTATGGGGCAATCAGGTAGCGGCGCACCGCGTTGATGATGGTCTCGAGATCGGCGGGGGATAGCCACCAACCGCAGGGTAGCGCGAGCATCTCGTGCTCGAGCGCGGTCGTTCCGGGCAGAATGCGCGGCCGGGCGCCAAACCCGGAATAAGCGTCGTTGCGCTGATGCAGCTTCGAGACCTGGATACCACGTGCCTTGAGATCGGCGAGCAGCGCATCGCGCCGGGTGCTGCGCACGAGCGCGACCCAGAAGACACCGCGCGAGCCCTCTCGCTCCCGAACAAATGTCAGGCCGTCACGATCCCGCAGCGCCGCGGACAGAAAGGCGGCGTTGGCACGATTGCGCTCGATCCGGGAGTGGAGATCGTCAAACTGCAGGCAGGCGAGCGCCGCGTTGACGTTGGGCATGCTCGCGGAATAGCCGATTTCGGGCACATCGATGGCCGGGTCGATTTCGCCATCCGGTCGGCGGAAGCTCGCCATATCGATACCGAACCTGCGGAGCCGTCGGGCATGGGAAGCGTCGGCTTCGTCGCGGCAGATCACGGCGCCGCCCTCGACCGCGTTGATCTGACGATTTGCATAAAAGGAAAAGACGGCGAAGTCGCCGACGCTGCCGACGGGCATGCCGTCTGCTGACGCGCCAAGCGCATTGTTCGCGTCCTCGATTAACGGGACGCCGGCGTCGGCACAGACCCTGCGCAGCGCCGCCAGATCGCCGACATAGCCCGCGACGTGATAGATGACGACAGCGCGCGTCCGCGGACCGATGCAGGCGCGAAGATCATCGAGATCGACACAGGCGGTTTCGGCATCGACGTCGACCCAGACAGGCGTGGCGCCGACCATCGCGATCGCGCTGTTCGACGACATGCAGTTCAGCGCCTGTGTCACCACCTCGTCACCCGGAACCACGCCGGCAAGACGAAGCGCGATCGCAAGCGCCTGCGTCATGTCGCTCGTCGCGACGACGGGACGCCCGCCCACCAGCGCCGAAAGTCGCCCCTCCAGTTCGGAAACCGCGGGCCCCGCAGCCAGCCGGCCGGATGCCCAGACCGGGTCCAGCCCCGCCGCGATCGCAGGATCGATCCGGCAGTCGAAAAGCGCAACGGCCACGGCTCAACCCCTTGCCAACGCGTCGACGATCCGGGCGCGATCGTCGTCCGACACCCACCATCCGCAGGGGATGTGGACGAGCCGGCGATAAAAGGTCTCGAGCCCGGGCAGGTCCCGGCGATACGGCGCAAATACCGAATGAAGATGATTGGGCCGGTGAAGCTTCGACGCCGCCACGCCGATTTCCCCCAACCGCCGCTCGACATCAGCGGAGTCGTCGGTGAGCAACGTGTAGATCCAGTAGCTGGGCTCGCTGTCCGGTTCGATACGCGCCGGGGCGAGTCCCGGAATACGGGCCAACGCCGCGTCGAAGGCGCGGCCATGCTCGATGTGCTTCGCGATCGCATCCCCGATCGTGTCCAGCTGTTGCAGGCCGATCATGCCCGCCACGTTGGTCATGTTGTATTTGAAGCCGCCCTCGGTGATGTCGACGACGGTCCGGGGAACCCCCTTTTCCAGACCGAACCAGCGCAATTTTCGGGCGTCGCGCACTTTGGAGGGATCGCGCAGCACCAGGGCCCCGCCATCGACGGTCGTCATGTGCTTGATCGCCTGGAACGAGAAGATCGCCGCATCGCCGAACGTGCCGATCGCCTGCCCGCCGTAACGCGCGCCGAGCGCGTGGGCGCAATCCTCGATCAAGGCGATGCCGTGCCGATCGGCGATACCGCGCATGGCGTGCAGGTCGACGGGATAGCCGGCATAGTGAACGACGAGGATGGCGCGCGTGCGCGGTCCGATCGCCGCTTCGACCGAGGCCGGATCGAGATTGCCCGTCGCCGGATCGACATCGGCAAATCGCGGCGTCGCCCCGACCTGCAGGATCGTGGTATTCGTCGGCTCCGCCGTCATCGACGTGCTGACGACCTCGTCCCCCGGCCCGACGCCGCAGCTCAGAAGCGCGACATGAAGCGCGCCGGTTCCGCTGCTGAACGCAAGGATGCCTGGAAGCCCGAACTGCTCGGCGAATCGCCGCTCGAACTCATAGACCTGCTCGCCCTCGGCCAGCATCGCGCCATAGAGGACGTCGCCGAGCGCGGGCATCAGCGTGTCGCGGGGGGGCATCCGAACCTTGACGATCGGCAGCATCGGGGCGGTCATGGTCATATCCTAGATTCGATCTGCAAGCGAAACGGGATCGATCGCGAGCGACGAGTCGAAGCGCCGCACCATCGTATAGGCGCCGTCGCGTGTTTCGACCGCGAATAATGCCGGGTCGAGCATCCTGTCGAACCGATCGGCCGAAGACAGATTGACCGACCAGCGGTCGTACCCGGCGGCGCGCATCAACCTCGCCACCGCATCCGCCCCGCCGTGCCAGTCGGCCAGCGTTACGCCGCCCCCGCCATGCAGGACCACCGCACGCGCATTCCCATCGGAAAGTCGTTCCGCTGACGTGGCAAAGGCCGGCAGCCCGGCGATGTCGTCCGCACCAGGCCAGGCGGCCGAATCGACATGGGCGACCGTTCGGGCCATGGGCTCTGAAGAGAAGGTCACGAACCGGTCCCGATCGAGAACCTGATAACCGCTGCCACGATAGACCGGCGGGATCTTCGTCCAGAGCAGGGCGGCGGCGATCCCGTCGTCCTCGAGCATTTGATGGGCCCGTTCCAGCATCGCCGCGCCGTAACCGCGCCCCCGCACCCGCGCATCGACGCAGACGAAGCCGATCATCGCGACCCCGGGCTGAAGAGCCGGGCGAACCACCAAGGCGGCACGCGTCGCGACATCACCGATCGTCACCGACCGCGTATCGGCAGCATCGGCCCATGGCAGGTGCGCATTGAAGTCGATGCCGCGTCCGGCCTGCGCGAAGAACACGTCCCAGATCAGACGCCGCGCCCCATCCGGCACGCCCTTATGGACTGCTGTATCGATCACCGTCGCGACTCTGCCGGATCGCTCACTTAGCGCCGAACCCGTTCAGAACCGTCTGAACCGTCTTGGCGACGATCAACAGGTCGATCCAGGGCGAATAGGTCTTGATGTAGTAGAAGTCGTAGTAAAGCTTGGTCTTGACGTCCTCGACCTCGGCCACGTGCCCCTGATGAACCTGCGCCCAACCGGTCAGACCGGGACGCACGATGTGACGATAGCGGTAAAAGGGGATCTCGCTTTCGTACCACTGCGAAAGCACCTGTGCTTCGGGGCGTGGACCGATCCAGCTCATCTCGCCCTTCAGGATGTTGAGGATCTGCGGCAGTTCGTCGACGCGGCTGCGGCGAAGAAACGCGCCCACCTTGGTAATGCGCTTGTCCCCCGTCTGCGTCTTCGCGGCGTCGAGCGCCTGCTGGCCCGCAGGCGCCGCGCTCATCGTCCGGAATTTGTAGACCGTGAACGGCTTCCCCCGATAGCCGATGCGCGTCTGGCGAAAGATCGACGGCCCACGGGAATCGAGCCGGATCACGACCGCGATCAACACCATCAACGGCGCGAGGAGAATACCGACCACGACAGCGGCGAGCCAGTCGACGCAGTGCTTGATGGTCATGTACGCCGAGATCGGCGCAAGGGTGCCGAAGCTGTTCTCCGACAGATGTTCGAGCTGAACCATGCCGGTCAGCGATTCGGCGAGATGCTTGGTATGATAGACGGGAACGCCAGCGAGCGCGCAGTCGGCAAGCGCGCGATCCCATTCCGTCGGCAGGTCGACGCGCAGATCGGCCGAAACGGCATCGACCAGCGCGAGCTCCGCCGGATCGTTCAACCGGAACCAGCGCACGCCGCTCACATCGAGCAACAACAGCGAATCGCCCCCGGGCACGATCCCGATCGTCATCATCCGTCGCCGCCGATCCGCCGCATAAACGATCACATACCAGACGATGACCACGACGAAGCTGACGAACAGCAGCGACCGACTGTACTGAAGGCGCGACAGGATGAGGAACGTCAGCAGAATGCCGAACGAGATCGTGAACGACGGCAGGATATAGGCCGTCGCCTCGACGCCGGGATAACGGATGATGCTCCTGAACAACATCAGGCCGATGGTCGTCGAAATCAGGCTGTAGATATAGGTGACGAAGACGACGGTCTGGTTGACCTGATCCTCCGGAAACAGGACTGCCATGATCGCGGGCAGAACGGCAAGCGCGAGCGCCACGGCCAGATTCTCGAGGCGAAGGAGCATCCCGCCGCCCGGACGCCTGATCTGATACGCTTTCATACGGTTTCTCTAACGCCCTAGCCTCACCGTCGCCCTGCGGACATCGATCGTACCCGTGCAGGACGGCATCGCCAGACCAAGAGACCGAACCCGCCCGCCCCCGCACGAGAGGCAGCACGACGGCACAGCCGACATAAGGACGGCTCGTGACGCGGGGCGGCTACCAGAGGTGATCTTCGGTGACAAGTCGCAGCGTACACGAAACGCAATCGCACCGAAGGCGTGCGAAGTCGCAGAATTTCCCGATGCCGCTGGCGAGGCCCGGCTTTTATTGGATACCTTATCGGTTGTATCCCGGGTAAAGGGGTTTATCTGCGCTCCGCTTCGACGTGAGCGAACGCAACGAGATGGTGCCTTTATGACGAGCCGACGCGAAATTGCCGATATCATCGTGCAGCGGATGATCGAAGAGAAGGATCGGATGGCCGAGCAATATGCAGCGACGCGTGACGGCATCGGTCATTTTTACATTGATGATCTGTTGCCGCGGGAGATGGCGCTCGCGATCTACCGGCAGTTCCCAAAACCGGAAACCATGAAGCTGAAAAAGACGCTTCGTGAGTACAAATACATCGCAGCGCAAATGAACCAGTACGATCCAATTCTGGAGGAAAGCGTTTACGCTTTTCAGGACGAACGCGTTGTTGAAATTGTTAAAAGCATTTGCGATATGGCGTCGGCTTATCCTGATGTTCATCTGTACGCCGGCGGAATTTCGATGATGGGTAAGGATCAATACTTGAATCCTCATCTTGACAATTCCCATGACAAGGACCGTAATCGTTGGCGTGTGCTAAATTTGCTCTATTACGTGACGGCCGATTGGGAAGAACAGAATGGCGGTAACCTCGAGCTTTGGCCGGAAGGGGTCGAGGGCAAGCAGATAACCGTTCACAGCCGCTTTAACCGCCTGGCCGTCATGGCAACGCATAACCAATCTTGGCACTCCGTTAGTCCCATCCAGACCCAAGACTTTCGCTGCTGCGTCTCGAACTACTATTTCGCGGACGAGGCCTTACGAGCGGACGACAGCTTTCATGTCACCTCCTTTCGTGGACGCCCTGAGCAAAAGGTCCGCGATATCGTGCTTCGTGCCGATGCTAGCGCGCGTATGGCGCTTCGAAAGGTGTTCAAGCAGGGCGTCGCCGAAGCCGACCACCTCTACAAGCGCAAGGAGTAAGGACCAAATGCGGCGGCGCCCGACTTTTGGGCGTCTGGTGGGCGGACTAGCGGATTAGCGAAATCGCCGTTAGCCAGCACCCATGACCTCTCCCGTCCAGCTCATCCGCCCCCGTCGCTTCGGCGATGCCCGTGGTTGGTTCACCGAGACCTACAATCGCGACGCGTTCGCGGCCATCGGCATCGACTGCGCGTTCGTGCAGGACAATCACTCGCTGTCGGTACCGGCGTTCACCTTGCGCGGGCTGCATTTCCAGACGCCGCCGGCCGGGCAGGACAAGCTCGTTCGGTGCATTCGCGGTCGCATCTTCGACGTCGCGGTCGACCTGCGTCGCGGGTCGCCAACCTATGGGCAATGGGTGGGGGCGGAACTCTCGGCCGAGAATGGCGACCAGTTGTTCATTCCGATCGGTTTCGCGCACGGCTTCGTGACGCTCGAGCCCGATTGCGAGGTCACCTACAAGTGCTCGGGACTCTACGCGCCCGCCAATGACGGCGGCATCGCCTGGGACAGCGTCGGCATCGACTGGCCGATCCCGGCGGGGGTCACGCCCGAACTGTCCGAAAAGGACAAGGTGCAGCCCGCCCTCTCAGACTTCGACAGCCCGTTCGACTATGACGGCCGCCCGCTCGCGCCGCTCGCCTGAAGGACTTACCCATGCGCATCTTCGTCACCGGCGGCGCCGGCTTCATCGGCTCGGCCCTGGTCCGGCACCTCATCGAGAATACGAGCCATGAGGTGCTCAACTTCGACAAGCTGACCTACGCCGGCACGCTGTCGACGGTCGAGCGGGTGGCGAGCTCGAACCGCTATCGCTTCGTCAAGGGCGACATCTGCGATGCCGAAGCCGTGCGTGCTGCCATCGCCGAGTTCCGGCCGGAGGTCGTCACGCATCTCGCCGCCGAGAGCCATGTCGACCGCTCGATCGACGGGCCGGGCGCGTTCGTCCAGACCAACGTCGTCGGGACCTACACGATGCTTGCGGAGGCGCGCGCCTATTGGCTCGGGCTGGAGGGCGCCGAGAAGGACGCGTTCCGCTTCCACCACATCTCGACCGACGAGGTGTACGGCACGCTGGGCGACACGGGGCTCTTCACCGAAGAGACCCCCTATGATCCGCGCTCGCCTTATTCGGCGTCGAAGGCGGGATCGGACCATCTGGTCAGCGCCTGGGGGCATACCTTCGGCCTGCCGGTGCTCATCACCAACTGCTCGAACAATTACGGACCCTATCACTTCCCCGAAAAGCTCATCCCGCTGATGATCGCCAAGGCGCTGGATGGCGAGCCGCTCCCTATCTATGGCAAGGGCGATCAGGTCCGCGACTGGCTCTATGTCGAGGATCATGTCCGCGCGCTCCAGGCGGTGTTCGAACGCGGGGCACCGGGCCGCACCTACAATGTCGGCGGGCATAACGAGCGCCAGAACATCGAGGTGGTGAAGACGCTCTGCGGCATCCTCGACGAGCTTCGTCCGCGCGGCGACGGCAAGCCCTATGCCGAGCAGATGACCGAGGTCGCTGATCGTCCGGGCCACGACAAGCGCTATGCCATCGATGCAAGCCGCATCGGCGACGAGCTCGGCTGGACGCCGGCCGAGACATTCGAGACGGGCATCCGCAAGACGGTCGAATGGTATCTCGCCAACGAGGATTGGTGGCGTCCGCTGGTCGCGGCCAAGGCATCCGAGCGCCGCGGCGTCGCGGCCTGATGCACGAGATCCTCGTCACCGGCGCGGGCGGCCAGCTCGGCATCGAGCTGGCGCGCGCCGCGCTGCCCGAGGGGTGGCGCGTGGTGGCGCTCGATCGCGGGGCGCTCGACCTGACTGACACGGGCGCGATCGCGGCCAAGGTCGCCGAGCGGCCCTGGGCGGCGGTCATCAACGGCGCGGCCTATACCGGCGTCGACAAGGCCGAGAGTGACCAGGTGACGGCATGGGCGGTCAACGCGATGGCGCCGGCGGCGTTTGGCGCGGCCTGTGCGGCAGCGGGCATCCCGCTCGTCCAGGTCTCCACCGACTATGTGTTCGCGGGCGACAAGGACGGGGTCTGGGAGATCGATGATCCCGTCGCGCCGCTCGGCGTCTATGGCGCCTCGAAGCTCGGCGGGGAACTGGCGGTCCGCACCTCCGGCGCGCGCCATGCGATCGTGCGAACGGCGTGGGTCGTGTCCGCGCACGGCAACAATTTCGTCAAGACGATGCTGCGGGTCGGCGCCCAGCGCGACACGCTCGGCGTCGTCGACGACCAGCGCGGCAGCCCGACCAGCGCCGCCGACCTCGCCGCCGCGCTCCTGACGATCGCGATCCGCCTGGCCGAGGATCCGGAGGCGCCCAGCGGCACCTTCCACTTCAGCAACCAGGGCGGCGTGAGCTGGGCCGGGTTCGCGACCGAGATCTTCGCGCAGAGCGCGGCGCGCGGCGGACCGACCGCGGCCGTCAACCCGATCACCACCGCCGACTATCCGACGCCGGCGCGCCGGCCCGCCAACTCGCTGCTCAGCCACGACGCAATCCGCGCCGCCTATGGCATCGAGCCGCGCGCCTGGCAGGCAGCGCTTGGCGACATCCTCGACGAACTCATCGGAGCACGATCATGAAGGGCATCATCCTCGCAGGCGGATCGGGCACCCGGCTTCATCCCGCGACGCTCGCGGTCAACAAGCAGCTGCTGCCCGTCTATGACAAGCCGATGATCTACTATCCGCTCAGCGTCCTGATGCTGGCGGGCATACGCGACATCCTCATCATCTCCAGCCCCGAGTTCATCGACAATTATCGCCGCCTGTTCGGCGACGGGTCGCAGCTCGGGCTCGCCATCCAATATGCAGAGCAGCCGAGCCCCGATGGCCTGGCACAGGCGTTCACCATTGGCGCGGACTTTATCGGCGACGACAAGGTCGCGCTGGTGCTGGGCGACAACATCTTTTTCGGCGCGCACCTCACCGACCTGCTCGCCAGCGCGGTCGCGCGGCCGAGCGGCGCGACGGTGTTCAGCTACCGTGTCGAGGATCCGGAGCGCTACGGCGTGGTCGAGTTCGGCGAAGGCGGCAAGGCGATCAGCCTTGAAGAGAAGCCCGCGCAGCCGAAATCCAACCACGCCGTCACCGGGCTCTATTTCTACGACAATCGCGTCGTCGAGCTCGCCCGCAATCTCAAGCCCTCGGCCCGCGGCGAGCTCGAGATCACCGACCTCAACCGCCTCTATCTGGAAGCTGGCGACCTCTTCGTCGAGCAGATGGGCCGCGGCTATGCCTGGCTCGACACCGGCACGCATGACAGCCTCCTCGAAGCCGGCGAGTTCGTCCGCACGCTCCAGCACCGCCAGGGCATCCAGATCGCCTGCCTCGAGGAAATCGCCTTCGAGATGGGGTTCATCACCGCCGACCAGGCGCGCGAAGCCGGTGAGCGCTTCAAAAAGACTGCCTATGGGCGCGCGATCCTAAACGCGGTGAAGGGGCGCTGATCGCCGGCGTTTGGTCCGCTACGCTCAGCCACGCGGCGGTTCCGGCATCATCAGCGCCATTAACTGACCGAACAGTGGCATGGTAAAGACGGTGTCGCTGTGCGCGGGGCTGCAGAGCATACTCCATGAGAACAGAACGTCGGGACGCTCGCAACCGTTCGAACGGGGTCGTTTACAGCGATATTTTGCGGCGCCACCGCGCAGTTTACCGTGCTGTTGTGCGTCAAGCGTGATGCCTTCTTGGACAAAAGCAAGATCCGGCTGCTCTCCTGCCACGCCGGACCGAGGGTCGGTAACGGTGCTGTCTAGCTCTACCGCTTAGATCCCCACGCCGCGCTTCCCTCGGTCAGGTTCAATCCGCGGCTGTCGCAGTCCAAGGCGGACGCCGTCGCAGACGGGCTTCGCGCATCGATTACGATGCCCCTTAAATAGTGCCGAAGCCCACCTGCACTCCCTCCGGCACCCGCGCCGGATGAGCCCGCGGTTAGCCCTCCCGGGCCATTCGCGATTCCACTGCTATCGGCATCAGTTCAGAGGCCAAAGTACTGTCAGAGACCCAGGGATAGACGCCACACACACCGATATACCGCTGACGACGCTCCTAGTTGCGACCGCTTGCTTATCAATCTTTCGGCGTGCGACCCGACAAACCTCATCACAATCGATATTGCTATTATCGGATATGCTCACGTGATCACCGTTTGGAAACACACAATCTCTTAATCTAGATATGCTATCGGGTCACTCCAGAGCAGCCTCAGACGTCCAGATTCGCCACGCTCAGCGCGTTCTCCTGGATGAACTCGCGGCGCGGTTCGACGACGTCGCCCATCAGGCGCGTGAAGATCTCGTCCGCGACATCGGCCTGATCGATCGCGACCTTGAGCATCGAGCGAACCGACGGGTCGAGCGTCGTTTCCCAGAGCTGCTCGGCGTTCATCTCGCCCAGCCCCTTGTAGCGCTGGATCGACAGGCCCTTTCGGCCCGAGGCCAGGATCGCCTCCAGGAGCTGGCTCGGCCGGCCGATCAGCGTCTCGCCCTTCTGGACGGTGACGCCTTCGTCCTCGCCCTCGACACCCTCGCTCGCCTGCGCCTGGCCGCGCGCGGGGATCAGCTTGGCGGCGCTGACATAGGTCGCGGCTTCCTCGGCAGCGAGGCCGTGGAGCTTGCGCGCCTCGGCCGAGGCCAGGAACGCGGCCTCGATGATGTGGTGATCGGTCACGCCCCGCCACAGCCGGCGGAAGTGGAAGCCGCCTTCCTCGCTCATCTCCGCCGACCATTTGCCCTCGCCATCGGCAAGGTCCAGGCGGCGAGTGACTTCGGCCAGTCGCTCGGCCCGCATCTCGCGCGTGGCTTCGGGATCGAGCGCGCCGCCCAGCGCCAGCGTCTCGATGATCGACGCGTCGTAGCGGCGCGGGACGTAGCGCATCAGCGTGCGCATCCGCCGCGCATGCTCGACCAGGGTGCGCAGATCCTTGTCCGCGCGCGTGCCCGATGCGCCCTCCAGCACCATTGCGCCAACACCCGCCTCGACCAGATATTCGTCGAGTGCGGCGTCGTCCTTCAGGTACACCTCCGAACGCCCCTTGGTCGCCTTATAGAGCGGCGGCTGCGCGATATAGAGGTGCCCGGCCTGGATGATCTCCGGCATCTGGCGATAGAAGAACGTCAGCAGGAGCGTGCGGATGTGCGCGCCGTCGACATCGGCGTCGGTCATGATGACGATCTTGTGATAGCGAAGCTTCGACAGGTTGAAGTCGTCGCGGCCGATGCCGGTGCCCATCGCCTGGATGAGCGTGCCGATCTCCTTCGACCCCAGCATCCGGTCGAACCGCGCTCGCTCGACGTTGAGGATCTTGCCCCTGAGCGGCAGGATCGCCTGGAAATGGCGATCGCGGCCCTGCTTGGCCGAGCCACCGGCCGAATCGCCCTCGACCAGGAACAGTTCGGACTTGGCGGGATCGCGCTCCTGACAATCGGCCAGCTTGCCGGGCAGGCTGGCGATGTCCATCACGCCCTTGCGCCGGGTGAGCTCGCGCGCCTTCTTCGCCGCCTCTCGCGCGGCGGCGGCGTCGATCACCTTCTGGATGATCTGCTTGGCTACGGCTGGGTTCTCTTCGAGCCATTCGGCGAGCTTGTCCGCCATCAGCGATTCGAGCGGCTGGCGCACTTCGGAGCTGACCAGCTTGTCCTTGGTCTGCGAGCTGAACTTCGGATCGGGCAGCTTGACGCTGACGATCGCGGTCAGCCCCTCGCGCATGTCGTCGCCGGTCAGCGTGACCTTCTCCTTCTTAAGGAGCCCCGACTTGTCGGCATAGCTGTTGATCGTGCGCGTCAGCGCGGCGCGGAACGCGGCCAGGTGCGTGCCGCCGTCACGCTGGGGAATGTTGTTCGTGAAGCAGAGGACGTTTTCGTAATAGCTGTCGTTCCACTCCAGCGCGACGTCGATCGTCACGTCGTCGCGCGTGCCCGTGATCGCGACGGGATCGGGCATCAGCGGCTGCTTGGCGCGGTCGAGATACTTCACGAACGCGGCGATGCCGCCCTCGTAATAGAGCTCGACTTCCTTCGCCTCCTCGTGCCGCGCATCGCGCAGGAACAGGCGCACGCCCGAATTGAGGAACGCAAGCTCGCGATAGCGGTGCTCGAGCTTGTCGAAGTCGTACTCGGTGATCTTGAACGTCTCAGGGCTGGCGAGGAAAGTGACGCGCGTGCCCTTCTTGCCCTCTGGCGCCGGGCCGATCACCTTCAGCGGCGCCTCGGCATCGCCGTGGCGGAAGCGCATGTAATGCTCCTCGCCATCGCGCCAGATGTTGAGGTCGAGCCATTCGCTGAGCGCGTTGACCACGCTGACGCCGACGCCGTGAAGGCCGCCCGACACCTTGTAGGCGTTCGAATCCGACGTGTTCTCGAACTTACCGCCGGCGTGGAGCTGGGTCATGATGACCTCGGCCGCCGACACGCCCTCTTCGGGGTGGATGCCGGTCGGGATGCCGCGGCCATTGTCCTCGACGCTGACCGAACCGTCAGCGTTCAAGGTAATGAGGATGCGGTCGCAATGGCCGGCCAGCGCCTCGTCGATCGCGTTGTCGCTGACCTCGAACACCATGTGGTGGAGGCCCGACCCGTCGTCGGGATCGCCGATATACATGCCCGGCCGCTTGCGAACGGCGTCGAGGCCCTTCAGCACCTTGATTGAGGAGGCGCCGTATTCGTTTTCGTTGCTGGTTGCCATGCCCATCATATAGGGGCGCGGCGCCTGTAACGAAAGCGAAATGGGCGTCTCTCAGCCCTATGCGGCCGCTATGCGAAGCCGGCCGATCGCGCTTCGAAGCCTATGCGCCGCGGGGCAGGGGCAAGGCATCCGCCGATGCGGATCGATGCTCTCCTGCCTCGATGCCTCGCCGCGGGCCGACGCCCGCGGCGCCTTTTCCATCAGGGGACGGGAACGGTGTCGTACACGACGACCTTCGACCAGAGCGCGGCGTTGTCGCGCACGAACGCCAGATGGATCGGATGATCCTGATAGGTCTCCTGATCCGCGGGGCTGTCGAACGTCAGCGTCAGCGACACGTCATAGCCGCGCTGGACGACGTCGCGCGTCGTGCCGGCATGCTGGCCGATCTGATAGGTGCGGATGACGGGCGTCGCCATCAGCTTGCGAAGCGCGGCGATCAGCCTGGCGCGATCCCCGGCATTGCCGGGACGCTTGAGCGTGAAGAAGACGTGGTGGATGAAGCGGGGCTCGGCGGTGGCGGCGGCCTGCTTGGCGACCGCGGCGCCCGGGAGCATCGAGACCATCAGCGCGGCGGTACCGAGCGCGTGCAAAAGCTTCATCAAATCAGACCCTTTTCCGTTCATCCTCGTCGCGCATCCAAGCGCAATGCGGCGGGAAAGGGAAGCGGCGAGTGCCGCCCCGCACGGGGGCGGCACCCGGATGCTCGGATCAGCGCGCGGCAAACTCGCTCGCGCGGCGGCCGAGCAACGTCACCTCGACACGGCGGTTCTGGCGCATGCCCTGCGGCGTCGCGTTGCTGGCGACGGGCTGGCGCTCGCCATAGCCCTGAACGCTGAAGCGCGCGCGGGTCACGCCCATCTCGTCAAAGGCGGCGCGAACCGCATCGGCGCGGCGGAGCGACAGGCCCTGGTTGTGTGCGTCAGTGCCGCGCGAGTCGGTGTGGCCGTCGATCGCGACACGGACACCGGGATTGCCACGGAGGTAATCGGCCAGCGGCTCCAAGCGGCGGATCGCGCCGGGACGCAGCACCGCACTGTCGGTCGCGAACAGCACTTCCTCGGACAGCGACATCATCGCGCCGCGCGGCGTCTGGCGAAAGCCATAGCCCTGCATCGCCGCGCGGTCCCAACGGCCCGGCCGCTCACGGACGAGAGCGACGTCGCGAGCTTCCCAGTCGAAGCGATCGCGGCGTGCGCCGGCGAGAATCTCGAACGCGGCATTGGCCTCACGCGCCTCGACCGGCTGGATGCGGCCGTCGCGGTTGCGATCAAAGTTGCGCATGACGAAGGCGCGGCCGCGATTGGAGCGGCGAAGCTGGGGATAGAGCGCCGGTACGCCCGCGCCGACCAGCCGGATCATCGGCGCGCCCGCACGGCCGCCGGCCCAGTCCCAGTTCTGCGCCGCCGCCGGCGTCGCCGCGGTCGCGGCCAGAATGGCGAGGAGAGTGAGGTTACGCTGGATACCCATGTTCAAGCCTTTCGGTGCTGCCCCGCTACCGGGCGGGCACTACGAACGGCGGCTTGAACCGATGCTGGCCGGTCCGGTTATAGGCGGTTCAGCAACGAAAAAGCGGGACCCCGGATCAAGTCCGGGGTGACGAAGAGAGCAAAGCGTGAGCTTGCCATCCTCGTCACCCCGGGCTCGACCGGAGTCCCGCTTCTTACTTCTCAGACTTCAACCCTGAGCGCGGGCGCCGCCACCGCGGTTGCCGCCGGGGCGGCCACCCGGGCGACCGTCGCGGCGCGGACCGCCGGGGCGGCCATGACCGCGACCCTCGCCCGCGGGCTTGGCCGAGTGCGTCGCGCGCGGACGGCGCGGGCCCTGCTCCTGGCGCGGGCGCTCGGGGCGCTCGGCCGGGATCGGGCCGACGCGGCTCGACTTGATGCGATGGCTCTCGGCCTCGAAATTGTCGGGCAGCGGCACGACGCTGATGCTCTGGCGCGTCAGCTTCTCGATCTGGCGAAGATAGCCCTTCTCCTCGGCATCGCAGAAGGCGAACGCCACGCCCGTCTTGCCCGCCCGCGCGGTGCGGCCGATGCGATGGACATATTGCTCGGCCACGTTGGGCAGCTCGAAGTTGAGCACATGGCTGACGTCCGACACGTCGATGCCGCGCGCGGCGATGTCGGTCGCGACCAGGATCTTGACCTTGCCCGCGCGGAAATCGGCCAGCGCCTTCTCCCGCTGCGGCTGCGACTTGTTGCCGTGGATCGCGTGGCTGACGATGCCGTTCGAGCCCAGCAGCTTCACGACGCGGTCGGCACCATGCTTGGTGCGCGTGAACACGATCGCGCGTTCGACCTCGTTGCGCTGGAAGAACAGCGTCAAGAGCGCCTGCTTCTCGGCCTGGTTGACGTGCGTGACATACTGCTCGACGCGCTCGGCGGTCGAGCTCACCGGAGCGACGCGCACCTCGACCGGGTCGGTCAGGAACTTGTCGGCCAGCTCCTTGATCGTCTTCGGCATGGTGGCCGAGAAGAACAGCGACTGGCGATCGACCGGCAGCATCGCGACGATCTTGCGAAGCGTATGGATGAAGCCGAGGTCGAGCATCTGGTCCGCCTCGTCCAGGACGAGGATCTCCAGATCGGCCAGGCTCATGCAGCGCTGCTCGATCAGGTCCATCAGCCGGCCCGGCGTGGCGACCAGGATGTCGACGCCCGCGGCGGTGTCGCGGCGGTTGCGGCCGATCGGCACGCCGCCGAACACGGTCGCGACGGTCAGCTTGGTGAACTTGGCATAGTCGCGTGCCGAATCGGCGATCTGGCTGGCGAGCTCCCGCGTCGGCGCGAGCACCAGCATGCGGCAGCGCATCGGCTTGCGGCGGATGTTCGCCTTCACCAGCCGGTCGATCGACGGCAGCATGAACGCCGCGGTCTTGCCGGTGCCGGTCTGCGCGATGCCGAGCAGGTCGTTGCCGTCGAGCAGCGCCGGGATCGACTGCTGCTGAATGGGGGTGGGGGTGTCGTAATTCTTCTGCGCGAGCGCATCGAGCACGGGCCGCGAGAGGCCGAGCGACGAAAAGGACATGGAAAACTCGTATCTTGGCGCGTCGGGCACGACAAAAGGCGCACGACGGGCGGGGTCGTTGAGGCGCCCCGCGTGACATGGGATGCTGGCTAGGCGACGCGAGCCTGGCGGGATTGTTCACCCTCGCCGATCACGCTGCTTCGGTTGAAAGCGTCGCTGCACTGCGGCAAATGGGCCGGAACAACGAAAAAGTCAAGCCGGGCTGAGTTGCCCCGCGGCGACATGCAGCCGCGTCGCCTCCTGCCCGAGTTCGGCGAACAGCGCGTCTTCGGTCCCGGTCATCCATACCTGCCCCTTGCCCGCAAGCCGATCGAACAGCGCGGCGCGGCGGATGGGGTCGAGATGCGCGGCCACCTCATCCAGCAGCAGCACCGGCGGGTGCGGCATCGTCGCGGCGACGAGATCGGCGTGCGCGAGCACGATGCCAAGCAGTAGCGCCTTCTGCTCGCCAGTCGAACACAGCGCCGCCGCCTGCGCCTTGTCACGATGCGCGACGGCGAGGTCGGCGCGGTGCGGGCCGACCAATGTCCGTCCTGCCGCGGCATCGCGCCCGCGGCCTTGCGCCAGCTCGCGCACCAGTCCGTCGCGATCGCCCGCCCAGCCTTCAAGCGCGAGCGACGGGCGTGCGAAAGGGCCTTCGCTGGCGGACTCGAGAATCGCCGACAGCGCCGCCACGGTCCGCCGCCGCGCCGCGTCAATCGCCGCGCCATGCTCGCCCATCCGCGCCTCGAGCGCGACGAGCCATTGCGGATCGGTGGGCGCATCGTCGGCGAGCAGCCGGTTGCGCTCGCGCATCGCGGTTTCGTAGCGCGTCGCGTGGGCGGCGTGACCGGGCTCCAGCGCCAGCGTCAGCCGATCGAGGAACCGCCGCCGCTCGCTCGCCGGTTCGGCGAATAGCCGGTCCATCGCGGGCGTCAGCCACAGCACCGCCAGCCATTCGGCGAGCGCGGTGGCGGGCGCGCCGGCGCCGTTGATCCGCACGATCCGCCGCTCGGGCGCGCGCGGCTCGACGCCGGTGCCGAGCACCGCATCGCCGATCAGCGTCGCGGCGACGCCGAAGCCGCCGGGCCCGCCCTGCCGCGCCATCGCCGGAAAGGTCGCGCGGCGCAGGCCGCGACCGGGGGCGAGCAGCGACACCGCCTCCAGCACGTTGGTCTTGCCCGCGCCATTCTCCCCCGTCAGCGCGACGAAGCCCGGCCCCGGCTCGATCACCGCGTCGGCATGGTTGCGAAAGTCGCTGAGCGCGAGACGGACGAGCATTGGAGCGGCTTAGGAGCGGGAGCGACCGGCGCGCAACCTTCGCTTCATCGCGGCGTTGCCCCGGGCCATAGACTTTGATCGAGGTGAGTAAGATGAAGCTCCGCCCCGCTTTCGCGCTGCTGCCGCTGGCGCTTGCCGCTGCGGCCTGTGCGCCCCAGTCGCCGCAGGAGCAGCAGGCCGACCAGATCCGCGACCAGGCCGATGCGCAAGGCGACGCGATCGAGGCCGCCGCCGCCAACCAGGCGGCACAGATGGAAGAGCAGGCCGCGACGCTGACCAACCAGGCGGGCACGTCGCAGGGCTATGACTCGCAGCGCATCAACGTGCGTGCCGACGCGCTGCGCAAGGAAGCTGAACTGGTCAAGGATCAGGCACAGGCCCGCGCCAAGGCCGTCCGCGACCAGGGCGAGGCGCAGGCGAGCGCGGTGCTGGCGAAGTAACTCTCTCGCGCCCCTCCCCAGGGGGGAGGGGCTATACATATCCCCAACAATCCAATTGACTCCCCCGCCGCCGCCGCTAGTGCCGCCGGCGGGCCACGCGGTCCCAACGCCGCGCGTGCTCTCTGCGAGGAGAGACTGACATGACTGACCTGCCTGCCGCCAACGCCACCCTTGCGTCCGCAAAACCCGCCGAAAAGCCGGCGCGCCCCCATTTCTCCAGCGGTCCCTGCGCCAAGCCGCCCGGCTGGTCCGCCGACAAGCTCGACACGCGCGTGCTCGGCCGCTCCCACCGCTCGAAGCTCGGCAAGAGCCGCCTCCAGTACGCGATCGACCTGACGCGCGAGATCCTGGGCGTGCCCGACACGCACCGCATCGCGATCGTTCCCGCCAGCGACACCGGCGCGGTCGAGATGGCGATGTGGTCGCTGCTCGGCGCGCGTCCGGTCACGTTGCTCGCCTGGGAAAGCTTCGGCGAGGGCTGGGTCACCGACGCGGTCAAGCAGCTCAAGATCGAGCCGACCGTGATGAAGGCGCCCTATGGCGAGATCGTCGACCTGACGACGGTCGACCAGAGCCACGACGTCATCTTCACCTGGAACGGCACCACGAGCGGCGTTCGGGTGCCCAGTGGCGAGTGGATCCGCGACGACCGCGAAGGGCTGTCCTTCGCCGACGCGACCTCGGCCGTGTTCGCGATGGACATGCCCTGGGACAAGCTCGATGTGACCACCTTCTCCTGGCAGAAGGTAATGGGCGGCGAGGGCGGCCACGGTATCCTGATCCTGGGGCCGCGCGCGGTTGAGCGGCTCGAAAGCTACACCCCCGCCTGGCCGCTGCCCAAGATCTTCCGCATGACCAAGGGCGGAAAGCTGATCGAGGGCCTGTTCAAGGGCGAGACGATCAACACGCCGTCGATGCTCGCGGTCGAGGATTACATCTTCGCGCTCGAATGGGCGCAGGGCATCGGCGGGCTCAATGCGCTGATCGGCCGCTCGACCGCCAATGCGACCGCGCTCGGCCGCATCGTCGACGAGCGCGACTGGCTCGGGCATCTGGCGGCCGATCCGGCGACGCGGTCGAACACCAGCGTCTGCCTGACCGTCGAGGGCGCGGACGAGGCGTTCATCAAGAAGATGGCGTCGCTCCTCGAAGCCGAAGGCGCCGCTTATGACGTCGCCGGCTATCGCGACGCGCCGGCGGGGCTGCGCATCTGGTGCGGCGCGACGGTCGACACCGCCGATGTCGAGGCGCTCGGCCCCTGGCTCGACTGGGCCTACGCCCAGGCGAAGGCTTCCTAAAGCCCTCTCCCCTTCAGGGGAGAGGGTTGGGAGAGGGGCATGTCGCTCCGTCTCCGCCCGCTCCCCGACTTCCCCTCTCCCCAGCCCTCTCCCCTGAAGGGGAGAGGGAGATATGGAGCCTGAACCATGCCCAAGGTCCTGATTTCCGACAAGATGTCCCCCCTGGCCGCCCAGATCTTCCGCGAGCGCGGGGTCGAGGTGGACGAGATCACCGGCAAGACGCCCGACGAGCTGAAGGCGATGATCGGCGAGTATGACGGTCTCGCCATCCGCTCCTCGACCAAGGTGACGAAGGAGATCCTCGACGCCGCGACGAACCTGAAGGTCATCGGCCGCGCCGGCATCGGCGTCGACAATGTCGACATCCCCGCCGCCAGCGCCGCGGGCGTTGTTGTCATGAACACGCCGTTCGGTAACTCGATCACCACCGCCGAGCACGCGATCGCGCTGATGTTTGCGCTCGCCCGCCAACTTCCCGAAGCGAATGCGCAGACGCAGGCGGGAACGTGGCCGAAGAACGGCTTCATGGGCGTCGAGGTGACCGGCAAGACGCTCGGCCTGATCGGCGCGGGCAATATCGGTTCGATCGTCGCCGACCGCGCGCTCGGTCTCAAGATGAAGGTCGTCGCCTACGACCCGTTCCTCTCGCCCGACCGCGCGCTGGAGCTCGGCATCGAGAAGGTCGAGCTCGACCAGCTGCTCGCCCGCGCCGACTTCATCACGCTGCACACGCCGCTCACCGACCAGACCCGCAACATCCTCTCGGCCGAGAACTTGGCCAAGACCAAGAAGGGCGTGCGCATCGTCAACTGCGCGCGCGGCGGCCTGATCGACGAGGCGGCGCTCAAGGAACTGCTCGACAGCGGCCACATCGCCGGTGCCGCGCTCGACGTGTTCGTGACCGAGCCTGCGAAGGAGCATCCGCTGTTCGGCACGCCGAACTTCGTCGCGACGCCGCATCTGGGCGCCTCGACCAACGAGGCGCAGGTCAACGTCGCGCTTCAGGTCGCCGAGCAGATGGCCGACTATCTCGTCTCGGGCGGCGTCACCAACGCGCTCAACATGCCGAGCCTCTCGGCCGAAGAAGCGCCGCGCATCCGTCCGTACATGGCGCTCGCCGAGCGTCTCGGCAGCCTGGTCGGCCAGCTCAGCCGCGATGCCGCGCCGCGCATCTCGATCCACACCGAGGGTGCCGCGGCCGAGCTCAACCCCAAGCCGATCGTCTCGGCGGTTCTCGCGGGTTACCTCCGCGTCCACTCCGACACGGTGAACATGGTCAACGCGCCCTTTCTCGCGCGCGAGCGCGGGATCGAGGTGCGTGAAGTCCGGACCGAGCGCGAGGGCGATTACCACACCCTCGTCCGCGTCTCGGTCAAGACCGAGGCGGGCGAGCGGTCGGTCGCGGGCACGCTGTTCGGCAACGAGGCGCCGCGCGTGGTCGAGCTGTTCGGCATCAAGGTCGAGGCCGATCTTGCCGGCCACATGCTCTATGTCGTCAACGAGGATGCGCCCGGCTTCATCGGCCGCATCGGCACGACGCTGGGCGAGGCGGGGGTCAACATCGGCACCTTCCATCTCGGTCGCCGCGCGGCCGGCGGCGAGGCGGTGCTGCTGCTCTCCGTCGACGAGCCCGTCACCCCCGATCTGATCGCCAAGGTCCGCGCGCTCCCGGGCGTCAAGACGGTGATGGCGCTCAAGTTCTGATGCGGTTAGGAGGCCGGCCATGACCGGCCTCCTGCCCGAAGGGTTTCACGACCGCCTGCCGCCCTTTGCCGACGCTGCCGCGCGGCTGGAGCGGCGGGTGCTCGCTACCGCGTTCCTGCATGGTTACGAGCAGGTCGACCCGCCGCTGGTCGAGTTCGAAGCGGCGCTCAGGCGACGCCTGAAGGCGGGCGGCGCACGCGATTCGGTCCGGTTCGTCGATCCCGTGTCGCAGGCGACGCTGGCGGTTCGGCCCGACATCACCGCACAGGTCGGCCGGATCGCCGCCACGCGCATGGGTCATCATCCGCGGCCCGTGCGCCTCTCCTATGCCGGCGCGGTCGTGCGCCTGCGCGGCGGTCAGCTTCGACCCGAGCGCGCGGCGCGCCAGATCGGCTGCGAGCTGATCGGCCGCGACACCGTCGCTGCCGCGCGCGAGATCGTCGGCGTCGCGGTCGAGGCGGTGCAGGCGGCGGGGCTGGTCGGCCTGTCGATCGACTTCACGCTGCCCGACCTCCTCACCGAACTCGCCCGCGATTTCGCCCCCGATCGGCTGGCGGCGCTGCGCGAGGCGCTGGACGGAAAGGATGCCGCCGGCGTCGCGGCGATCGATTCCGACTTCCTGCCGCTGATCGAGGCCGCGGGGCCGTTCGCGCCCGCACTCGCCCGACTGCGGGGAAGCGCACATGGCGCCGCGCTCGCAAGCCGGCTCGACGGGCTGGAGGCGATCGCCGCGTCGGTGCCGGACGGCGTCGCGCTGACGCTCGACCCCACCGAGCGGCACGGGTTCGAGTACCAGAGCTGGCTCGGCTTCTCGCTGTTCCAGGTCGGCGTGCCGGTCGAGGTGGGTCGCGGCGGCACCTATGCGATCGTCCATGACGATGGCGCTGAGGAAGCCGCGGTCGGCTTCTCGATCTATGCCGATGCGATCTTGGACGCCGGCCTCGCGCCGGTCGAGCGCCGCCGGCTGTTCGTGCCCGTCGATGCCGATGCCGCCCAAGCGGCGGCGCTGCGCGGCCAGGGCTGGGTCACGGTCGCCGCGCTCGAGGACGGCGACACGCCGCAAGCCCAGCTCTGCACCCACGTCCTGACGTCCGAGGGACCCAGACCCATATGACCCTCGCCGAGCATGGCTGGCGCACCGACCGGGCGAACCGGGCGGCGCTGATCGTCGATGCCGCCGACTATTACGCCCATGCCCGCCGCGCGATGATGCAGGCGCGCGAGCGGATCATGCTGATCGGCTGGGACTTCGACACGCGCATCATCCTCGACCGGACCAACCCTCGCGACGGTGCGCCGACCGAGCTGGGGCCGTTCCTGACCTGGCTGGCCGACACCAAGCCTGACCTGTGCATCAACATCCTCACCTGGGACGTGGCGGCAGTGAAGCTGCTTGGCCGAGGCACCACCGCGCTCAGGCTGCTGCGCTGGATGGCGCGGCCGAACATCACCTTCCTGCCCGACAATGCGCACCCGTTCGCGGCCAGCCATCACCAGAAGATCGTCGTCATCGACGACAGCTTCGCGTTCTGCGGCGGGATCGACATGACCGCCTCGCGATGGGACACGCGCGAGCATCTGGACGATGACGAGCGGCGGCGGCGGCCGTTCACCGGCCGGCGCTACATGCCGTGGCACGACGCCTCGATGGCGGTCGACGGCGACGTGGCGAAGGCGCTGGGCGACCTGGCGCGCCTGCGTTGGACGATCGCGGGCGGCGACGACCTGCCGGAGCCCGAGCCGGGGAACGATCCCTGGCCCGACGCGCTCGATCCGCAGTTTCGCGACGTCGACATCACCATCGCCCGCACGCGCGGGCTGATCGACGATGTCGAGGAAGTGCGAGAGATCGAGGCGATGTTCGTCGCGATGATCGCGGGCGTGAAGCGCCACGCCTATATCGAGACGCAGTATTTCGCCTCGCGCGTGATCGCGGAGGCGATCGTCAAGCGGCTGGACGAGCCCGACGGTCCCGAGTTCGTGATCGTCAATCCGATGGTCGCCGATGGCTGGCTGGAGGAAGAGGTGATGGGCGCCGCGCGTGCCGAACTGGTCGAGGCGCTCCGCCAGCATCCCAACCATCACCGCGCGCGCATCTATACGCCCATCACCCATCGCGGCGCCGACATCTATGTCCATGCCAAGATCATGGTCGCCGACGAGGACGTGCTGCGCGTCGGCTCGGCGAACATGAACAACCGCTCGATGGGCCTGGACAGCGAATGCGACCTGGTGATCGAGGCGGACGGTGATGAGCGGCGGGCAGTGATCGCGGGCATCCGCGATGACCTCCTCGCCGAGCATCTGGGCGTGACCGCTGCGGTCGTTGCCGAAACGCTCGCGCAGACGGGTTCGCTGGTCGAGACGGTGGAGCGGCTGCGCGGGTCGGGCCGCACGCTTCGCCCCTTCGATCCGCCTGAGAAGGGCGATCTCCAGCGCGACATCGCGCGCAGCCAGGCGCTCGATCCCGAACATCCGGAGCAGGCGTTCGAGCCCGCGCATCACGGTGGGCTGGTCGCCGGAATCAAGCGACGGGTGCGAAAGGCGAAGCGTCGGCGGCACGCGCGCTGACCACAAAGCCCTCCGCTCGTCCTGAGCTTGTCGAAGGACATGTCCAAGTCGCATCGCTCGCGACACGTGCTTCGACAGGCTCAGCACGATCGGTCTGGGGGGGGCGAACGCTCGTTTCCGCCCGCCGGTTCGATTCCAGCGGCGAAACGAGCCGTTCGTTCAGGAAGTCATCGAAGCGTCATGCTACCCAACACTCGCCCGCCTGGCGTCGCGGGTACTGTGGGGGACTGCCTGTGCCGCTGAAACACTCGATCGTCGTGCTCGGTTCCGGGCTCGCGCTGTTCGCCGCCACGCCCGCCTGGGCCGAGGACGCATCAGCCGCAGCCGAAACGCATTCGGTGATCGAGAAGGTGGGCGAAGGGCTCGCCAGTTTCTTCGGCCGCGAGATCGCCGGCGCCCGCACCGCGAGCGGCGAGAAGTGCGATCCCGAAACGCTGACCGCCGCGCACAAGACGCTTCCGTTCGGCAGCCTCGTCCGCGTGACCGACGCGCTGACCGGCAACAGCGTCATCGTCCGCATCAACGACCGCGGCCCCTTCTCGGGCAAGCGCGTGATCGACCTGTCCAAGGCCGCCGCCCGCGAACTCGGCATCCTTGGCCGCGGCACCGCTCGGGTCGCGATGAGCCTCGTCGCCCGCAACTGAATTGCCGCGGCAGGCGCTGTCGCATTCGTATTGATGCGTTGACCCATTGGGCGCTGCGGTGCAGCAAGGCGCCATGGCCACGCTCCCCCCGATCGCCAACAATCCCGACATTCGCCTGCTCGGCCGCATGCTCGGTGACGTCATCCGCGCTTATGGCGGGGAGGCGCTGTTCAAGCGGATCGAGTATATTCGCGCGACTTCCGTCGACCGCCATCGCGGTGTCGCCGGCGCCGACGCGATCGATCCCGGCCTCGATCGCCTGACGCTGAACGAGACGCTCGATTTCGTCCGCGGGTTCATGCTGTTCTCGATGCTCGCCAACCTCGCCGAGGATCGGCAGGGGATTGCGCGGGAGGAGGGCGCCGACGTCGAGCATGCGCTCGCCAAACTCGGCGAGCACGGCATCGACAAGGCCAAGGTGCTCGCGCTGATGGACGGCGCGCTGATCGTCCCCGTCCTGACGGCACATCCGACCGAAGTGCGGCGCAAGTCGATGATCGACCACCGCAACCGCATCGCCGAGCTGATGGCGATGAAGGACCGTGGCCTGGACGAGACCGAGGATGGCGACAGCATTGAGGAGGCGCTGCTGCGCCAGGTCGCGCTTCTGTGGCAGACGCGCGTGCTCCGCCGCGAGCGGCTGTTCGTCGCCGACGAGGTCGAGACCGCGCTCAGCTATCTGCGCGACGTGTTCCTGCCGGCGATCCCGGCGCTCTATGCCAAGTGGGACCGCGCCTTGGGGCAGCGCTGCCCCGGCTTCCTGCGCGCGGGCAGCTGGATCGGCGGGGACCGCGACGGCAACCCCTATGTCACCGCCGAATCGCTGGAGCGCGCGCTCGCGCGGGCGGCGGAGACGGCGCTGATCCACTATATGGACGGTGTCCATGCGCTGGGTGCCGAGCTGTCGATCTCGACCGAGATCGTTGCGGTCAACGGCGACGTTGCACGGCTGGCCGAGGCGAGCGGCGACAATGCCGCCAGTCGTGCCGACGAACCCTATCGCCGCGCGCTGTCGGGCATCTATGCGCGCCTGGCCGCCACGCACCGCGAACTGGTCGGCAAGCCTGCGCCGCGCCCTGGCGCGCTTGCCGGCGAACCCTATCCCGGTCCTGCCGAGCTGCGTGACGACCTGGCCGGCATCGCCCGCGGGCTGACGAGGTCGGGCGAGGGCGCGCTCGCGACCGGCGGCGCGCTCGGCCGGCTGATCCGCGCGGTCGAGGTGTTCGGCTTCCACCTCGCGACGCTCGACTTGCGCCAGAACTCGGCGGTCCACGAGCGGGTGGTGGCCGAGCTACTCAAGGCCGCCAGGGTCGAGGACGATTATGCCGCGTTGGACGAGGACGCGCGCGTCGCGCTGCTCCGTCGCGAGCTCGCCAGCCCGCGTCCGCTCGCCAGCCCCTATGCCAGCTATTCGGAGGAAACCGCCGGCGAGCTCGCGATCGTCCACGCCGCTGCGGCGGCGCACGCGCGCTATGGCCGGCAGTGTATCACCCAGTACGTCATCTCGATGGCGCAGTCGGTCAGCGACCTGCTCGAAGTGCATCTGATGCTCAAGGAAGCGGGGCTGTGGCTGCCCGGGGATCCGCCCCAAGCGCACATCATGGTCGTGCCGCTGTTCGAGACCGTCGCCGATCTGGAAGCGGGCGCCGACATCATGCGCGACTATCTGGCGCTGCCGGAGATCGCCGCGGTCGCGACCGCGCGCGGGCATCAGGAAGTGATGATCGGCTATTCGGATTCGAACAAGGATGGCGGCTATCTGACCTCGACCTGGCAATTGTCGCGCGGGTCGGCGGCGCTGGCGCCGGTGTTCGAGGCGGCGGGCGTCGGCATGCAGCTGTTCCACGGTCGCGGCGGATCGGTCGGACGCGGTGGCGGTTCGTCCTTCTCGGCGATCCAGGCGCAGCCGCCCGGCACCGTCCAGGGCCGCATCCGCATCACCGAGCAGGGCGAAGTGATCGCCGCCAAATACGGCACGCGTGCGAGCGCGATGGCCAATCTGGAGGCGGTGACGTCGGCGACTCTGCTCGCCAGCCTGGAGCCCGAGCGGCTGTCGGCGGACGATGCCGCCCGCTTCACTGCGGCGATGGACGAGCTGTCGACGACCGCGTTCAAGGCGTATCGTGACCTCGTCTACGGCACCGACGGCTTCCGCCAGTTCTTTCGCCAGATGACGCCGATCGCCGAGATCTCCGGGCTCAAGATCGGCTCACGCCCGGCTAGCCGCAAGAAATCCGACGCGATCGAGGATCTGCGCGCGATCCCCTGGGTGTTCAGCTGGGCACAGGCGCGGGTGATGCTGCCCGGCTGGTACGGGGTCGGCGCGGCGTTCGAGGCGTTCGGCGACAAGGGCCTGCTGCGCGAGATGGCGTCGGCCTGGCCGTTCTTCTCGGCGATGCTCGCCAACATGGAGATGGTGCTCGCCAAGTCCGACATGGGCATCGCCGCGCGCTACGCGCAGCTTGTCGAGGACGACGGCGCGCGCGAGACGATCTTCGGCCGGATCAAGGATGGCTGGCAGGCGACGCACGACGGCCTGCTGACCATCACCCGCCAGACGCGGCTGCTCGAGAAGAGTCCGGTGCTCGAAACCTCGATCCGGCTGCGCACGCCCTATATCGAGCCGCTCAACCTCCTCCAGATCGAACTCCTCAAGCGCCACCGGGCGGGCGAGGACGATCCGCGCATCGGCGAAGGCATCCTCCTGTCGATCAACGCGATCGCGACCGCGCTCCGCAACAGCGGGTGACGAGAAGTGTTTCTTTGATGCGGTAGAGCGACTACCTCACCCCGCATGACCGAAGCCGCCATCTCGATCCGCGATCTGTGCAAGACCTATTCGGGCGGCAAGCGCGCGCTCGACGGGGTGAGCTTCGACGTGCCGCGCGGGCAGGTGTTCGGGCTGCTCGGGCCCAATGGTGCGGGCAAGTCGACGCTCATCAACATTCTGGCGGGCCTCGTGAACAAGACGAGCGGCAGCGCCTCGATCTGGGGCTTCGACATCGACGCGCACCCGCGCAACGCCAAGGCGTCGATCGGCATCGTCAATCAGGAAATCACCTTCGACCCCTTCTTCACCCCCCTGGAGACGCTGGAAAACCAGGCCGGCTTCTATGGCGTGCCGAGAGCCAAGCGCCGCAGCATGGACCTGCTCCGCGCGATGGGGCTGGAGGACAAGGCGGGCGCCTATTCGCGGACGCTGTCGGGGGGCATGAAGCGGCGACTGATGGTGGCCAAGGCGATGGTGCATTCGCCCCCCGTCATCGTCCTCGACGAGCCGACCGCGGGCGTCGATATCGAGCTTCGCCGCCAGCTCTGGGACTATGTCCGCGGCCTCAATGCGCGCGGGGTGACGGTGGTGCTGACGACGCACTATCTGGAAGAGGCCGAGGAGCTGTGCGACCGCATCGCCATCATCAATCATGGCCGCGTGATCGCCAACGAGCCGACGCGCGCGCTGATCGGCATGGCGCAGGAAAAGCAGGTCGTCGTCACCCTCGATCGCGACATCGGCGAGGCGCCGACCAATATCTGCTTCGAGAAGGTCGAGGCGGTGGGCGAGCGCAGCCTCGCCATAACCTATCGCAAGGATCGCGCGAATGCGGGCGAGGTGCTCGCCGCGGTGACGCGCGACGGCTATGGCATCGTCGACGTGACGACGCGGGAAGCCGATCTGGAAGACGTCTTCCTCAACCTGACCCGCGCCGCCAACGCCGCCTAGGTCGCGAGCGCCTCGACCTGCGCCGACGCCGCCGCGAGCGCGGCAGCGCGCGGCTCGTCACCCAGCTTCAGCCCCTCGGCCACGATAAATTCGGGCCGGGTGACGCCGATGAAGCCGAGCAGCACGCGCATCAGCGTTTCGGCATGTTCATAGGGGGCGTAGGGCGAACCCTCGGCATAGACGCCGCCGCGGGCGACCGCGACGATCACGCGCTTGTCCGGAACGAGGCCAACCGGACCCTCGGCGCCATATTGGAACGTGCGTCCCGCGACGATGACGTGGTCGAACCACGCCTTGAGCTGGCTGGGGATGGTGAAGTTGTAGAGCGGGGCGCCGATCACGACCGTGTCGGCGGCGAGGAACTCGGCGAGCAGTTCGTTGTCGCCCGCCATGACCGTGTCGAGCGTCAGGTGCGGCGTCGGCGCTTCGATCAGATCGCGGTGCCGATAGTCGGCATTGGGATGCCCGCGGCGCAGGCGATCGGCGATCGCGGCGGAAAGCTGTCGGCTCGCGGAGGCGTCGCCTTGGATGCTGGAATCGATGTGGAGGATGTTCATGACGGGTCCGATCTGGTTTTGTGGCCCGCACCAGCTATGTTTCGGACGATCGGCGGCCAAGAACGCATATTTTCAGGACTAGGTCACATGAATCTGCCTGCTCATCCCGGCATCAATTCGGACTGCCGCCGTGTCGCCGCCATCGCCGGCGCCGTCGGTGACAAGTGGATGATGCCGGTCGTCGGCGTGCTCGGCGCCGGGCCGCGCCGCTTCAACGACATTCGCCGGACGGTCGGCGGCATCTCGCAGCAGATGCTGACGCGTACGCTCCGGTCGCTGGAACGCGACGGGATGGTGACGCGTACCGTCCATCCCACGGTCCCGCCACAGGTCGAGTACGCGCTGTCGCCGCTCGGTGTTTCGCTGGCGGAGCGGATGCACGGGCTCGGCGCCTGGGCGCACCAGCATCTGGAAGAGATCGAGGACCACCGCGCCCGCTTCGATTGCGCGGATTGATCGAGCAGATCTAGCCGGGCCTGACTGCCGACGCGGGTTCGATCCCCGACACGACCCATGCCAGGCCTTCCTCGCGCGAGCCGACGATCCGCGCATAATCCTGCGTGAACAGCCGGCGGATCTGCATCCGTGCCAGCGAGCTGCCGGTGACGAGCGCGATCGCGCGCGCCTTGGGCATGGGCCCCATCGACCGCTGCATCTCCGCGATCGTCGACTGCGACTGAATGGGGCAGTCGCTGACGTCGATCAGCATCGCATAGCTGCTCAAGCGGTTGGCGACGAAGGCAGCGCGCAACGCGGCGATATACTCATCGACTTCCTCGACGCTCAGCATCCCGCCGAGCGTCAGTTCGACGACGCCGCGCGCCGCATCGACCTTGATCTCGTACATGCAAGATTCCTCTTCGCTGACGAGGCCTTACCAGCCGAGTGTTGCCAATCGGTTGGCGCGCGCGGCGCCGCCACGCTTGCGCGTTCGCCGTCGGCGCGCCAACGATGCGGCGAGGCAATTGTGACAGGCAGCATGAGCGATCCCCATCCCACTGACGTGCTCGTCATCGGCTCCGGCGCCGCTGGCCTCACTGCCGCGCTCAACCTTGCCGACCGGTTCCGCGTCACCGTGCTCGCCAAGGGCCGGCTGGACGAGGGATCGACCGCCTGGGCGCAGGGCGGCATCGCCGCGGTGCTGGAGCCCGGCGACACCTTCGACAACCATGTCGAGGATACGATGGTCGCGGGCGCCGGCCTGAACGATCGCGACGTCGTCGAGTTCGTCGTCGAGCGCGCACCCGCCGCGATCGAGCGGCTGGCCGAGCTCGGCGTGCCGTTCAACTTGGCCGAGGATGGCGGCGAAGGCTGGCACCTGACCCGAGAGGGTGGGCACAGCCATCGTCGGATCGTCCATGTCGACGACGCGACGGGCTGGGCCGTGCAGGTGGCGCTGCTGCGCGCCGCGGAGGCACACCCCAACATCACGCTCGTCCCCGACATGGTCGCGGTCGACCTGGCAACCAGCCGGCATGAGCTTCGCTATTCGGGCGCGGGCAATGTCTGGGGCGTCTATGCCTATAACCGCACAACCGCGCAGGTGGAGCTTTACACCGCGCGCGCAACGGTGCTTGCGACCGGCGGGGCGGGGCGGACCTATCTGTTCTCGACCGCGCCGCGCGGCGCGACCGGCGACGGTATCGCGATGGCGTGGCGGGCGGGTGCGCGCGTCTCCAACATGGAATTCATGCAGTTCCACCCGACCTGCCTCTACAATCTGGAGGTCAAGAACTTCCTGATCACCGAGGCGGTGCGCGGCGAGGGTGGGCGGCTCATCAACCCCGTCACGGGCAAGCGCTTCATGCCCTATTACGACGCCGACCGGCTGGAGCTGGCGCCGCGCGACGTGGTGGCGCGTGCGATCGATGCGGAGATCAAGCGGTTCGGCCTCGATTACGTCCATCTCGACATCAGCCATCGCGGGCCCGATTTCGTGAAGGCGCATTTCCCGACGATCCACGCCAAGCTGCTGGGGCTCGGCATTGACATGACCACCGGGCCGATCCCGGTAGTGCCGGCGCAGCACTATACGTGCGGCGGGGTCGTCGTGGACCGGGATGGGCGCACCGACCTGCCCGGCCTCTACGCCGCGGGCGAGGTAAGCCAGTCGGGGCTGCACGGCGCCAATCGGCTCGCCTCCAATTCGCTCCTAGAATGCTTCGTCTATGGCGAGGCGGCGGCGGCGCACATCGCGGCACAATGGGACGGCCTGCCGCCGCCCCCGCCGATCCGCGCCTGGGACGAGAGCCGCGTCACCGACAGCGACGAGGAAGTCGTCATCAAGCAGAACTGGACCGAAATCCGGCGCTTCATGTGGAACTATGTCGGCATCGTCCGCACCACCAAGCGGCTGGAGCGTGCCGCGCACCGCATCAAGATGATGCAGGAAGAGGTCGCCGACTATTACGGCCATTTTCGCGTCACCCCCGACCTGATCGAGCTGCGCAACCTGCTCCAGTCGGCCGAATTGATCGTGCGATCCGCGCTCCACCGCAAGGAGAGCCGCGGGCTGCACTACACGCTCGACTACCCCAGGACGGTGGAGCCGCCGCAGGACACGGTGCTGATCCCCTAGAAACGCTCGTACCTCCACTCCGTTCGTCCTGAGCCTGTCGAAGGACGTGTCAAAGAGCGATGCACCCGCGGCACGTGCTTCGACAGGCTCAGCACGAACGAGAATGCGAGCATCAACAAGGCCGCCAAAAACGCCTGAAATGCGTACACGTTCGGGCGTTGTTCACGATCCGTCGTTCAGATAGACAGGTTCGTCGCAGTCGCCCCTTAGGTGGCTTGCCCCGGTCGGGGGGGCTGCGTCATGGTTTCGCCCAACCGGGGGCTGACGGATCGACATGGTTTTATCGCGATTTTCGGTGCTTGAGCGCGCGTTGACGCTGGGCGGGCTGGCGCCGCTGGCGCTGATCGGCGCTGCACCCCAGCAGCAGGACGGCCGCATCACCGAGCTCCTGCCACCGGGCTATGTCCATGGCAGTGCGCCGCCGCAGTCGCAGGTGGTGATCCCCGCGCCGACGCCGCTCGTCACCGACATCAACAGCCTGGTCGGCGGCTTCGGCGGCAAGGTCGGCGTGGCGGTCAAGAGCATCGATGCCGGCTGGATGGTCGCCAAGAACGGCGACGTGCCGATGCCGCAGCAATCGGTCAGCAAGCTGTGGGTGACGCTGACCGCGCTCGACCAGATCGACCAGGGGCGCATCAGCCTCGACGATCCGCTGACGATCACGCAGAGCGACCTGACGCTGTTCCACCAGCCGATCGCCTCCTTGCTCAAGAACGGCGTCTATCAGACGACGGTGCGCGAGCTGATCCGACGCGCGATGACGATGAGCGACAACACCGCCAATGACCGGCTGTTGCGGCATGTCGGCGGACCGACGGCGGTCAACGCGTTCATCACGCGCCACTCGCTGGGCGCGATCAAGTTCGGGCCGGGCGAGCGGCTGCTGCAAAGCCGTACCGCGGGCCTTGCCTGGAAGCAGGATTACGCGATGGGCCGCGCGTTCCAGGCGGCGCGCGCCAAGCTGCCGCCGAACGTGCGCCAGGCGGCGTTCAACTCCTATGTCGCCAACCCGATCGACGGGGCGGCCGCCGCATCGATCGCCAACGCGCTGACCAAGCTTCGCCGGGGCGAGCTCTTGTCGCCCGCGTCGACCAGCTACCTCATCGGCGTGATGGAAAGCTCGCGCACCGGTCACGCGCGGCTGCGCGCGAGCGTGCCGCCGGGCTGGCGGCTGGCGCACAAGACCGGCACGGGCCAGGATCTGATGGGACGGACCGCTGGCTTCAACGATGTCGGTATCCTGACCGCGCCCGATGGCCGCGCCTATGCCGTGGCGGTGATGATCGGCGAGACGTCGCGTCCCACACAGGACCGGCAGAAGCTGATGCAGAACGTCGTCGCGCGGGTCGTCGCCTATCACGACAGCGAGGCGCCGCAGCGGCTGATGGCGGAGTAAGCGCCGGCGACCTAGATCGGTCGTTCCGGCGCGATCTCGGCCACGGGTGTCCGCTCGAACAGTGCGCGATCCTCGCGCTTGAATGCCCAGCGCCAGATGATGAAGCCATAGACGAGCAGCATCACCGGGATGCCGATCGTCAGCTCCGCCCATTCGAGCTCGGGCGGCAACTGGACGAACGCCCATCCGACCACGCTAGTCGCGAGCACCGCCCAGACCCACGGCCAGCGCCATGACGAAACGGGCGCGCCGAGCAGCCGGGCGAGCAGCAGCGACTTCAGGATCGAGCCCAGCCCCAGCGACAGCGCCAGCGCGACCGCCGGCATCGCCGCGGCCCAGCCCTGAGGCCAGCCGAGCGATCGCGCGAGGAACAGGAGGGCAAAGGTGAGCGCGAGCTGGATGCCGATGATCGCGATCGACAGCATCAGGTTGCGGTGCCGCGCGACATAGACCAGTCCCGCCTCTGCCACCGCGCCGTTGGCCGCGAGCACCTCGGCGAGCAGCAGGAAGCAGAGCGCGCCCGCACCCGCGACGAACTCCGGGCCGACCACCCCCATCACGCCCTCGGCCGGGATACCACCGATCAGCGCCAGCGCCGCTTGCGCCGCCATAATCCAGAAGCCGACCTGCCGGATCTGCGCCGCCACCGCCGTCCGGTCGTTCTCGGCGAGGCGATGGGTGATGACGGGGCCGAGCACGGGGTCGAAGCTGGTCTTCAGCTTCTGCGGCAAGGAGGCGACCTGCTGCGCCATATAATAGATGCCGACCGCCGCGGGCGGGAAGACGAGGCCCAGGATGAAGCGGTCGACGTTGCGCGTCCCCCATTCGATCGCGTCGGCACCGGCGAGCGGCGCGTTGGCTCTGGCAAGCGCGAACATCGGCGTCAGGTGCGGCCGCCAGCCGCTCGGCACGCCATAGCTGCGCACGAACGGCACGATGCTGGCGGCGAGCGCCGCCGCCATCGACAACACATAGGCGATGATGAGCCCGTCGCGCGACGAGACATAGGAGAGCAGCCACGCGGCGATGCTGATCGTCCAGGGCTCGATCACCGCGCGCGCCGTCACTGCCGCCTTGACGTTGTGGCGATAGGCGAGCGCGGCGAGCGAGATGTCCGAGCAGGCGACGGCGAACACCACCATCGGCAGCAGCCGCTCCAGCCCGATCACCGCGCTGTTGGGGTACATGATCTCGGGAAAGACGAAGAGCACCGCACTGGCGATCAGCGACAGGATCAGCGCGACTGCGAGCGCGTCCCACACGACATGCGCATGCGGCCGGTCGGTCGAGGCGAGCGCCTGCGCGAGGCCGCGCTTGAGGCCCAGGGTCGCGAGCAAGGCCGCCAGCTCGACCACCAGCACTGCGATGGCGAAGCGCCCGACGATCTCCGGCCCATAGACTCGCCCGGCGATGAACAGGAACGGGAGCCGCGCGGCGAGCCGCAGCGCGAAGCCGATGATGTTGGTCCGCCCACCCTTGGCCAGCGCCGCGATATCGTCTTCGGCCGCGTCGGGCGGGATGGGGGCGGCGGGCGCGGTCACGGCCGCCCGCCTCTAGGCGAAAGCGCAGCGCCGCCAAAGCCCTGTGCGGCGATTGCGCACCGGCTGAGGCAATCGCGCAACGGTGGCGTGAAAGGCCTGCTCACAAATACGACCCGTCACCCCGGACCTGATCCGGGGTCCCGCTTTCTTCTGGTTTTCCGGGACAGGAAAGAAGAAGCGGGATCCCGGCTCGAGGCCGGGATGACGGATGCGCTAGTGCGCCGCGCCCCAGCTTGGGCCGACGCCGATCTCAACCCCCAAGGGCACCGTCAGTTGGACCAGCGGCTCGGCGGCGGTCGCCATCACGCGTTCGATCACCGGCTTCGCCGCTTCAACATCGCCCTCGGGCAGCTCGAAGACGAGTTCGTCATGGACCTGCATCAGCATGCGCACGTTCGGCAGCGCCGCCTCGGCGAGCGCCGGCCCCATCCGCGCCATCGCCCGCTTGATGATGTCGGCGCAGGTGCCCTGGATCGGTGCGTTGATCGCGGCGCGCTCGGCCCCCTGCCGCTCGTGCTGCACCTTCGACGCGATCCGAGGGAAGTGGGTCTTGCGCCCGAACAGCGTTTCCGTGAACCCGTTGGCGCGAACGAACTCGGTCGTCGCCACGATATAGTTGCTGATGCCGGGGAAGCGCTCGAAATAGCGGTCGATCATCCCCTGCGCCTCGTCCGCCGACACGTCCAGGCGCCCGGCGAGGCCCCAGCGGCTGATGCCGTAGAGAATCGCGAAGTTGATCGTCTTCGCCCGTCCGCGGGTGTCGCGGTTGACCTCGCCGAACAGCTGCTGCGCGGTCATGCTGTGAATGTCGTCCCCCCGCGCGAACGCATCGCGCAGCTGCGGCACGTCGGCGATGTGCGCGGCGAGCCGCAGCTCGATCTGCGAATAGTCGGCGGCCAGGATGACGTTGCCGGGCTCCGCCACGAACGCGTCGCGGATCTGGCGACCCGTCTCCGTCCGGATCGGGATGTTCTGTAGATTGGGATCGGTCGAGGACAGCCGTCCCGTCTGCGCGCCGGTCAGCGAATAGCTCGTATGGACGCGGCCGGTTGCCGGGTTGATCTGTTCCTGCAACGCGTCGGTGTAGGTCGACTTGAGCTTCGACAGCTGGCGCCAGTCGAGCACCTTGCGCGCGATCGGCACGCCGTCCGCAGCCAGCCGCTCCATCTCGTTGACGTCGGTCGAATAGACGCCCGACTTGCCCTTGCGCCCGCCCTTCAACCCCATCCGGTCGAACAACACGTCGCCCAGTTGCTTGGGGCTACCGATCGTGAAGGGGCCGCCGGCGAGCTCGTGGATCTCGGTCTCCAGCGCCGCCATCTGGCCGGAAAATTCCTCGGACAGCCGCGCGAGCGTCGCCGCGTCGACCTTGACCCCCGCCATCTCCATCTCGGCGATGACGCGGACCAGCGGACGGTCGACGCGCTCATAGACGGTGGTCGCACGCTCATAGGGGAGCCGCGGCTTGAACCGGCGCCACAGCCGGAGCGTCACGTCGGCATCCTCCGCCGCGTAGCGCGTGGCAGCCTTCAGATCGACTTCGTGGAAGCCGAGCTGCTTCTTGCCGGTGCCGACCACGTCCTTGTACGCGATGCACGAGTGCGACAGGTGCGTCGCCGCCAGCTCGTCCATGCCGTGACCGTGGAGCCCGGCGTCGAGGTCGAAGCTCATGACGATGGTGTCGTCATACGGCGCGACGCGGATGCCGGCGCGGGCGAGCATGATGTAATCGTATTTGAGGTTGTGACCGATCTTCAGGACGCTTTCGTCCTCCAGCAGCGGCTTCAATCGCTCGATCACCAGCTCGCGGGGCAGCTGCACCGGCTTTTCGGCGAACATGTCGCTGCCGCCATGCGCGATGGGCACATAGCAGGCGAGATTGGGGTGGAGCGCGATGCTAATGCCGACCAGCTCGGCGCGCATCGGATCGGTTCCCGTCGTCTCGGTATCGATCGCCATCCAGCCCTGATGCCGCGCGGCGAGGATCCAGCGGTCGAGCGCGGCTTCGTCGACGACGGTCTCGTACCCGTCATGGTTGCACGGCGGGTCGGCATCCTCCGGCACCGGTGCGGTCGGGGTCGCGACGGGGGCATCCGCCACGGCCGACAGCTTGGCGAGCAGCGAGCGAAAACCGTGATGGTCGAGGAACGCGCGTAAGGGGGCGTCGGGGATGCCCTGCATCTCCAGCGCGTCGAGCGGATCGGGCAGCGGCACGTCGCACGACAGCGCGACCAGCTTGCGCGACAACCTCGCCATGTCGGCATGCTCGATCAGATTGTCGCGCAGCTTGCCCTTCTTCATGCCCTCGGCCGCGGCGAGCACGCCTTCCAGGTCGCCATGCTCCAGGATCAGCTTGGCCGCGGTCTTCGGCCCGACACCGGGCACGCCCGGCACATTGTCGACGCTGTCACCCATCAGCGCGAGCACGTCGCCCAGCTTGTCCGGCCCGACGCCGAACTTCTCGACGACATGGCTCGAGCCCAGGCGCCGGTTGTTCATCGTATCGTAGAGGTCGAGGCTGCCGTCCTCGACCAGCTGCATCAGGTCCTTGTCCGAGCTGACGATCGTCACCTGCCAGCCCTGCGCCAAGGCAGCCTTGGCGTAGCTCGCGATCAGGTCGTCGGCTTCCCAGCCTTCCTCCTCGATGCAGGGAAGACTGAACGCGCGCGTCGCGTCGCGGATCATCGGGAATTGCGGGACGAGGTCCTCGGGCGGCGGCGGGCGGTGCGCCTTGTACTGGTCGTACATGTCGTTGCGGAACGTCTTGGACGACTTGTCGAGGATGACCGCCATGTGAGTCGGGCCATCCGCCTTGTGCAGCTCGTCGGCGAGCTTCCACAGCATGGTCGTATACCCATAGACCGCGCCCACCGGCTCCCCATGCTTGTTGGTGAGCGGCGGCAGGCGATGATAGGCGCGGAAGATGTAACCCGACCCGTCGACGAGATAGAGATGCGGCATACGGGTGGAGATAGCAGCGGTCGCGGGGGATTGCGACGGGGGCGCGCCACTGCGCTCGCTTCGGGCGAGCGCCGCCTTTTCAACGTTCGTCCTGAGCTTGTCGACGGACGTGTCCCGGACGGCACCGCTCGCGGCACGTGCTTCGACAAGCTCAGCACAAACGGGGGAGGGTATCGGTTACAACGGCGGTCCGTCTTCCCCCCTCCCGCTTGCGGGAGGGGTTGGGGGAGGGTCTTGCCGCGAGCGCCCGGCCTCGAGAAGAAGGCCCTCCCCTAGTCCCTCCCGCAAGCGGGAGGGGGACCGGTTGTGCGCGCGGCGGCCGGGCGCACCGCCTCAATGCCGGAAGTGGCGCATCCCGGTGAACACCATCGCCAGCCCGGCTTCGTCGGCCGCTGCGATCACCTCGTCGTCGCGGATCGAGCCGCCCGGCTGGATCACCGCGGTCGCGCCCGCCTCGACCGCCGCCAGCAGCCCGTCGGCGAAGGGGAAGAAGGCGTCCGACGCCACCGCCGAACCGATCGTCCGCGGCTCCGCCCAGCCGGCCTTCTCCGCCGCGTCGCGCGCCTTCCATGCGGCGATGCGGGCGGATTCAAGGCGGTTCATCTGCCCCGCGCCGACGCCCGCGGTCGCGCCGTCCTTGGCATAGACGATCGCATTCGACTTGACGTGCTTGGCCACCGTCCACGCGAACCGGCAGTCGGCGAGCTCCCGGTCGGTCGGCTGGCGCTTGGTCACGACCTTGAGGTCGAGGTCGGCGAGCGTGCCGCCGTCGCGCGACTGGACGAGCAGCCCGCCCGCGATCGACTTGATCGCCAGACCCGGGCGCGCCGGATCGGGCAGTTCGCCGGTCAGGAGCAGGCGCAGGTTCTTCTTCGCGGCGAACACCGCCTTGGCCTCTTCATCGGCATCGGGCGCGGCGACGACCTCGGTGAAGATCTCGCTGATCGCGCGCGCCGTCTCGCCGTCGAGCGGGCGGTTGACCGCGACGATGCCACCGAACGCCGACACCGTGTCGCAGGCGAAGGCGGCGCGATACGCCTCTATCAGCGTCTCGCCGGTGGCGACGCCGCACGGGTTGGCGTGCTTGACGATGACGACGGTGGGCGGGCCGTCGCGGAACTCGCTGACCAGCTCCAGCGCCGCATCGGCGTCGTTGTAGTTGTTGTAGCTCAGCGCCTTGCCCTGCACCTGCGCGGCCTGGGCGATGCCGTTCGCACGCGGCCCGCGCGGCAGGTAGAGCGCCGCCGACTGGTGCGGGTTCTCGCCATAACGAAGCTCGTCGCCGCGCGTGAAGGCCAGCGGCAGCGTCGCCGGGAAGCGCTCGCCCTGATCGGCGAAGGCGAACCACTGGGCGATCGCCGAGTCGTATGCGGCAGTGGCGGCATAGGCCTTGGCCGCGAGCATCCGCCGCTGGTCGAGCGTCGTTTCGCCCGCCTCGATCAGGGCATAGTCGGCCGGGTCGGTGACGATCGCGACATAGGCGTGGTTCTTCGCCGCCGAGCGCACCATCGACGGGCCGCCGATGTCAATATTCTCGATCACCTCGTCGCGCTCGGCGCCCTTCGCGACGGTCGCCTCGAACGGGTAGAGGTTGACGACGACCAGGTCGATCGCGCCGATGCCATGCTCGGTCATCGCGGCGGCATGCTCGGGATGGTCGCGCACCGCGAGCAGGCCGCCATGCACCATCGGGTGCAGCGTCTTGACGCGCCCGTCCATCATCTCGGGAAAGCCGGTCAGGTCCGAAATGTCGCGCACGTCGAGCCCGGCGTCGCGCAGCGCCTTGGCCGTGCCGCCGGTCGAGACGAGGTCGACGCCCTTGGCGGCGAGCGCGCGGCCCAGATCGACGATGCCGGTCTTGTCCGAGACCGAAAGGAGCGCGCGGCGAATGGGGATGCTGGTCATGGGCGCGCGGTTAAGCCGGTGGCGGCGTGGGTGCAAGAAGAAGGGGGTCACGCCCGCCATTCTCCGCTCGTGCTGATGCAGTAAGCCGTCATCCCGGACTTGATCCGGGATCCCGCTTCTTCATCTGATCGGCGGAAAAAATGGAAGAAGCGGGACCCCGGATCAAGTCCGGGGTGACGGGAAGGGATTGGAGGTGCGTTCTCCGCGCATCAACGCGAGCGGTGGAAGGCCCAGCTCACGCTCGCCCCGCCGGGCGCGGCTTCGCCCGACAGCACCAGCTGGCGCGTCGCGATCGGGCGGCCAAAGGCGTTGATCCAGAGGCTTTCCTCGATCGCCAGCGCGGCGCCCTTGGCGCGGAACTGCCAGAGGAGCTGGCCGGGCAGGCGCAGGAACGCGGCCTGGCCATCGGCGGTCGGCGCGACCTCGACATCGGGGGCGAGGTGGAAGCGGATCGTGAACGGCACGGGGTCACGGCGCCGGCGACGCCCCTCGGGCAGCAGCATGTCCTCACCGCGCAGGTCGCGACCGTCGTTGCCGAGCGCGAGCAGCCGGCGATGGACCAGGCCGAAGCGGCGGACATAGCCGTTGTGGCTCGCCTCGATCCGGCTGGTCGCCTCGCTTTCCTGGCGCGACAGCTCGACCTCGGCCACGCCCTTGCCCAGCGTGCCGTCGCCGTGGAGCGCGGTGGAGTTCGAGTCGCCCAGCACCAACGTCGAATGCGCCGCGGTCGTGCGCAGCCCTTCGGTAAGCGCGGCGGGCACCTGGACGACGGCCGAGCGTGCGCCGCCGCAATTGACGACGATCCGGCTCTGCCCGTCCGACAGCTCGAAGGCGAGCGTCGAGGCGCAGCCACCATCGACCATTCGCGCGATCGGCGGCGGCGCGGCATCGACGATGACGAGCGTGTTGCCCGCCGACATCCGCTGATAGCCCCAGTCGCGCGCCTGGCGGAGCGGGCGGGTGCGCACGCCCGTCGCCTCGATCGTCTGGACGACGAGCTCGGGGTCCTGCGGGCAGCCGCCCTGCCAGCTCGACAGCGCCTTGTCGGCATGGGCGACGCCGAGCAGCGCCGCGACCATCCGGGGCAGCCGCTCGGCCGCGAATTCGGGCAGCTCCATGCGGCGCGCGGCATAGGTGCCGCGCAGCATCGTCACGAGCTGGATCGCATCATAGAGCGCGGCGGGCGAGCGTCCGACGATGCCGCCATCGTCGGTCAGCGATGCGGCGAGCGCCTTGGCAAGCCCCGCCTCGCCAAAGATGCGGCGCGGATCACCGCCGGGGATCATCAGCCCCGCCGCGACGACGCCGCACCAGGCGGCGATCCGCGGCGCGCCCGCTGGCGCCTTATCGGCGGTGCGGTCCAGGTGCCGCGCGCCGCGCGCGAGCGCGTGCAGCACGTTCGAGCGATAGACGAGGTCGGTCGACGACAGGATCAGCGGCGCGTGCGACGTCCAGTAGAGGATTCGCCGGCCCCACAGGTCGGGGCGCCAGGCGGGCTCGGAGATCGTCGCCCCGTGCGCGGCGATCCACTGGCGCATGATCGATTCGGCGATCGGCGCGCCCACCTGACGCGTCGTCACGCTCGACAGGTCGCGCAGCCAGGCAAAGGCGTGGAGATGCTCGCCATACGCCTTGGAGAAAGCGGGGCGGTCGAGGGCGAGCGCTTCGACGGGCAGTGCCTCGCCGCGGAACATCAGCTTGCCGTCCAGCAGCGCCTGTCCGCGCTCGATATCGCCGAAGAAGGGATCGTCGGCGACGGTCAGCAGCTTGAGCGGATGCCGCCCTTTCAGCTTCAGCGTGTGGATCGGCGTCCGCCAGGTCAGGCGGTGAAAGCGCTCGGCGATGCGCTCCGACAGCGACAGTCCCTGGTCGCCGCCCTGGCGGATCAGCCGCTTGCCTTCCTCGATCCCGTCGGCGCCGGGATCGAGCGGGGGCACATCGTTCAACCGCCCCTCAGCGCGGCGATGTTCGCGGCATAATGATCGGGCCCGCCGCGGAACGCTGCAGTACCGGCGACGAGCGCGTCGGCACCCGCACCGATGACGCGCGCGGCGTTGCCCGGGTCGATGCCGCCATCCACCTCCAGGTCGATCGGCTTGCCAAGCTTGTCGATCGACTTCCTGACCGCCTCGATCTTGCGGAGTTGGCTTTCGATGAACTTCTGGCCGCCGAAGCCGGGATTGACGCTCATCACCATGACGAGGTCGACATCCTCCAGGAGGTAGTCGAGCATCTTGGCCGGCGTGGCGGGATTGAGGACGACGCCCGCGCGCTTGCCCAGCGCCTTTATCCGCTGTGCGGTGCGGTGCGCGTGCGGCCCCGCTTCCGGGTGGAAGCTGATGCAGTCGGCGCCCGCCTCGGCAAAGGCGTCGAGATAGGCGTCGACCGGTGCGATCATCAGGTGGACGTCGAACGGCTTGGCCGAATGTGGGCGCAGCGCCTTCACCACCATCGGCCCGATCGTCAGGTTGGGGACGAAATGCCCGTCCATGACGTCGACATGGATCCAGTCGGCGCCCGCCGTGTCGATCGCGCGCACTTCCTCGCCGAGCCGGGCGAAGTCGGCGGACAGGATCGAGGGTGCGATACGCACGGGTTGCTGCATGATCGCGCTTCCTTAGCAGCGCGGGCGTCGTCGGCAAGGATCGTGCGCGATTACTGCAAAACTTGTCCGCGCAACTTTGCCGGATCAGCCATTGGCGGCGCGCGCGGTGCCGCGACGCTCGCGCTTTGCCTGGTAGAGCGCGGTGTCGGCGGCGTGGATCAGGTCTCGGGCGCCCGCCATGTCGCGGGTGAAGGCGGCCCAGCCGATCGTGCCACCGACGCGCACGGTGCGATCGCCGAGCGGGATCGGCCGCGCGAACAGGTCGAGGAGCCGCGCGATCCGCGCCGGCATCTCGCGCGTCGCCGCGCCCTCCAGCACCAGCGCGAACTCGTCGCCGCCAAGGCGCGCGGGAAAGCTGTCGGTCAGCCACTCGCCGCGCAACCGCCGTCCGTGCGCGCGCAGCACGTCGTCGCCGGCCATGTGGCCATGCGTGTCGTTGACCGCCTTGAACCCGTCCAGATCGATCAAGGCCAACGTCAGCGCGCTGCCGTCCTGCACCGCGCGGGTGATCGCGGTTTCCAGCCGCTGGTCGAACGCGGCGCGATTGGCGATGCCGGTCAGCGCATCGACATGCGCGCTGCGGCGCAGATCCTGTTCGAGGAGGTAGCGGGCGGTCACGTCCTGGAACACGCCGGTCACCTCGACGGTGCGCTCGCCCTCGCGGTCCACCTCGCCCAGGCCGCGCACGCGCAAGCGGCGGCCGCTGGCCGTGTCGAAATCGACTTCGAAGTCGAAGGGCTCGCCCGTTTCGATCGAATGTGCCAGCGCCGAACTGACGATCGCGCGAGCGGACGCCGGATAATAATCGAGTGCGCTGGCAAGATTGGGTTCGAAGTCTTCGGGCACGTCATGGATGCGCCGGACGCCATCCGACCATTCAAGCGCCTCGGTCGCCGGATCGAACCGCCACGATCCGATCATCGCCATCCGCTCGGCCTGGCGGAACACGCGGTCGTGCCGCGCGAGGATCGTCGCCTGCTCGTGCGTCCGCTGCGCCAGCGCGAGCGCTTCGCGCGCCGCGCCGCGCGCGTCGATCAGCGCCTCGGCCAGCTTGGCGAGTCGGGTCAGCGCGGCGCGCTGGTCCTCGGTCAGGTCGCGGGGGCACTGGTCGAGCACGCACAGCGCACCCACCGCGGCGCGTCCGCACGCCGCCTGCGCGACGATCGGCACGCCGGCATAGAAGCGCAGATGCGGCGCCTCGCGCACCAGCACGCTGCCCGCGAACCGCGCATCCAGCTGCGCATCGGGAACGACCATCAGGTCGGGCTGGCGAATCGTCTGGTCGCAGAAGCTCTCGCCGCGCGGCAAGGACGGCGCGTCGACGTTGAAGCTCGCCAGGATGTGCTGGTCGCGCTCGTCGATCAGCGTGATCGCCGCCATCGGCGCGCCGATCAACCGCGCGGCAAGCTCGCTCAACGCCTCGAACTCGGCCTCGGGCGCCGCGCCGATCAGGCCGAGCGCGTGCAGCACCTCGATGCGGCGCGCTTCGTCGAAGAAGGGGGTCGCGGGGGCAGGGCTCATGCCTCAATCGCTACAGCCGAGAGGTTAACGCCGCGTGAGGCTTCCCGCGCAAAATGTTCGCGCTATGCGCGGGCGGGGCCAGCCTGTAGAGGCGCGGGCAACCTTCCCAACGATCGAGGCGCGCCGATGAAGTTCTTCGCTGATACCGCTAACGTCGATGACATTCGCGAGCTGGCCGAGGCCGGTCTGCTCGACGGCGTCACCACCAACCCGTCGCTGATCGCCAAGGCGGGTCGCGACTTCATCGAAGTCACGCGCGAGATCTGCGCGCTGGTCGACGGCCCGGTCTCGGCCGAGGTGGTCGCGCTCGACCATGCCGAGATGATGCGCGAGGCGGAGATCCTCCGGAAGATCGCCGACAACGTCACGATCAAGGTGCCGCTGACGATCGACGGCCTCAAGACGTGCAAGGCGCTGACCGACGACGGCACGATGGTCAACGTGACGCTGTGCTTCTCGGCGAACCAGGCGCTGCTCGCGGCCAAGGCGGGCGCGACCTTCATCTCGCCCTTCGTCGGCCGGCACGACGACGTCGGATTCGACGGCATGCAGCTGATCGCCGACATCCGCCAGATCTACGACAATTACGCCTTCGACACCGAGATCCTGGTGGCGAGCGTCCGCCACCCGATCCATGTGCTGGAAGCGGCCAAGATCGGCGCCGACGTGATGACCGCGCCGCCGGCCGTCATCAAGCAACTGGTGAAGCACCCGCTGACCGACAAGGGCATCGAAGGCTTCATGGCCGACTGGGCCAAGACCGGTCAGAAGATCGGGTGATGGCAGCAGCCGCCCCGGCGCACGCCGGGGCGGCGTCCTTTATCTAGCGGCCAGGTTGCCGCCGCTGGCAATCGGGACGAGCGTTTCGACCGCTTTGGCCGCAACGGTCCAGCGATACAGCGAGTCGGCAAGGTATACGCGGAACTGGATGGGGTCGAAGCCGACCCGCTTGGCACCACCGACGCATCCGCGAGCGCGATCGATCAATCGCGCGATCCGCATTCGACGGTCGGGCGCGCCAACTTCCCCATAGACGATCGCGATTGCCGCCTCTGGCTGTTGCTGCACCAGGCAGGTCGTCACCTTGAAATATCGAAGATCCATCGGGATGCGCAGCTTCGCCCGGGGCTCTTCCCGCGCGACGAAGCGTCGGACGACGGCGGGCTCGTGCAGGGTCTTGGCGTCTAGCCGAAGGTCCGGCGCGTAGCGTTGCAACACGGCGATCAGGACCGCACCGCGTAGTAGAACCCCTCCCTCCGTCGTCGACGATCCGCTTCCCGGAGTCGTGATGTTGCGGCGAAAGGCGGAACTGCCGATCCCGCAGGTCGACGTTTGGACGAACAGCTGATCCTGTTGCCGATCATGAGCCGCGGAGTTGAAAACGCCGTCGACGACACCGCTCAAAAGGGTGGGACTGATCATTGTAGCCGATGCGGCGCAACGCGCCGCCCGCTCCGACTGCTCGAACGCTCGGCCTGTTTGGTCGGGCTTGTAGTTCTCCGTGCTGAAGCCGGTGCGGATCGATTGTTCGAGCTTCAGGTCGCCCTCGGGATCGGCCTCGACGACGATGGCGTCGCCATTCTGCTTTTGCTCTGACGGCGTCTGTGCAGTAGTCGACGAAGCCCCCAGCGCCCAGGCAGCAATCATTATGATGAACCGCTGGCGCATCGTACCCGTGCCTTCTCAGAAGGTCGCTTCGGGAGAGGCTAACCTATCGGCATCAAAAGACAATCCATCCGATACGGATGCCGCCATATTCCGATGGATCAATTGGCCGGCTGGCGCTCGTAGATGATCGTGATGCGATCTTCGGGCTTCGCGACGCGCCAGCTGGTTTCCGAAAAGCTCCTGAGGTCCGCGGCGAGCCGGTTGCGGCCGCGGACCCAGGGTTTGCCGGCGACGAAATAGGTCCAGTCGTAGCTGGTCGGCGACGTCGCGGTGATCGCGAGCGCGCCGCCCGGCCTGGCGCCCGTGCCGCCGTCGGTGGCCGGCTTGCCGTCGAACCGCGTGACGAGCACGCTCTTGTCCTCGACCGACTCCATCCGCATCGCGCCGCCGCCGGCATCGGTGTAGATCAGCGTCTCGGGCTTCATGTCGGGCCGGTCGAGGCGCAGCTTCCACACCCCGAACCAGCCGCTCTTCGCGGGCTGGGTGGCGGCCGTCAGCAACAGCGCGATCAGCGATGCGGCGATCAAGCGTCCGATAGGCATGTTCAGCTCTCCCCCGAGAGCCTGGCATTATGCGCCCAGGTTGCGCCGCGACGCAACGCGTCGTCCTGCCTCTCCTGCGATCAGTCCTCGAACACCGGCGTGCGTCTCGCCATGTTCGCCGCCACTGCCTCCCGCTGATTGGCGCTGCCGAGGAGCGCGCGTTGCTCTGCTTCCTCTGCCGCGAGGATTGCGGCGGGGTCGGCGTCCGCCGCCACGGCGGCCAGCCGCTTGGCCGCGCGGATCGCGTGCGGGTTGCGGTCGGCGATCGCGCGGGCGAGCGTTCGAGCCTCGACGAGCTGATCGTCGGCGAGTCGGGTGACGAAGCCGAGCGCCTGTGCCTCCGCCGCGCCAAACTCTCGCGCGGTATAGACGCACTCGCGCAGATGGTCGTCGCGGACGAGGCCGCGCCACAGCGGAAAGCCGGCCATGTCGGGGACAATGCCCCATTTCAGCTCCATGACCGACAACCGCGTGTCCGGCGCGGCGATCCGGACGTCGGCACCGCTCGCGATCTGGAGCCCGCCGCCGAACACCGGGCCGTGCAGCGCGGCGATCACCGGCATCGGCAGCGCGTGCCAGCCCCAGGCGACCTGCTGGAAGCGATTGGCAATGCCGTGACGCTGCTCGGCGAGCGCGCCGAGATCGCCCGCTGCCGCCATGCTCGCCATGTCGAGGCCGGCGCAGAAGCCGCGGCCGTCGCCCGATAGCACGACCGCGCGCACGGCGCGCTCGCCATCCAGCCGATCGATCGCCTCGATCAGCGCGTCGAACATCGCGGGATCGAGCGCATTGAGCTTGTCCGCGCGGTTCAGCCGCACCTCGGCCACGCCATCGTCGATCGTCAGCAGCACGCGGTCGTTCATCGTCACTCTCCCAGGCCATGGTTAGGCGGGGCGGCGGTCGTCGCCAAGAGCGGCGTCTTGGCGGCGGGCACGCCGCGGGTTAGGCGGACGGCATGGCCGATCCCACGCCCGTCCCGTTCGACCCCGAGCAGTTCCTTCGCCGCGTCCGCGCGCATCATGGTGGCGTGCTCGGCATCTGCTATGTCGCGCATGGCGAGGATTGGGCGGAGCTCGACCTGCCCTGGCGGCCCGAGCTCGTGGGCGATCCGGAGAGCGGCGTGCTCGCCTCCGGCCCGATCGTCGCGCTGATGGATATGGCAACGAGCGTCGCGGTGTGGATGAAGCGCGGCGGCTTCGTGCCGCACGCCACGCTGGACCTGCGCGTCGACTATCTGCGGCCGGCCTCGTCCGGGCGGACGGTGGTGGGGCGCGGCGAATGCTATCGGCTGACCGAGTCGATCGCGTTCGTGCGCGGGGTGGCGCATGACGGCGACCCGGAACGGCCGGTCGCGCATGTCGCGGGCACCTTCATGTCGACCGGAACTTGGTCGTGAGCCTGCCGCCTTACGCCCAGCTGCTTGGACTGAGGGTCGAGACCGATGGTGAGGGGGCGCCGGTGCTGGTGATGCCGTTCGGCGACGTCGTCACCGGGCGGCCGGGCTTCGTCCATGGCGGCGCGATCGGCGGGCTGGTCGAGATGGCGGCGGTGGCGACGCTCCGCCACGCGCTGACCGGAACGGGTGCGACGATCAAGCCGATCAACCTGACCGTCGACTATATGCGCGGCGGCCGCGACCGGGAGACGCGCGCGGCGGGGCGGATCGTCCGGCTGGGCACGCGCATCGCCAATGTCGAGGCGTTCGCCTGGCAGGACGACCGCGAGAAGCCGATCGCCGCGGCCCGGATCAACTTCCTGGTGGTGCGCTGAATTCGGTTCGGGCCGGGCCCGGCGTGGCTCAGCCCGAACGGGTTGGGTTCGTCAGGCTTACTTCGCCGTCAGCTTGAGCAGGCGGCCCTGCGAACCGTCCTCCAGCACCCAGATCGCGCCGTCGGGGCCCTGCTCGACCTCGCGGATGCGCTGGCCCATCGGGAACTGGTCGCCCTTGGTCGCGCTCGTCCCGTTGACGTCGACGCGGATCAGGGCCTGGCTCGAGAGGCCGCCGATGAAGAGGTCGCCCTTCCACTGCGGGAAGACGTCGCCGGTATAGACGATCAGTCCGCCGGGCGAGATCGAGGGGTTCCACGACACCTTCGGCGCCTCGAACTCGGGCCGGGTCTTGTGGTCGGGGATGTCGCGGCCGTCATAATGGTCGCCGTCCGACACGATCGGATAGCCATAGTTGCGGCCGGGCAGGACAAGGTTGACCTCGTCGCCGCCCTTGGGGCCCATTTCCTGTTCCCACAGATTGCCCGCCGGGTCGAAGGCGAGGCCGAGCAGGTTGCGGTGGCCGTACGACCAGACCGCAGGGTGGAAGCCCTTGGCCGTGAGGCCCGGATCACCCGCCGGCTTGCCGTCGAGCGTCAGGCGAAGGACCTTGCCCAGCGTCGCCTTGGGGTCCTGGGCCGGATCGAACTTCTGCCGCTCGCCATTGGTGAAGAACAGGTGCTGGCCGTCGGGGGCAAAGGCGATGCGGCCCGAATAATGGCCGTCGCCCGACACGAACGGCGTCGCGCGGAACAGCTCGGTCACGTTCTCCAGCCGCGCGGTGCTGCCCGATTCGGCCAGGCGCCCGCGCCACAGCACCACGCCCTTGCCACCGCTGCCAGCGACCGATGCGGAGAAATAGACGAGCTTGTTCTGCGCGAATCCGGGCGCGAGCACGACATCCATCAGGCCGCCCTGGCCGGCGCTGTCGACCGACGGGATGCCGCCGACTGGCGTCTTGGTCCGTCCGTCGGCGCTGACGAGCAGGAGCTGGCCTGCCTTCTGCGTCACCAGCATCCGCTGGTCGGGCAGGAACGTCATCGCCCAGGGCGAATCGAACGTGGCGACGGCGGCGGTGTTGAACGGCAGGCCGCCAGTGCTGGCGGTCGGCGTCGGCGTGGGGCTGGCGGTCTGCGTCGGGGTGGGCTCGGGCGACGATGCCGAATCGCCGTCGCTGCACGCGATCAGGGCGACGGCGGCGATCGAAAGGGCAAGGGGGGCACGCATCGACTTCTCTCCCGGCAGGATCGTTTCGCGGCCAACCATGTAGCAGGGCGAGGGTTCCGCATAGACTTGTGTGCGTGCCCCAAGGCGCGTATATGGCCGGTTGTTCTCGACATTGGTGACATTGCCGGGGTCGGAGCCGAAAGGCTCCGGCGCGATACCCGCTTGTCTGCTGGAGTGTAGTTTGACCGACCTTGCCCGCCTGACCGACCTGATCGAACCCGAAGCCAAGGCGCTCGGGCTGTCGCTGGTGCGCGTCAAGTTCTTTGGCGGACGGTCGGACCCGACGCTGCAGGTGATGGCCGAGCGGCCCGACACGCGCCAGCTGGTGATCGAGGATTGCGCCGAACTGTCGCGCCGCATCTCCGACCGGCTGGATGCGCTGGAGGCGGAGGGCAAGGACCCGATCGAGGGCGCGTACCGGCTCGAAGTTTCGTCGCCCGGCATCGACCGGCCGCTGACGCGCCTTTCCGACTATGCCGACTGGGCGGGGCACGAGGCGCGGCTGACGCTGACCGAGCCGGTCGAGGGGCGCAAGCAGCTGACCGGCGACCTGGTCGGGGTCGAGGGAACCGCGATCACCATCGACGTGCGCAAGCACACCGCCATGACCGTCGACTTCGCCCAGATCGCCGATGCCAAATTGCTGCTCACCGATCGGCTGATCGCCGCGACGCAGCCGCTCTCTGTTGAGGGCGCCGACAAGATTCTCACGGAAGGATAACAGACGAAGATGGCCAACGCCGTTTCCGCCAACAGGGCCGAGCTGATCGCGATCGCCGATTCGGTCGCGAAGGAAAAGCTGATCGACCGCGCCATCGTCATCGAGGCGATGGAAGAGGCGATCCAGCGCGCCGCCAAGAACCGCTATGGCGCCGAGATGGACATCCGCGCCAAGCTGGACGCGGGCACCGGCGACCTTCGCCTGTGGCGCGTGGTCGAGGTGGTCGAGGAAGTCGACGACCTCTACAAGCAGGTCGATCTGAAGGGCGCGCAGAAGCTCAAGAAGGATGCCGAGCTCGGCGATTTCCTGGTCGATCCGCTGCCGCCGATCGAGTTTGGCCGCATCCAGGCGCAGGCCTCGAAGCAGATCATCTTCCAGAAGGTTCGCGACGCCGAGCGCGAGCGCCAGTTCGAGGAATTCAAGGACCGCGTCAGCGAGATCATCACCGGCGTCGTCAAGCGCGTCGAGTTCGGCCATGTCGTCGTCGACCTTGGCCGCGCCGAGGGCGTCATCCGCCGCGACCAGCAGATTCCGCGCGAAGTCGTCCGCGTCGGCGACCGCGTCCGCAGCCTGATCCTGTCGGTGCGCCGCGAGAATCGCGGGCCGCAGATCTTCCTGAGCCGCGCGCACCCCGACTTCATGAAGAAGCTGTTCGCGCAGGAAGTGCCCGAGATTTACGACGGCATCATCGAGATCAAGGCGGCCGCCCGCGACCCGGGCTCGCGCGCCAAGATCGGCGTCATCAGCCGCGATTCTTCGATCGACCCGGTCGGCGCGTGCGTCGGCATGAAGGGCAGCCGCGTTCAGGCCGTCGTGCAGGAGATGCAGGGTGAGAAGATCGACATCATCCCCTGGTCGCCCGACACCGCGACCTTCGTCGTCAACGCGCTCCAGCCGGCCAATGTCGCGCGCGTCGTCATCGACGAAGAGGATGACCGGATCGAGGTGGTGGTCCCCGACGACCAGCTCAGCCTGGCGATCGGCCGCCGCGGCCAGAACGTCCGCCTGGCCAGCCAGCTGACCGGCAAGGCGATCGACATCCTGACCGAGACCGACGCGAGCGAGAAGCGCCAGGCCGACTTCGTCCGCAATTCGGAGACGTTCCAGAACGAGCTGGACGTGGACGAGACGCTGGCGCAGCTGCTGGTCGCCGAGGGCTTCTCCGAGCTCGAGGAAGTCGCCTATGTCGAGCTGGACGAGCTGGCCGGCATCGAGGGCTTCGACGAGGAACTGGCGCAGGAGCTGCAGAGCCGCGCGCAGGAAGCGCTGGAGCGCCGCGAGGACGCCTCGCGCGAGGAGCGCCGCGGGTTGGGCGTCGAGGACGACCTGGCCACCATGCCCTATCTGACCGAGGCGATGCTGGTCACGCTGGGCAAGGCGGGGATCAAGACGCTGGACGACCTGGCCGACCTCGCCACCGACGAGCTCGTCGAGAAGCGCCGCGCCGAACCGCGCCGCCGCGGCGAGGAATCGCCCCGCAAGCCCGAGAACAAGGGCGGCATCCTGGGCGAGTACGGGCTCAGCGACGAGCAGGGCAACGAGATCATCATGGCCGCGCGCGCCCACTGGTTCGAGGACGAGCCGGCCGCTCCGGGTTCCGAGGACGAGCCCGCCGCCGATGTGCAGGAGGACGCGAATGCGGAATCCTCGCAATGAGCGCGCCCAAGCTGACCTGATTGCCGCGCGGCTCATCCGCCCCTTCACCGAGGGGGCGGCATGAGCGAGCGTAGCTGCATCCTGACGCGCGAGGCGGCGAACCCCGCCGCGCTCGTGCGCCTGGCGCTTGGCCCGGACGGCCAGGTGCATCCCGACGTGCGCGCCAAGGCGCCCGGCCGCGGCGCGTGGATCGGCGTCGATCGCGGGACCCTCGAGACCGCGATCGCCAAGGGCAAGCTCAAGGGCGCGCTTTCCCGCGCGTTCAAGACCGGCGACATCGCCATCCCCGCCGACCTGCCCACCCGCATCGCTGAGGCGCTGCAACGCGCGACGCTCGACCGGCTGGGGCTGGAGGCCAAGGCGGGCATGCTGCTGACCGGGTCCGACAAGATCGACGAGGCGGCGCGCGCCGGCCGGCTCCACATGCTCCTCCACGCCGCCGATGCGGGCGGGGATGGGACGCGAAAGCTGGCGCAAGCCTGGCGCGTCGGCCGCGATGCGGAGGGGTCGGGTCTGTCGGGACTGGTATTGCCGGTTCCGCGCCCCATATTGTCATTGGCGTTGGGCCGCGAGAATGTGGTACATATCGGCCTGACCGACGCCCGAGCGGCAAAGCGGGTGAGCGAGACGCTCGACCGCTGGCTGCAATTTATCGGATCTGACCCCGCTCCTCAGCCTTGCGAAACCGGCTCGCAGGGCGCATCGGCCGCTTCCACGGTCGTGCGCGGAAACGCCGGAACGAACGAAGGACTTCGAGTACCCGAATGAGCGATACGGACAACGACAAGCCGAAGCTGGGCGCGCGCGCGCCGCTGGGCCTCAAGCGCACGATCGAGACGGGCAAGGTGAAGCAGAGCTTCAGCCATGGCCGCTCGAACACGGTCGTGGTCGAGGTCAAGCGCCGGCGCATGGTCGGCCGTCCGGGCGAGGAAGCGGGTGCTCCCATCACCGAGGCAGCGCCGCCGCCGGCGCCCGTCGCCGCGCCTGCGCCGCCGCCGCCCGCACCGGTCAGCCGCCCGCCGGCGAACGAGACCGCGCAGGAGCGCCAGACCCGCATGCTCCGCGAGGCCGAGGCGCAGCGCATGGGTGCGCTGGAGGAAGCGCGTCGTCGCGAGGAGCGCGAGCGCGCCGAGGCGATCGAGGCCGAGCAGCGCCGCCAGGCCGAAAAGGCCGCGGCCGAGGCCGCCGAGCGCGCCGCTGCCGAGGCGGAAGCCGCCAAGCCTGCGCCCGAGCCAGAGCCGACGCCGGCCCCCGCGCCGCAGCCCGAGCCCGAAGTGGCGCGCGCGGTCGAGGCCGCGCAGCCCACGGCCGAGCCTGCTGCGCCCCCGCCGCCGCCCGCACCGCCGCAGCTGGTGACGCTCCAGCTCGACCCGGGCCTGCCCGCGCCGCGCCGGTTCAGCCCGGTCGCACGACCCGAGATCCCCAAGCCGCAGCCGAAGCCCGAGCCCAAGCAGGAGGCGCCCGCCGCCACTGCCGCCACGCCCGGTTCGACGCAGCAGGCTCGTTCGCTGCCGAGCGGCACGGGCGCCGCGACGCCGCGCCGCGATGCGCCGGCGCGCCCCGCGCCGTCGCGCGACCGCAAGGGCGACGATCGCCGCCAGTCGGGCAAGCTCACGGTCAACCGTGCGCTCAACGAGGATGGCGGCGCGCGTGCCCGCAGCCTCGCCGCGCTCAAGCGTGCGCGTGAAAAGGAACGCCGTGGCCATGGCGGCCCGCGCGAGCCGCAGGCCAAGCAGGTCCGTGACGTCAAGGTGCCCGAGGCGATCACCGTCCAGGAGCTCGCCAACCGTATGGCCGAGCGCGGTGCCGACCTCGTCAAGGCGCTGTTCAAGATGGGCATGCCCGTCACGCTGACGCAGACGATCGACCAGGACACCGCCGAGCTGCTCGTCACCGAGTTCGGTCACAACATCAAGCGCGTGTCCGACAGCGACATCGACCTCCAGCTCGATACGACCGAGGATGAAGAGGGCTCGCTGAGCCCACGTCCGCCGGTCGTCACGATCATGGGTCACGTCGACCACGGCAAGACGTCGCTGCTCGATGCCCTGCGCGGCACCGACGTGGTGCGCGGCGAGGCGGGTGGCATCACCCAGCATATCGGCGCCTATCAGGTGACGCAGAAGGACAAGTCGAAGATCACCTTTCTCGACACGCCCGGCCACGAGGCGTTCACCGAGATGCGTGCGCGCGGTGCCAATGTCACCGACATCGTCGTGCTGGTCGTCGCTGCCGACGACGGACTGATGCCGCAGACGGTTGAGGCGATCAATCACACGCGCGCCGCCGGCGTGCCGATGATCGTCGCGATCAACAAGGTCGACAAGCACGAGGCCAATCCGCAAAAGGTCCGCGAGCGGCTCCTCAGCGAGGAAGTCGTGGTCGAGGAAATGGGTGGCGACACCCAGGACGTCGAAGTGTCGGCGCTCAAGAAGACCGGCCTCGACGACCTGATCGAGAAGATCCAGCTCCAGGCCGAACTGCTCGAGCTGCGCGCCAATCCGGATCGTCCGGGTGAGGGCACGGTGATCGAGGCCAAGCTCGACAAGGGCCGCGGCCCGGTCGCGACGGTGCTGGTCAGCCGCGGGACGCTCAAGGTCGGCGACGTGTTCGTCGTCGGCGCCGAGAGCGGCAAGGTCCGCGCGCTGGTCGACGACAAGGGTCGCCAGGTCAAGGAAGCCGGCCCGTCGGTGCCGGTCGAGGTGCTGGGCCTGTCCGGCGTGCCGATGGCGGGCGATCCGCTGCAGGTGGTCGAGAACGAGGCGCGTGCCCGCGAAGTTGCTGCGTATCGTCAGTCGGTCATCACGCAGAAGCGCACGACCAACGCGCCCGCCAGCCTCGAGAGCATGTTCTCGGCGCTGTCGGCCAAGCAGGCGATCGAATATCCGCTGGTGGTCAAGGCCGACACGCAAGGGTCGGTCGAGGCGATCGTGGCGTCGATCAACAAGATCTCGACCGACGAGATCCGCGCGCGCGTGCTGCATTCGGGCGTGGGCGGCATCACCGAAAGCGACGTCAACGTGGCGGCGGCTTCGGGCGCGCCGATCATCGGCTTTAACGTGCGTCCCAATGCCAAGGCGCGCGAGATCGCCGAGCGCAACCATGTCGCGCTGAAGTACTACGACGTCATCTACGATCTGACGGACGAGATCCGCGCCGGCATGGCCGGCGAGCTCGGGCCGGAGGCGTTCGAGACGGTCGTTGGCCGCGCCGAAATCCGCGAGGTCTTCTCGGCGGGCAAGCACGGCAAGGCGGCGGGTCTGCTGGTGGTCGAGGGCGTCATCCGCAAGGCGCTCAAGGCGCGCATCACGCGCGACGACGTCATCATCTATCAGGGCGAGATCGCCTCGCTGCGCCGGTTCAAGGACGACGTGGCCGAGGTTCGCGCGGGCCTGGAGTGCGGTGTGACGTTCAGCCAGAACTTCACCGACATCAAGGCCGGCGACTTCCTCGAAACCTTCGAGGTCGAGATGCGCGAGCGGACGCTCTGAGCGTCCGCTCCGCGAGGTACTGATGGCACGGCAGCAGGACAGTTCGCCGGAGGGCCGCTCGGTCCGGTTGCTGCGCGTGGGCGAGCAGGTGCGCCATGTGCTGTCGGACGTGCTGATGCGCGGCGACGTGCATGACGACGTGCTCGCCGCGCACAGCGTGAGCGTGACGGAGGTGCGGATGTCGCCCGACCTTCGCCACGCGACGGTGTTCGTGAAGCCGCTGCTCGGCGCCGACGAAGCGGCGGTGCTCAAGGCGCTGCGAACGAACACCGCGTATCTCCAGCGCGAGGTCGCGGGGCGCGTGAACCTGAAATACGCAGCCAGGCTCAAGTTCCTGGTCGACGAAAGCTTCGACGAGGGCGACCGCATCGACGCGCTGCTCCGCGATCCGAAGGTCGCGCAGGATCTGGGCGAGGACGGCGAAGATTGACGGGGACGGCAGTAAGACGCATCTTACCTGCATGAACGCCTTCACCACGCTTTCCGCCAAAGGACAGGTCGTCATCCCGAAGGATGTTCGCGATTCGCTCGACCTGAAACCCGGTCAGAAACTCGAGGTCATTCAGACCGGCGGCGGCGTTCTGCTGCGTGCGGCTACGCCCAGGTCCGAACGGACCTTTGAAGAGATTACCGCGTCAATTCGTGCAATTACCGCGAAGTATCGGGGACCGCCGGTCTCGATCGACGACATGAACGAGACGATCAATGAGGAGTATGCCAAGCGCGCGCTTCGTCGCTCGTGAAGGCGCTCGACACGAACGTCGTGCTGAGACTGCTTCTCGGCGATGATCCGGTTCAGTCGGTGCTTGCAGAAGCGATTGTCCAGGATCGCTGTTGGATCGGCCTCACGGTTCTGCTCGAAGTGGCCTGGGTCCTTGGTTCGCGATATCGCCTCAGCCGGGCAGAGACAGCGCAAGTCCTCCGCAGTTTGGCAGCCTATGGGTCAGTACAGCTTGAAACCCGGGCAGCGGCGCTATGGGCGATCGATCGGTACGACGAAGGCGGTGACATAGCTGACCTTCTCCACGTGGCCGCTGCCCGCGATGCCGAAGCCTTCGTCACTTTCGATCAGGCGATCGAGCGAAGTGCCGGGCCGGACACACCCGTTTCAATCGAAACGCTGCGCTGATGGCCAAGCTCTATTTTTACTACGCCTCGATGAACGCGGGGAAGTCGACCACCTTGCTCCAGGCCGACTTCAATTATCGCGAGCGCGGGCTGCACACGATGCTGTTCACCGCCGCGGTCGACGATCGGGCGGGGGCGGGGGTGATCGGGTCGCGGATCGGGCTGGCGGCCGAGGCGATCCCATTCGAGCCCGCTACCGACCTGTTCGCCTGCGTGATGCGCGAGCATGAAGTGCGGGCGGTCAATTGCGTGCTCGTCGACGAGGCGCAGTTCCTGACCGCGGCGCAGGTCGATCAGCTCGCCCGCCTCGCCGACCGCGCGGACATTCCGGTGCTCGCTTATGGGCTGCGTACCGATTTCCGCGGCGCCTTGTTCGAGGGGGCGGCGCGGCTGCTGGCGATCGCCGACTCGCTAGTCGAGCTCAAGTCGATCTGTCCGTGCGGGCGAAAGGCGACGATGAACCTGCGCGTCGATGCCGACGGCCGCGCGGTGCATGAAGGACGCCAGACCGAGATCGGCGGCAACGACCGCTATGTCGCGCTCTGCCGCCGTCACTTTACCGAGGCGCTGGAGGCGTAGGCGCGAGCCGCTGCGCGTCGACGATCCCGCGCTGCGCCTCTGCCCGCGATCGAAGCTCGGCGGCCTCGGAGTCGGAGACGACACCATCGACGGCGTAGCGGTCCGACAGATCTTCGATCACCGCGGCATCGCGGCGCAGCGACCGCGCCTGCGGACGAGTGATCTGGCCGCTCCGGCGCCCATCGCGGACGCGGCGCGCCGTGTCGCCCAGGATCGGGCCGATTCCGCTGGCGGGCGGCGCCGTCACCGGCTCGGCGCGTCCGCCGCCGTCCCAGATTTGCGGCGCGAGGAGCAGGGCGACGATCGTGATGGCGGGCATGGCGGTTCCCCTGGTTGGATGCACAGCGTCGCACGCCGTTCCTGAAGCGCAGGTGACTGGCGGTGTCGCCGATCGGACCCTAAGGCGCGCGGCCATGCATGGCTGGATCATCCTCGACAAACCGCTCGGCCTTGGCTCCACCCAGGGCGTGAGCGCGGTGAAGCGCGCGCTGCGCGACGGCGGCTATGGCAAGTTCAAGGTGGGGCATGGCGGCACGCTCGACCCGCTGGCGACGGGGGTGCTGCCGATCGCGGTGGGCGAGGCGACCAAGCTTGCCGGGCGGATGCTCGACAGCGACAAGATCTACGACTTTACCGTTCGGTTCGGCGAACGGACCGACACGCTGGATGCCGAGGGAAGCGTGGTGGCGACGAGCAACGTGCGGCCCGATCCCGGGTCGATCGCGGCGGTGCTGCCGCGGTTCACGGGCCTGATCGAGCAGGTGCCGCCGGCCTATTCGGCGCTCAAGGTCGATGGCGAGCGGGCGTATGACCTGGCACGGGCGGGGGCGGTGGTGGAGCTCGCGACGCGAGCGGTGACGGTACACCACCTTGAGCACCTCCCCGGAACGGGGAGGGGGACCGCCAGCCGAAGGCTAGTGGTGGAGGGGTGCTTGAACGAAGCGCAGCGCTTGCGGCCAAACCCCTCCACCGGCTTCGCCGGTCCCCCTCCCCGTTCCGGGGAGGTGCTCGAAACGGCCACCTTCACCGCGCACGTCTCCAAGGGCACCTACATCCGCAGCCTTGCGCGCGACATCGCCCATGCGCTCGGGACGGTCGGCCATGTGACGATGCTGCGCCGCGTGAAGGCGGGGCCTTTCGGGGCGGATCAGGCGATTTCGCTGGACAATCTGGCCGATGCCGCTAAGGCGCGCAGCCTTGAGGACTTGATCCTGCCCTTGAGGGCGGGGCTGGACGACATCCCGGCTCTTCCCCTCACCCCCGATCAGGCAGGAGCGCTCGGCCAAGGGCGCGTTCTGGTCGGGATCGCTGCGAACGACGGCCAGTATTTCGCGCTGAACGGCATGACGCCGGTCGCGCTGGTCGAGGTGACGGACGGCAACGTCCGCGTCGTTCGGGGCTTCAACCTGTGACAAGATGTCGAGGACGATAGACATGACGATCACTGCCGAGCGCAAGGAAGCGGTTATCCAGGACAACGCCCGCACCACGGGCGACACGGGGAGCCCCGAGGTCCAGATCGCGATCCTGACCGAGCGCATCGCCAACCTGACCGAGCACTTCAAGACGCACGCCAAGGACAACCATTCGCGTCGCGGCCTGCTGATGCTGGTCAACAAGCGCCGCAGCCTTCTCGACTATCTGAAGAAGAAGGATGCCGAGCGCTACACCTCGCTGATCGCGAAGCTGGGTCTTCGCAAGTGACACAAAGGGGCGGCCCCGACGGGCCGCCCCTTTTGTCATCCCGGCGAAGGCCGGGATCCAGCAAATACGAGGCGCGGGAGCGCCTTCAAACCAGCCGCTGGAGCTGGACCCCGGCCTCGGCTTTCAGCCGAGTTTATCCTGAGCGCCCGCCCTGCGGGCGGTCGAAGGGCCGGGGTGAAAATGGGCAAAGACAATCCGGTCTCCGCCCATGAGCCGCAATCGGCTCGAAAACAGGCCCCGGCGCGCATCTGGCCGCCGGACAAAGGAAACGAAATGTTCGATCACAAGAAAGTGGAAGTCGAGTGGGGCGGAAAGACCCTGACGCTCGAGACGGGCAAGGTTGCCCGCCAGGCTGACGGCGCGGTCATCGCGACGCTCGGCGAGACCGTCGTCCTGTGCGCCGTCACGGCTGCCAAGACGGTCAAGGAGGGGCAGGATTTCTTCCCGCTCACCGTCCATTACCAGGAGAAGTTCTCGTCCGCGGGTCGTATCCCCGGCGGCTTCTTCAAGCGCGAGCGCGGCGCGACCGAGAAGGAGACGCTCGTCTCTCGCCTGATCGACCGCCCGATCCGCCCGCTGTTCCCGGAAGGGTTCTACAACGAGATCAACGCGATCGCGCAGGTCCTGTCGTATGACGGCGAGAACGAGCCCGACATCCTCGCGATGGTCGCCGCGTCCGCAGCGCTCACGCTCTCGGGCGTGCCGTTCATGGGCCCGATCGGCGCGGCGCGCGTCGGTTATCAGGATGGCGAGTACCTCCTGAACCCGACCGACAAGCAGGTCGCCGAGGGTGATCTGGATCTCGTCGTCGCCGGTACGCACGATGCGGTGATGATGGTCGAATCCGAAGCCAACGAGCTGTCGGAAGAGGTCATGCTGGGCGCGGTCCTGTTCGCGCACGACAACATGCAGCCGGTGATCGACGCGATCATCAAGCTGGCCGAGCAGGCGGCGAAGGAGCCCTGGGATCTGGCGACCGGCGACGACAAGTCGGCGATCAAGGCCAAGCTCAAGGATCTGATCGGCGCCGACCTGGCCGCCGCGTACAAGCTGACGAACAAGTCGGCTCGTCAGGACGCCGTCAACGCCGCCCGCGCCAAGGCGCGCGAGGGCATGGCCGACATGAAGGAAAGCGATCCCGCCGGCTATCTGGGCGCGCTCAAGCTCGTCAAGAAGCTGGAAGCCGACATCGTCCGCGGCGCCATCCTGACCGACGGCATCCGTATCGACGGCCGCGACCTCAAGACCGTCCGTCCCATTCAGGCGGAAGTGCACTTCCTGCCGCGCGCGCACGGCTCGGCGCTGTTCACCCGCGGCGAGACGCAGACGATCGCGACCACGACGCTGGGCACCAAGGATGCCGAGCAGATGATCGACGGTCTGGGCGGCCTCAGCTACCAGAACTTCATGCTGCACTATAACTTCCCGCCCTATTCGGTCGGCGAAGTCGGCCGCTTCGGCGCGCCGGGTCGGCGTGAGGTCGGACACGGCAAGCTGGCGTGGCGCGCGCTGCGCCCGGTGCTGCCGACCAAGGAGGAATTCCCCTACACGATCCGCGTCACTAGCGACATCACCGAGTCGAACGGCTCGTCGTCGATGGCGACGGTGTGCGGCGGTTCGCTGTCGATGATGGATGCCGGCGTGCCGCTGAAGCGGCCGGTGTCGGGCATCGCGATGGGCCTGATCCTGGAGGGCGACAAGTTCGCGGTCCTCAGCGACATCCTCGGCGACGAGGACCACCTCGGCGACATGGACTTCAAGGTCGCAGGCACGTCCGAGGGCATCACCACGATGCAGATGGACATCAAGATCGCGGGCATCACGCGCGAGATCTTCGAGACCGCGCTCAACCAGGCCAAGGAAGGCCGCGCGCACATTCTGGGTGAGATGGCCAAGGCGCTGGGCGAGACCCGCACCGAGCTGTCGGCCCATGCGCCGCGCATCGAGACGCTGCAGATCGACAAGTCGAAGATCCGCGACGTCATCGGCACCGGCGGCAAGGTCATCCGCGAGATCGTCGCGACGACCGGTGCCAAGGTCGACATCGACGACGACGGCGTCATCAAGGTGAGCTCGTCGGACCACTCGCAGATCGAGGCCGCGATCAACTGGATCAAGGGCATCGTCGAAGAGGCCGAGGTCGGCAAGATCTACAACGGCAAGGTCGTCAACCTCGTCGACTTCGGTGCGTTCGTGAACTTCATGGGCGGCAAGGACGGTCTCGTTCACGTCTCGGAGATCCGGAACGAGCGCGTCGAGAAGGTCGGCGACGTCCTGAAGGAAGGCCAGGAGGTCAAGGTCAAGGTCCTCGAGATCGACCCGCGCGGCAAGGTTCGCCTGTCGATGCGCGTTGTCGATCAGGAAACCGGCGCCGAGCTCGAGGACACGCGTCCGGCCCGCGAACCGCGCGAGCCGCGCGGCGATCGTGGCCCGCGCCGTGACGGGGGTGACCGCGGTGATCGTGGTCCCCGCCGCGAGGGCGGCGACCGCGGTGACCGTGGCGGCGATCGCGGCCCGCGCCGTGACCGTGGCCCCCGCCGTGAGCGTTCGGAAGGCGGCAAGGACGAGGGCGGCGAGTCGATCGGCCTGCCGTCGTTTATCACCGAGGACTGAGGCGCCAAGCCATTGAATGAAGGGGAGGGGCGCGGCCGGACATGGCCGCGCCCCTCCTTTTTTAATGAACCAACACGCCGCGCGGGCTAGATTGGCGTCGACGGAAGGAACGGGGGCTTGGACGTGCGCAAGGCGCAGGACGGCATGTGGATCGAACGGCTGCCGCTGGCGGCCGATCGCCCCGTGCTTGCCCTTTGCGCCACCAACCTGCTGATCGCGGCGGCGCTGGGGCTTCGCTGGATCGCCGATCCCTATCTGCCGGGCGGTTTTCCGTTCGTGACCTTCTTCCCCGCCGTGATCCTCGCCTCGGCGCTGTTCGGGGCGAGGATCGGCGCCTATGCCGGCGTGGTCTGCGGGCTGCTCGCCTGGTACTTCTTCGTCGAACCCAAGCAGAGTTTCGTGCTGCTGCCGGGCACCTGGCTGGCGCTCGCCTTCTATGTGCTCGTCGTCGCCACCGACGTGCTCATCATCCATTGGATGCAGCGCGCCAACGCCAAGCTGGCGCGCGAGCGCGAACTGAGCCGCGCGCTCGCCGAAACCCGCGAGCTTCTGTTTCGCGAGCTTCAGCACCGCGTGTCGAACAATCTTCAGGTCGCGGCCGGGCTCATCACGCTCCAGAAGCGGCGGATCACCGACGCCGATGCGCGCGATGCATTGGACGAGGCGTCGCGCCGGCTGGCGCTGATCGGGCGGATCAGCCGTCAGCTCTATGACGCGGGCGGCGCCACGCGGCGGATGCGCGAGTTCCTGGAGCCGCTGTGTCACGACGTGATCGAGGCGAGCGGGCGGACCGGCATCCGCTGCAACGTCATGGTCGATCACGAGGCGACGCTCAGCCCCGACGCGGCGATTCCGCTCGCGCTGATCGTTGCGGAGGCGATGGCGAACGCGATCGAGCACGGCTTTGCCGATCGCGACCAGGGGGTGATCGACATTGAGCTAACCCGCGACGGCGAGCAGCGCGTGCGGATCGAGGTGCGTGACGATGGCTGCGGCCTGCCCGAAGGCTTCGACATCGAAGGGGCGGGAAGCCTGGGCCTCAGCATCGCGCGGACGCTGGCGTCGCAACTGAGCGGCCGTTTCGAACTGGTGGGCGGGCAGGGAACGACCGCGAGGCTGCTGCTGCCCGCCTAGTCTTTGGTCGGTGCCGGGAACCCTCGCCGCACCAAGTCGCTGTTCGTCCGACACTTTCGGGAGAAGCGAGATGGACGACGACCGCGTCTGGGCATTCGAGGAAAGCCTCTGGACCGCCGATGCCGAGCATTATGCCGAATCGATCGACGACGAGTGCGTGATGGTCGTTCCCGCCCCGCCCTTCGTGATGACCGGCGAGCAGGCGATCGAGTCGGTGCAGTCGACCCCCCGCTGGTCGAGCGTCCGCTTCTCCGACCAGCAGATCATGCGCCCGCAGGAGGGGCTGATCGTCGTCGGCTACACGGTCGAGGCGGCGAAGGAGGATGACGAGCGCTACGTCGCGCACTGCACCTCGACCTATCGCCGGCTGGAGCATGAGGTGTGGAAGGTGGTTCAGCACCAGCAGACGCCGCCGCTGAAGGCAGGAGGCTGACCTGAGTTCGTCACCCCGGAACACGGCCGGGGTGACGATCCTGCAAGGGGTTTGGCGAACCATCCCCCCTCGACAGCCCGCGCGTTTTCGGCTGATCTCGGCGCCATGCGCCGCACCCTCACCGCCATCGCCCTGGCGCTCGTCGCCCTGACCCCCGCCACCGCGCGTCAGGCGCTGCCCAAGCCCGCCGAGCAGGCGCAGGCCGCCTACACCTACCAGCGCGTCATGATCCCGATGCGCGATGGGGCGAAGCTAGAAACCGTCGTGATCCGGCCCGCGAACAAGTCCGGCCCGCTGCCGATCCTGCTCGAGCGCAGCCCCTATGGCATCCCCGACGCAGCGCCCGAGCAGACGCCGCCGGACCAGTCGTTCCTGGCTCAGGATGGCTACATCCTCGTCTATCAGAACATGCGCGGACGCTTCGGGTCGGAAGGCACCTTCACGATGTCGACGGCGATCGCGCCCAAGGGGTCGAAGGCGGTCGACGACGCCACCGACGCCTATGACACGATCGACTGGCTGGTGAAGAACGTGCCCGCCAACAACGGCAAGGTCGGGATGTGGGGCGTCTCTTACCCCGGCTACGCCGCCGCGGTCGCGCTTGCCAAGCCGCATCCGGCGCTGAAGGCGGTGAGCCCGCAGGCCGGGTGGAACGACTGGTGGATGAACGACGATCTCCACCGCTTCGGTGCGGCGCGGCTGACCTATGCGACCGACTGGCTTTGGCTGCTCCAGCATTCGAAGCAGAATGACGACTTCCCGGGTTATGACAGCTTCGACACCTATGACTGGTTCCTGAAGCAGGGGACGCTCGGCAACGTCGAGAAGAACCACTTCAAGGGCGTGTCGTCGGTCATGACCGCGATGGTCGAGCGACCCGATTACGACGCCTTCTGGAAGGGACAGCACTGGACCGACGCGCTCGGCCGTGCCGGCGTGGCGACACTGTCGGTGGCGGGGTTCTGGGATCAGGAGGACCCGTACGGCCCGTGGCGCATCTATGAGAAGCTGGAGCAGGACGATCCGAACCGGCTGAACATGATCGTCTCGGGCCCGTGGAATCACGGCAGCTGGCGGGGCAAGGGCGACAAGCTCGGCCCGATCGCGATCGGTACCGAGAGCGGTACCGCGTTTCGCCGCGATATCGAGGCGCCGTTCTTCGCCTATTGGTTGCACGGTCGCGGCACTCGCCCCGCGTTCGAGGCCCGCATGTTCCAGTCGGGCAGCTATCAGTGGCGCGATTATCCGCAGTGGCCGCCGGCGAACGCGGCACCGACGGCGCTCTACCTGCGCGCCGACGGGTCGGTCAGCTTCGACGCGCCGCCGGCGGGGGAGGCGTGCCGCGACTATGTCTCCGATCCCGCCAACCCGGTGCCGTTCCGCCGCCGGCCGATCTCCACCACCTGGGGCTCGCGCGACTGGCCGTGGTGGGAGGCGGACGACCAGCGCTTCGTCGGCGGGCGGCCCGATGTGCTGAGCTACATTTCGGCACCGCTCGACGCCGACCTGACGGTGACGGGCAAGCTTGCCGCGACGCTGATGGCCTCGACCAGCGGCACCGATAGCGACTTCGTCGTCAAGCTGATCGACGTCTATCCCGACGATGCCGAGAAGCTTCCCGAGCGGATGCAGCCGGGCGACTATGCCAGGTCCCTGAACGCTTATCAGTTGCCGATCGCGATGGAGATCCGCCGCGGGCGCTGGCTCGACGGCTATGAGCAGGCCAAGCCGCTGGTCGCCGACCAGGTTCGCGCCTGGAATGTCGAGCTTCGCGACCACGACCATGTATTCAAGAAGGGCCACCGCATCATGGTGCAGGTCCAGTCGAGCTGGTTCCCGGTGATCGACCGCAACCCCCAGCGCTTCGTCCCCAACATCGCCAAGGCGGCGCCGGGCGACTTCGTCAAGGCGACGCAGCGTGTGTGTGCAGGGTCTAAGGTGATGCTGCCCGTGGTGCGGTGATGGCGGGGCGCTGACGTCGGCAACCTTGTACCCCGGCGAAGGCCGGGGTCCAGTTGGGGGACGTTGATGGCTCTCACCCCGGCTTTCCCAACTGAGCCCCGGCCCTTGCCGGGGAACAGGAAGGAGGAAGCGGCAGCCGCCACCCCAAGGAGTGATGGTCGAAACGTACCCGATCTTCTAATCGAAAGATCGCTCGGGGGAGTTACGTTCGCGACACCATGCACTCCCGGTACGTCGCGGACGCAATCGGCATCGCCGCCACCCACCTCCTGGGTCGCTCCGCACGGGTGGCGGCGATGCCGACCATCATGCCTTTAGGCGATACCCGGTCTTCAGCATCCACGCGACCACGCCCACGCAGATCAGCAGAAAGCCCATCGTCGCGCCCAGGCTGACCAGCACGTCGACGTCGCCGCGCCCGAAGAAGCTCCAGCGAAAGCCGCTGACCAGATAGACGACGGGATTGAACAGGCTGACCGTCCGCCACGGCTGGGGCAGCATGTCGATCGAGTAAAAGGCGCCGCCAAGGAACGTCAGCGGCGTGACGATCAGCGCGGGGACGAGGCTCAATTGCTCGAACCCCTTGGCCCACAGCCCGATGATGAAGCCGAACAGGCTGAACGCCACCGCCGTGAGGATCAGGAATGCGACCATCATCGGCGGATGCTCGATCCGAAGATCGACGAAGAAACCCGACGTGGCGAGGATGATCGCGCCGATCAGCATCGACTTGGTCGCCGCCGCGCCGACATAGCCGAGCAGCAGTTCCGCCGTTGCGACCGGGGCCGACAGCACTTCGTAGATCGTCCCCGCGAAACGCGGCATGTAGATGCCGAAAGACGCGTTCATCAGGCTCTGCGTGAGCAGGCTTAGCATGACGAGCCCCGGCACGATGAAGCTGCCATAGGGGATGCCATCGACTTCCTGGATACGGCTGCCGATCGCGCCGCCGAAGACGATGAAATAGAGCGCAGTCGTAATGACCGGCGTCGCGACGCTGCCCCAGAAGGTGCGGCCGAAGCGCGCCATTTCGAAGCGATAGATTGCCCAGATGCCCGGCAGGTTCATGGGCGTGCCTCCCGATCGTGGACAAGGTCCACGAAGATGTCCTCCAGGCTCGACTTGGACGTGTCGAGATCCTTGAAGTGGATGCCGAGCTCGGACACCTTGCGCAGCAGCGAGGGGATACCCGTCCGCTCGGCCTGCGCGTCGAACACGTACCGCAGCTTATGGCCTTCGTCGGCGAGGCTGAGGTCCCACTCGGCGAGTTCGGTGGGCACTTTGGTCATCGGCTCGACCAGCGACAGGTCCATCTCGCGCTTGCCGAGCTTCTTCATCAGCGCGGCCTTTTCCTCGACCAGCAGGAGCTCGCCGCGGTTGATGACGCCGACGCGGTCGGCCATTTCCTCCGCCTCCTCGATATAATGGGTGGTCAGGATGATCGTCGTGCCGGCTTCGCGCAGGCGGTGGACGAGCTTCCACATGTCGCGGCGCAGCTCGACATCGACGCCTGCGGTCGGCTCGTCGAGGAACAGAAGGTCTGGCTCGTGGCTCAGCGCCTTGGCGATGAGGACGCGGCGCTTCATGCCGCCCGACAGCTCCATGATCTTGGCGTCGCGCTTTTCCCAGAGCGACAGGTCACGCAGGACGCGCTCGATCAGCGCATCGTCGCGCCGGCGTCCGAACAGCCCGCGCGAGAAGCGAACGGTGGAAAAGACGGGCTCGAACATGTCGGTCGATAGTTCCTGCGGCACCAACCCGATGCGGCGGCGTGCGTCGCGGAAATCGCGGACGATGTCATGACCGTCGAAGGTGATGGTGCCGGTGGTCGGCTTGACCAGCCCACAGACGATGCCGATCATCGTCGTCTTGCCCGCGCCATTGGGGCCGAGCAGCGCGAAGATCTCGCCCTTGTTGATCGACAGGTCGACCGACTTCAGCGCCTGATGCCCGCTGGCATAGGTCTTGGTGACGCCGGACAGCGTCAGGATGGGTTGCATGGATCGCCGGCCCCCTTTGTGCCTCGGGGGCGGAGGTAAGATGCCGCCGGGGGGGCGGCAAGGGGCTCAGGCGGGCTGGCGCAGGCGCCCCTGCGTCCGGCCGCTGACCCACCACAAGCGCGCGCCGTTGAGGATCGCCGCCGCGACCATTCCCGCCGCCGATCCCCACACAAGACCCGCCGGCCCCGCGCCCCGCTCGACCAGCCACCAGCCGAGACCGCCGGTGACGACGAAGAAGGCGAGGATCCCGTTGACGCCCGCCGCCACCTGATCGCCGAGCGAGCGGAGCGCATAGACGAAGACGACCTGCAGCCCGTCGAACAGGATGAAGGGCGACCAGCGCAGCAGCATCATCGCCGCGATCGCATGGACCGCCGGGGCAGCGGGGAAGGCGGCGGTGATCGGCCCGGTCGCCAGCAGGATGACGAGCGCCATCAGCCCCGTGCCGATCGCGGCGATCGCGGCGGCGATGGCGGCGCGGCGCCACGCTTCTTCCGGCCGCTTCTCGCCCACCGCATTGCCGACGCGCACGCCGGCCGCCGAGCCGAGGCCAAGCGCGAAACCGAAGGTGACGTTGTGGACGGAGAAGACGATCTGGAAGGCGTGCGCGGTCGCCTCGCCCAACTGAGTCGACAGCGCGATCAGGATCGAGAAGCCGGCGAGTTCGAGGCCGGAGGCGAGCGCAGGGACCGCGCCGAAGGAAAGCAGCGCGACAACGCCCGCCCAGCGCAGGTCGCTCAGATCGCGCACGCCGCGCTCGGCCGCGCGCGGCAGCGTCCACGCGGCATATAGCATGGCGACCGCGCCAAAGGCCGAGGCGGTGGCAGTCGCGGCGGCGGCGCCCACGGCGCCAAAGGCGGGCAGGCCGAACTGCCCCGTCGCCAGGACCCAGGCGAGCACGGCGTTGATCGGCAGCACCGAAAGCTGGACGACCATCACCCGCCGCGGCCGGCTGACGCCCTCCAGGAAGAAGCTCGCCGCGATCGACAGGAGCTGAAAGGGATAGGCACAGGCCATCACCTTGACGACGCTCGCCGCGGCGGGCGCGAGATCCGGCATCACGCCGACCAGACGCAGCAGCGGTTCGGCGAAGGTGAACAGGATGCCGCCGCTCGCCAGCCCGAGCGCGAGACCCAGGACCAGCCCTTCGTGCAACACGCGCCCGGTTTCGCGCAGGTCGCCCGCCCCATCGGCGCGCGAGACCATGACGATGATCCCCGACAGCCAGCCGAGCACGACGACGATGCCGATATAGGTGATCGCCCGGCTGGCCCCCAGCGCCGCGACCTCGTGCGTGCCGGTCAGGCCGACGACGATCACGTCGGTGAGGTGCAGAATCGTCCAGTTGAGGCTAGTCAGCATCACCGGCCACGCAAGTGCCAGGATGCGCCGCGCTTCGCCGGACAGAGAGATGGAAGCGGCGGGCATGGCGGCGTGCCGTACAGGGTGGCGAAGCGGCGCGAAAGCGAATCCTCCGCGCGCGCAATCCGGCGAAGGCGGAAGCCCAGCGACGGCCCCGCCGAATCGGTGTTGCATGGCCCGGATGACGCTGCTAGGGGCACCCGCCTACCGGCCGCCGGGGCTCTGGCGGTAATGGCACGTGCGGTCGTGGCGGAACTGGTAGACGCGCAACGTTGAGGTCGTTGTGGGCGAAAGCCCGTGGAAGTTCGAGTCTTCTCGACCGCACCACCATCCCCCAGATCAAGCCCGATCATCGGCTTTTCCGTATGCGACACGGTACTTGCATGGCCCGGCGAAATCGCTATAGGCGCACGCTCGCTTCGCGACCTGTCCCGGCCACGCGGGTGGCGCGGGCGCGCAGTCTATTGCGCGCTTGCCCATGCCGCACGAGGGGCGTATCGCGACCCCGAATCTGAATTTAGTCGAAGAAGGTGTGCCGACATGGCCGTTCCCAAGAGAAAGACTTCGCCCTCGCGGCGCGGCATGCGTCGTTCGCACGATGCGCTGAAGGTCGAGTCGTTCCAGGAGTGCTCGAACTGCGGCGAGCTCAAGCGTCCCCACATCCTGTGCGGGTCGTGCGGCCATTATAACGGCCGTGAGATCGTGGCGGTCGAGGCCTGAGGGCGACCTGAAGGACTAGGGATCGGCCGGACGATATGGCGGGCACTGCGCGGATCGCCGTCGATGCGATGGGCGGCGATGGCGGGCTCGCCGTCATCCTCGACGGGGTGGCGCTTGCCGCCGCGGCGCGGCCCGAACTCTCCTTCCTGCTGGTCGGCGACGAATCGGCGATCAATGCCGGCCTCGCCGCACATGCCGAGCTCGCCGGGCGCGTCGAAGTCGCGCACGCAGCGGAGACGGTCGGCTCCGACGAGAAGCCGAGCACCGCGATTCGCCGTGCCCGCGTCACCTCGATGGGCCTCGCCGTCGATGCGGTGAAGCAGGGCCGTGCGGGCGCCGCGGTGTCGGCGGGCAATACCGGTGCGCTGATGGCGATGGCCAAGCTGTCGCTGCGCACCATGCCCGGCATCGATAGGCCGGCGCTCGCCGCGCTGCTGCCCAGCCTGGGCGCCAACGACACCGTCATGCTCGACCTCGGCGCCAATGCCGAGTGCGATGCGCGCAACCTCGTCCAGTTCGCGGTGATGGGCGCAGCCTATGCGCGCACCGCGCTCGAGCTGGAGCGGCCCCGCGTCGCGCTGCTCAACATCGGTACCGAGGATTTGAAGGGTACCGACATCATCCGCGATGCCGCCCAGCGCCTGCGCGCCGCGCCGCACCTGCCGCTCGCCTTTACCGGCTTCATCGAGGGCGACCGGCTGTCGCGCGGCGAGGTCGATGTGATCGCCTGCGACGGCTTCACCGGCAACATCGCGCTGAAGACCGCGGAGGGAACGGCGCGATTCGTCGCCGACCTGCTGCGCCGCGCGTTCTCGAGCTCGGTCCGTTCGAAGATCGGCTTCCTGATCTCGCGCCCCGCGACCAAGTTGCTGCGCGACCATCTCGATCCCAACAACCACAATGGCGCGATCTTCCTGGGCCTCAACGGCCTGGTCGTGAAGAGCCATGGCGGCGCCAATGCCGCCGGCATCGCCAATGCGCTGAAGCTCGCCGCCAAGCTCGTCGAGGATGACCTGACCCGGCGGATCGGCGAAGACCTCGGCAATGTCGAGGCGCGCGCGGCATGAGCATCCGGGCGGTCATCGCCGGCACCGGCACGGCGCTGCCGGCGCGGCGCGTCTCCAACGAGGAGCTGTCGCAGACGGTCGACACCACCGACGAGTGGATCGTCGAGCGTACCGGCATCCGCTTTCGCCACATCGCCGGCGAGGGCGAGACGACGGGGACGCTCGCCACCGATGCCGCGCGGGCGGCACTGGCGGCGGCGGGGATCGAGGCGCAGGCGATCGACCTGATCGTCCTGGCGACCGCCACCCCCGACCAGACCTTTCCCGCCACCGCCACGCGCGTGCAGGCGGCGCTCGGCATCGACGATTGCGTCGCGTTTGACGTTGCCGCGGTGTGCTCGGGCTTCCTCTATGCGCTTCAGGTCGCGGACACGATGATCCGCGCCGGCGCGCACCGCCGCGCGCTGGTGATCGGCGCGGAGACGTTCAGCCGCATCCTCGACTGGGAGGATCGCGGGACCTGCGTGCTGTTCGGCGACGGCGCCGGTGCGGTGGTGCTGGAAGGGCGCGAGGCCGAGGACGAGGGCATCCTTGCCGTCCGCCTGCACGCCGACGGCCGCTACAACGACCTGCTCTATGTCGATGGCGGGCCGTCGACCACCGGTACGGTCGGCAAGCTGCGCATGAAGGGCCGCGAGGTGTTCCGCCACGCGGTCGTCAATCTGGCGGCAGTGCTGCGCGAGACGCTGGCGGTCACCGGCCACGAACCGCACGAGGTCGACTGGCTGGTCCCGCACCAGGCCAATGCCCGCATCCTCGACGCGACCGCGCGCAAGCTCGACCTGTCGCCCGATCGCGTGGTGGTGACGGTCGACCAGCATGCCAACACGTCGGCGGCGTCGGTGCCGCTCGCGCTCGACGCGGCGATTCGCGACGGGCGTATTCAGCGCGGCCATTTGTTGGTGCTGGAGGCGATGGGCGGCGGCTTCACCTGGGGTGCGGCGGTCGTACGGTACTGACCCTAAAGGGTTCATTGATCGGAATCGGCGTTCTGATAAGTTCGAATGCCATCGTTACGCCCAGGAGAGCGAGTTGATGCAGGCAGGAACTCTCACGCGCGCCGATCTGGCAGAGGCGCTGCACAGCGAGGTCGGGCTGTCGCGCTCCGAATCGTCGAAGCTGGTCGAGCAGATCCTTGGTCACCTTTGTGAGGCGCTGGCCAAGGGCGAGAACGTCAAGATCTCCGGCTTCGGCAGCTTCATCCTGCGCGACAAGGGCGAGCGGGTCGGCCGCAATCCCAAGACCGGCGTCGAAGTGCCGATCGCGCCGCGTCGTGTCCTCACCTTCCGGGCCAGCCAGATGATGCGCGACCGCATCGTCGCGGGCGCCTGAACCGATCGCCATGTCCGGCCGCCCCAAGGCCGAGAACGCATTCCGCACCATCGGTGAGGTGGCGGCGGAAACCGGTCTGCCGCAGCATCGCCTGCGTTACTGGGAACAGCGATTTCCGCAGCTCCGCCCGCTGACGCGCGCGGGCCAGCGTCGTTACTATCGACCCGAAGACGTGGCGCTGGTGCGCCGCATCGACGACCTGCTCAGCCGGCAGGGCTACACCATCCGCGGTGTCCAGAAGCTGCTGGAGAGCGAGGCCGCGCCAGCGCGCAAACGCGCGCCAGCGGCGGACAAGCGTGGCGCGCTGGAGGAGGTTCGCGACCTGCTGAAGGACGCATTGGAACGCGACTCGAAATAGGCGTGTGTGCTCGGGCGAACGCCCGGGCAGGTGGGAAGGTCGCCGCTGCAGGGCGCAGCGCTAATCACATCAGCCTTCCCGACTGGGCCCCGGCCTTCGCCGGGGCACAAACGCAGCAATGTGCTCCCGCCTACGCGGGCGCACACCGCTCTTTTCTCGGCCGTCACATCGCATTAGAGGCGGGGCTTGCCCCAGCGCCGTTTCCCCCATCGCCCGCAATTCGATCCTGTCGGCACCGCGCCGCGCCGTGCGGCCCTGCGCGTGCTCGACGCCGTGCTTCGCCGTGGCCAGGCGCTCGAACCCGCGCTCGCGCGGGCGGGTGAGGGGCTGTCGCCCGCCGATCGCGGGCTTGCCCATGCGATCGCGGCCGAGGCGCTGCGCCGCTTGCCCGATCTCGATGCGTTGATCGACGGCGCGACGCGGCAGCGGTTGCCGGACGATGCCAAGGCGCGCTTCGTGCTGCGGATCGCGCTGATCCAGGCGCTTCGCCTCGGCACGCCGCATCACGCGGCGATCGCCACCGTGTTGCCGCTGATCGATGGCGGGCCACGCAAGCTGGTCCATGGCGTGTTCGGCGCGCTGATGCGCAGCGATGCCACTTTGCCCGAACTGCCGGCGTTGCCCGGCAGCGTCGCCGGACGCTGGGCCGCGGCGCATGGCGACGCCATGGTCGAGGCAGCGCAGGCAGCGATGGCCGCGCCGCCGCCGATCGACCTGACGCTCGCCGATGCGGCAGCGACCGACAGCTGGGCCGAGCGGCTCGGCGGCACCAACCTGGCACCGGGCCATGTCCGCCTGCCAGCGGGTGCCGATATCGCCGCGCTTCCGGGCTTTGCCGAGGGCGCGTGGTGGGTTCAGGATCTCGCCGCCAGCCTCCCCGCCCGGCTGCTCGGCCGCGGCACCGGTGATGCGCTCGACCTGTGCGCCGCGCCCGGCGGCAAGACGATGCAGCTCGCCGCCGCCGGCTGGCGTACCACGGCGCTCGACATCGCCGAAAACCGCCTTGCGCGACTTCGGGACAATCTGGCGCGTACCGGGCTGGATGCCATGATCGTTGCCGCCGACGCGCTGAAATGGGCGCCGCCGGCACCGGTCGACGCGCTGTTGATCGACGCGCCGTGCAGCGCGACCGGCATCTTCCGCCGCCATCCCGACGTTCTCTACCGCGCGCATCCCGGCCTGATCGCCGAGACCGCGGCGCTCCAGGCGGCGCTGCTCGCGCGCGCGGCCGAGTGGGTGAAGCCGGGTGGACGGCTCGTCTATGCCGTCTGCTCGCTCGAGCCCGGCGAGGGCGAGGCGCAGCTTGCGACCTTCCTGGCCGGCCGAGGCGACTATGCGATCGATCCGGTCCGGCCGGACGAACTGCCGGCCGGCATCGCGCCGCGTGAGGACGGCACCGTCCGCACGCTGCCGACGATGCTGGCGGAGGCCGGGCGGCTCGACGGCTTCTTCATCGCGCGGCTGCGTCGCACGCGATAGGCGCCCTTCCCTTGGCGGCTCGGCCCGCTATCTGGGGCGCATGCCCGGTGAGCGTGCCCGCGTAATCGTCATGAATTCGGCGCTTGGCCCGCTCGACTATCGCGTTCCGGCGGGAATGGCGGTCGAGCCGGGATCGATCGTCGTCGCGCCGCTCGGGCCGCGCCAGTTGCTCGGCGTCGCCTGGGATGCCGATCGGCTGGCGACCGAGGAGGTGGGGGACAATCGCCTGCGCAACCTGCTCGGCGTGGCCGACGTGCCGCCGCTGCCGACGCCGCTGCGCCGGCTGATCGAGTGGACCGCCGACTATTATCTGAGCCCGCTCGCCGCCGTGGTCCGCATGGCACTGCCGTCGAGTTCGGCGCTGGAGGGCGCGAAGCTCGCCGTGGAATACCGTGCGACCGGGCACGTTCCCGACCGGCTGACGCCGCAGCGCGCACAGGCTCTGGAGCGGATCGCCGATCGCCAGGGGCTCGTCCGCGAACTCGCGACCATTGCCGACGTCAGCGAAGCGGTAGTGCGCGGCTTGGTGAAGTCGGGCGCGATCGAGGCGGTCGAGGTCGACATCGACCTGCCCTATCCGATCCCCGATCCCGGCTTTGCCCCACCCGAACTGTCGGCCGAGCAGGCGGCGGTGTCGGCGACGCTGCGCGGGGCAGTTGCCGGGGCGGCGTTCCAGCCCTTCCTGCTCGATGGCGTCACCGGCTCGGGCAAGACCGAGACCTATTTCGAGGCGGTGGCGGAGGCGATCGAGGCGGGGCGCCAGACGCTGGTGCTGCTGCCGGAGATCGCGCTGACCGAACCGTTCCTCAAGCGCTTCCATGCCCGCTTCGGCTGCGAGCCCGTCGCTTGGCATTCGGGGCTTCGCCAGTCGCAGCGCCGCCGCGCCTGGCGCGCGATCGCCAGCGGCGAGGCGCGCGTGGTCGTCGGCGCGCGATCGGCGCTGTTCCTCCCCTATCCCAAGCTCGGCCTGATCGTCGTCGACGAGGCGCACGAGACGAGCTTCAAGCAGGAGGACGGCGTCCATTACCATGCGCGCGACGTCGCGGTGATGCGGGGCATGTTCGAGGGGTGCCCGGTGGTGCTCGCCACCGCCACCCCGGCGATCGAGACACGGCACCAGGTTGCGCTCGGCCGCTATGCCGAGCTCAAGCTGCCCGGCCGCTACGGCCCGGCAGAGATGCCCGCAATCGAGGCGATCGACCTGCTGCGCGATCCGCCACCGCGCGGCCGATGGATCGCGCCCGCCCTAACGCGCGCGATCGACGGGACGCTGGAGCGGGCCGAGCAGGCGCTCCTGTTCCTCAATCGCCGCGGTTATGCGCCGCTGACGCTTTGCCGTCATTGCGGCCACCGCTTCCAATGCCCCAACTGCACCGCCTGGATGGTCGAGCACCGGCTGATCCGCCGGCTCGCCTGCCATCATTGCGGCCATGTCATGCCGACGCCGCGCGCCTGCCCCGAATGCAAGGAAGAGGAGAGCCTCGTCGCCTGTGGCCCCGGTGTCGAGCGCATCGCCGACGAGGCCGCGGCGCTCTGGCCCGATGCGCGCATCGCCATCGTCACCAGCGACACGATCTGGTCGCCGGCCAAGGCCGCCGAGTTCGTCGGGCGGATGGAGCATGGCGAGATCGACATCGTCGTCGGCACGCAGCTCGTCACCAAGGGGTATCACTTCCCCAACCTGACGCTGGTGGGGGTGATCGACGCCGATCTCGGCCTGGCCGGCGGCGACCTTCGCGCGGCCGAGCGCAGCTTCCAGCAGATCATGCAGGTGGCCGGACGCGCGGGGCGCGGCGAGAAGCCGGGTCACGTCTATATCCAGACGCACGATCCCAAGGCGCCGGTGATGCAGGCGCTCGTCTCTGGCGATGCCGAGAGCTTCTATGCCGCCGAGACCGAGGCGCGCGCCGACGCCGATGCGCCCCCCTTCGGCCGCTTCGCCGCGATCATCGTGTCGAGCGAGGACAAGGACGCCGCGCACGACACGGCCCGCGCGATCGGCCGGGGGGCGCCGAGAGTGGACGGTATGGACGTGTTCGGTCCCGCGCCGGCGCCGCTCGCGATGCTGCGCGGGCGTCATCGCTTCCGCTTGCTCGTCCATGCGCGCCGCGTGTTCCCGGTTCAGGAGGCGATCCGCGACTGGCTGGGCGGTGTCGACTGGCCGGCAAAGGTGCGCGTCGCGGTCGACGTCGATCCCTATAGCTTCGTTTGATCTTGAACCGATCGGGCGCTTGGCGGATTGAAGCGGCGCCATTCGACGGAGCCGAGCTTTGACGCGCATCCTCCTGCTTCTCGCGCTCCTGTTCGGCGCCATGCCGGCGCGCGCCGACGACATTTCCGCTGCGGCGCGCGGGGTCGTGCGCGTCGTCACCGTCGCGATGGCGGACGACGAGGTGGTGGGCTTCGGTCACGGATCGGGCTTTGCCGTGGCGCCCAATCGCGTCGTCACCAACGCGCATGTCGTCGAGCTTGCCGCGCAATATCCCGACAATGTCGTCATCGGCATCGTGCCCAGCGAGGGCGAGCGGTCGGTGCAGGGCCGGCTGATCGCGGTCGATCCCGCGCGCGACCTGGCGCTGATCGAGTTCGGCGAGGTGCGCCTGCCGCCGCTGGCGATCTATTCCGGCCCGGTCGAGGATGGCGAGGCGCTGGTCTCTCTCGGCTATCCCGGCAATGTCGACCTCGCCACCGCGCGGTCCGCCGCCGACTTCATCCGCCCGCTGTCGCCGGTGCGCAGCCAGGGCAATTATTCGGGCGCGCGCAGCCTGGGCGGCACGCAGGTGCTGCTTCACACCGCCGGCATCGCCCGCGGCAATTCGGGCGGGCCGCTGCTCGACCGGTGCGGGCGCGTCATCGGCGTCAATTCGGCGATCACGCGCGCCGACGATGGCGATGCGGGCTTCGGCTTTGCGATCGCCGATGCCGAGCTGATGGCCTTCCTGCGCGAGGCGGGGCAGTCGGTGGCGAGCGTCGGCGCGCCCTGCACCAGCATCGAATCGCAGCTCGCCAGCGAGCGCGACGCCGATGCGCGCACCGCCGCCGCCGAGGCGGCGGCCGCGCGCGAAACCGCCGAGAAGAACGCCGCCGCCCGCGCCCAGGCGATCGAGGACGCGCGCGAGGCGAACGAGCGCACGCGCGAGAACTTCCTGGGCATCGCCGCGCTGCTGCTCGTCGTCGGTGCGCTCGCCGTGGGTGGCGGCGGAATGCTTTATCAGCGCGGCAAGCAGCGCGAGGCGATCTGGGCGGGCGCGGGCGGTGCGGCGCTGATGCTCGCCGCGGTGCTCGTCTTCCTGCTGCGGCCCGCCTTTGACCCCGAGCGCGCCGAAGCGAGCGCGCGGGCGACCGCCCCCACGCCGACGCCGAGCGCCACCAGCGGCGATCCGACTGCCGCGATCGGCGCGCTTGCATGCACGATCGACCCCGCGCGCAGCCGCGTCACCGTGTCCGCGACCGACGACGTCGCACTCGACTGGGGCGCGGACGGCTGCGTCAACGGACGCACCCAATATGCCGAGGCGGGGCGACGCTGGGCGCGCATCCTCGTCCCCGATGGCGAGCAGACGGTGTCGCTGCTGGAGTTCGATCCGGCCAGCCGCACTTACACCAACACGCGCTACCTTTTGTCGGCGCAGCGGATGACCGAGGCCCGGGCGCTGCGAAAGGAAGTGCAGCTCAAGCAGTGCAGCACCGATCAGGCTGCGCGCGCATCGCTCGCCAGCCAGCAATCGGCTATCCGCGCGGCGCTCCCGCAGCTGCCCAACGAGCGCCTCGTCTATCGCTGCCGGGCGGCGCGCTGATCCCTCTTTTCGACCGCAAATTGCTGGCTTAGCATCGCACCCGGGGAACCGAGGGGAGCGGGTGATGCGGTGGCTGGCGTGGCTGGTGGCGTTCTGGGCGGCGACGGGCGCCGCGCATGCCGAATGGTATGAGGCGAGCGGACCGAACGTCCGCGTCTTTGCCGAGGGACGCGCCGCCGATGCGCAGAAGCTCGCCGAGCAGATCGAGCGCTTCGACGCGGCGCTCCGCTATGTCCGCAACCTGCCGCCGGGCAGCACGAACCCGGCGGGACGGCTCAAGGTCTATGTGCTGCGCAGCGTCGACAGCGTGGCCAAACTGGCGGGACGGGCGTCGACCGCGGGCTTCTATGTCGCGCGGCCCGGCGGGTCGATGATCTTCGTTCCCGCAAAAGCCGGGTTCGGCAGCAACTTGGACATCAACGCTCAGGTCGTCCTGCTTCACGAATACACGCACCATTTCATGTTTCGGAATTATGCCAACGCCTATCCCGCCTGGCTGGCGGAGGGCTATGCTGAGTTCCACTCGACCGCGCGGTTCGAGGATGACGGTTCGGTGCTGTTCGGGATGCCCGCCGATCACCGCGCGTGGGAGATCTTCGCCGGTGAACGCGTACCGATGGCGAAGCTCATTGACCCCATGTCGAACAAGCTGCCGATGGAGGCGATTTACGGCCGCGGCTGGCTGCTGACGCACTACCTGCATTTCGAGGAGACGCGGAAGGGTCAGCTCGGCGCCTATATCCGGGCCGTCAATGCGGGGAAAACGGGGTCAGACGCGGGCGAGGCAGCGTTCGGTGACTTGCGCAAGCTCGACCGCGAGCTCGACGTCTATGCCAAGAAGCGGCTGACCGGGCTCAAGGTGCAGGCGGTGGCGATCAAGCCGGGGGCGGTGACGCTGCGCACGATGGGACCGGCGGAGGCGGCGGCAATGCCGATCCACATCGTCTCGACCCGCGGCGTCGATGCCGACCAGGCCAAGGACCTGCTGCCGCGAGCGCGCCGGGCACTCCATCCCTTTTCGCAGGATGCGTTCGCACAGGGCGTGCTGGCAGAGGCCGAGTTCGATGCCGGCAATCTCGACGAGGCGATGGCGGCGGCGACGCGCGCGGTGGCAGCCGACCCAAAGGCGCGGCAGGGTCATGTCTATCAGAGCATGGTGCTGGCGGCGAAGGCGCGCGCGGCCAAGGATACGAGCACAGAGACGCTGCGCGCGATCCGCGCGCCGCTGTTCAAGGCCAACCGGCTCGACCCCGACGATCCGCTGCCGATGATGATGCTCTATCAGACCTATGTTGAGACTGGCCGCGACGTCCCGCCCGACGCCAGCAAGGCGATCCTCTATGCGCAGAAGCTCGCGCCGGAAGTCGGGGAGCTGCGGATGCTTGCCGCCGCCGAGTACCTGGGTGCGGACAATGTAGACGCGGCACGCACGCTGATCGCCCCGCTCGCTTACAACGCGCATGGCGGCGGCGGCGAACAGATGCGCGCCTTCATGGCGGCGCTCGACGCCAAGGACGCGGCGCGCGCGCGGAAGCTGCTGGTCGATGGGCCGCGCAAGGACGCGGAGAACAAGAAGGATTGAGGGGGCCGCCTCCTCGCATGAGGCATCCAAGGTCCTCCCCTGCAAGGGGAGGGGGCCATGCGCAGCATGGTGGAGGGGTATCGCGCTTTCGAGAGGTCGCTACCCCTCCACCACCGCTTCGCGGCGGTCCCCCTCCCCCTCCGGGGTAGGATCTTGGACCTTCACTACTCCCGGTCGACAACGCCCTCGCGCCGGCGCAGCACGCGCTTGCGGTCGATGCCATAGGCATAGCCGCCCATCGTCCCGTCGCTGCGCGTCACGCGGTGACAGGGGATGACCACCGCGACGTTGTTCGCGCCGCACGCCGACCCCGCCGCGCGCACCGCGCCCGGTCGCCCGACCTCGGCCGCGAGCTCCGCATAGCTCAGCGTACCGCCCGCGGGGATGCGGCGAAGCGCCTGCCACACCGCTTCCTGGAATGCGGTGCCGGCGACGTCGAGCGGCAGGTGCGGGTCGCGCCCGGGCGTCTCCACCTCCGCGACCACGCGCGCGGCGAGGTCGGCGAGCGCATCGCCGCCCTCGACAATGTCGGCGCGGGGAAAGCGCGCGGCGAGCGTGGCGGCGTCCTCCTCGAACGAGACGCGGCACAGCCCTTTGTCGGTCGCGGCGATCAGCATTGGGCCCAGGCTCGTCTCGGCGACGGTCCAGCGGATCGTCACCCCCTCGCCGCCGCGCACCCAGGCGCTCGGCGCCATGCCCAGCCGCCCCTTGGCCTCGTCGTAGAAGCGGCTCGGCCCCGAATAGCCGGCCCGGTAGATGGCGTCGGTCACATGATCCTCCTCGCTCAGCGCCGTCGCCGCGCGATCGGCTCGCCGTCCGCGCGCATAGGCAGCGGGGGTGACGCCCAGCGCGCGCTTGAACAGCCGGTGGAAATGGTGCGGCGCATAGCCGACGTGATCGGCCAGTGTCTCCAGTGACGGCGGCGCCCCGGCCGCGTCGATCATCGCGATCGCCGCGGTGACCGCGACGCGGTCGCGTGCCGCCTCGTCAGGCTTGCAGCGCAGGCATGCGCGATAGCCCGCCGCCACCGCCCCCGCGCCATCGGCGAAGAAGCGCACATGCTCGCGCCGCGGCCGCCGCGCGGGGCAGGAGGGGCGGCAATAGATGTGCGTCGTCGTCACTGCGACGACGAACCGCTCGTCCGCGTTACGATCGCGCGCCTCGAACGCGGCCCATGCCTGATCGTCGGTGAGGTCCATGGCCTTGGTCTAGCGCGTCGCGCGGTGCCCCGCATCCCGCCGCTTGCGGTCAAAGCGTCGCTCCGCCTAGTCTCCCGCCAACCAAGGGGGATGTCCTGACCATGCGTAACCTGCTTCTCGCCGCCGCGGCGTTGTCGATCGCCGCGCCCGCCGCCGCTGCCGAGCCCGATTATGCCGCCGCCGTCCGCGCCGACTACAAGGCGGAGCTGGCGGCGATGTTCGACTGGTTCCACCGCAATCCGGAGCTGAGCTTCAAGGAGACCAAGACCGCCGCGCGCATGGCCGCCGAGCTGCGCAAGGTGCCGGGGATGCAGGTGACCGAGGGCGTGGGCGGGACTGGCGTCGTCGGCGTGCTCAAGAACGGCAGCGGTCCGGTGGTGCTGGTCCGCGCGGACATGGACGGGCTGCCGGTTGAGGAGAAGTCGGGGCTCGCCTATGCGTCCAAGGCGCGGCAGGTCGGCATCGACGGGATCGAAGCGCCGGTAATGCACGCCTGCGGTCACGACACGCACATCACCGCGATGGTCGGCACTGCGCGGCGGCTGGCGGCGCTGAAGGATCGCTGGAACGGCACGCTCGTCTTCATCGTCCAGCCCGCCGAGGAGCGGGTGGGCGGCGCCGCGGCGATGGTCAAGGACGGGCTCTATACCCGCTTCCCCAAGCCGGCGGTCGCGCTCGCCTTCCACGTCGCGTCCGAACTCGCCGCGGGCAAGGTCTCCGCTGCCGAGGGCATCCAATATTCCTCGTCTGACTCGGTCGACATTACCGTTCCCGGTGTCGGCGCGCACGGCGCCAGCCCGCACATGGGCAAGGACCCGGTCTACATGGCCTCGCAGCTCGTCATCGCGCTGCAGGGCCTCATCAGCCGCGAGCAGCAGCCGTTGAAGCCCGGCGTCATCACCGTCGGATCGTTCCATTCGGGCCTAAAGCACAACATCATCTCGGACGAGGCCAAGCTCCAGGTCACCGTCCGCGCCAATGACGAGGAAGAGCGTGCACGGCTGATCGCCGGGATCAAGCGCGTGGCGCGCGGCGTCGGCGAAATGAACGGCATGCCCGCCGACAAGATGCCCGTCGTCACCGTGACGGAGGGGACGCCGACGACGATCAACGACGCCGCGCTCGCGCGCCGCCTCAACGGGACGATGGTTCAGGCGCTGGGGGCGGCCAACGTCGTCCCCTTTGAACAGAAGGGGATGGGGGCCGAGGACTTCGCCTATCTCGTCCAGCCCGATACCGGGGTGAAGGGCTATTATTTCGCGGTCGGCGGCACCCCGCAGGCGGCGATCGACGCAGCGGCGCGCGGCGGGCCACCGGTGCCCTCGCATCACTCGCCCTTGTTCAAAATCGCCCCGGAACCTGCGATCGTCACCGGCACGATCGCGATGACCGCCGCCGTTCTCGACCTTATGAAGCCGGGCGCAGGCGGGAGTGCGGGCCAGTGAAGCGCCTGATCCCCTTTGCGCTCCTGTCGCTCGCCGGCTGCGGCGGGCAGAGCACGACCGACAGCGCTGCAAGCAGCGGCGAGATCGAGGTGACCAACGCCAGCGTGGCGGAGGTCGCGGCGCAGACCCAGGCGGCAGGCGCGCAGATGCGCTTCGAACCCGGCCAGTGGCGCACCACGGTGGAGGTGGTCGAGGCCGAGGTCCCCGGCCTGCCGCCCGCCATGGCCGAGGAGATGAAGCGGCGGATGCTCGCCAAGTCGAGCGTGTCGAGCTGCATGACGCCCGAACAGGCCGCCAAGCCGAACGAGGACCTGTTCGCCGGCCAGCAGGGCGGCTGCCGCTTCGACCGCTTCGTCATGAAGGATGGCCGAGTCGATGCAGCAATGACGTGCAAAGGCGACGGCCAAGGAAACGGTCAGGCCAAGATCCTGATGACCGGCAGCTTTTCCAAGACCCGCTTCGAAATGGAGAACCGGATCGAGGCGACCGGACCGAACGCGCAGGCGGCGATGCGCATGCGTTCGCGCGTGACGGGCGAGCGGACGGGGAATTGCGCCTAGGGAACGTTGTTCGACAAGCTCAAGCCGAACGGGGTAGTTTCAGCCGTTCGTGCTGAGCCTGTCGAAGCACGTGGGAAGGTACCACCCTCAGCGCAGCGCCGTCACCGCCGGCGTGCGCGCGCAGGCGGCGAGCCGCGCCTCGTCAAGCGTGCCGGGGGTGGCGGTGAGCGGCGGCACGTCGAACGGCCGGCCGATCTCGCGCCGGGTGAAGCGGTCGGCGGGCTGGCCGGCGCACTGCATCAGCAGCCTCAGCATTGTCGGCGGCGTGTCCCGCGCCTCGGCCGACAGCTTGAACGTGCCCCAGTGGATCGGCAGCGCCGCCGGCCGGCCAAGCCGATCCCAGACGCGCACCGCCTCCCGCGGGCCGATATGACTGCCCGTCCCCATCTCGCCGGGCTGGAAGCGGAAGGCGCCGACGGGGATCAGCGCCAGCCGGATCGGGCCGATCGCGGCGGCCTCACGCGGCCAGTTGCCGTCGCCAAAACCGGTATCGCCGGCGAAGAACAGGTTGCCGCCGGGAAGCTCGATCACGAACGCCGACCATAGCGCGCGGTTGCGATCCGCGAACCAGCGGCTGCCCCAATGATGGTTGCGCACGACATGGACGCGGACGGGCGCGGGCGCAAAGCCCCCGGCACTCACGCGTGGCCGGTCTGCGACCGGCACCGCATGGCCCCAGTCGAGCTCGGTCGCGTCGATCCCCGCCGATCGCAGGATCGCCCCGTTGCCCAGGCTGGTGACGATCGTCGGCCGGTCTCGGTCCCACAATTCCTTGAGCGTCGCGAGGTCGAGATGGTCATAATGATTGTGGCTGATGACGATCAGGTCGATCTTGGGCAGGTCGGCGATGGCGATGCCGGGCGCGGTCGTGCGCGTCGGCCCGAAGCCAAGCGGCCCAGCACGCGTGGACCAGACGGGATCGGTCAGGATGTTGAGCGCCGGCGTTTCCACCAGCACGCTGGCATGCCCCACCCAGGTCGCGCGCATCGGCATCGCCGCGATCTCGGCCGGGCGCGCGGGCATGAACTGGATCGGCGTCGGATAGGGTTGGAGCAGCTCGCCGGAGGTTGCCGAGCGCACCGGCACGCTCACCGGCCACGCCGCCTCGCCCTCGCCGCTCAAGCGACGCCACAGGAAACCCGCGCGATTGCCGCCGCCGGGCACGCGCCCCGCATCGTCGCCGCCAGGATTGAAGAAGCGCTCACCGTCGAAATGGCCGCTTTCCGGCCCCTGATAATAGCGGCGGTCGAGGAAGGTCGGCACGATCGTCGCGGCAAGGCACGCGCCCGCTACCAGCCACAGCAGCACGCCCGCCATCCAGCCTGCCACCCGCCGCATCGTTCCTCCTGATCCAGACTGCGCTCTACGGTCCCGGCCCCCCGGCGGTTCCGGCGCGAAAATCTTTGTCGCCCGCGCGCTCCGCCCCTATCTCGCGCACAACCGGTTATCGAGAAGGAAGCGCGCCTTGGCCCAATACGACTATGACCTGTTCGTGATCGGCGCCGGGTCGGGCGGCACGCGCGCGGCGCGCGTCTCGGCCGCTTACGGCGCGCGGGTTGCGGTCGCCGAGGAATATCGCGTCGGCGGCACCTGCGTCATTCGCGGCTGCGTGCCCAAGAAGCTGCTCGTCTATGGCGCGCATTTCGCCGAGGATCTGCGCGATGCGCGCCATTTCGGCTGGGACGTGCCGTCCGACTGCGCCTTTACCTGGGCGCGGCTGCGCGACAACGTGCTGGCGGAGGTCGACCGCATCAACGGCGCCTATACGCAGACGATCGAGTCGAGCGGCGCGGAGATCATCCACCAGCGCGCGACGATCGCCGGCCCGCACGAGGTGAAGCTCGCCGATGGCCGTACCGTCACCGCCGAGCGCATCCTGATCGCCACCGGCGCGACGCCTCAGGTGCCGAGCTGCCCCGGCCACGAACACGGCATCACCTCGAACGAGGCGTTTCACCTGGACGCAGTGCCCGAGCGCATCCTGATCGCCGGTGCCGGCTATATCGCCAACGAGTTCGCGGGCGTGTTCCACCAGCTTGGCGCCCACGTCACGCTCATCAACCGCACCGACGTGATCCTGCGCGGCTATGACGAGCAGGTCCGCGATCGATTGCTCCAGATTTCGACCGCCAAGGGCATCCAGTTCCGCTTCAACGCCGAGTTCCGCGGGATCGAGAAACAGGCGGACGGCTGCCTCAAGGTCGAGATGACCAACCACGAGCCGCTCACCGTCGACATGGTGATGTTCGCGACCGGCCGTGTGCCCAATACCGGCGGACTGGGGCTGGAGCGCGCGGGCGTCGAGTGGGACGACAAGGGCGCGATCAAGGTCGATGACGACAATCGCACCACCTGCGACAGCATCTTCGCGGTCGGCGACGTCACCAACCGCATCCAGCTGACCCCCGTCGCGATCCGCGAGGGACAGGCGTTCGCCGACACCTTCTATGGCAACAAGCCGACCAGGGTCGATTACGACTGCATCCCCAGCGCGGTGTTCAGCCACCCGCCGATCGCCGGCGTCGGCCTGACCGAGGTGCAGGCGCGCCAGAAACACGGGTCGGTCAAAGTCTATCACTCCGACTTCCGCCCGATGAAGAACGTGCTTGCCGGCCGCAACGAGCGCGCGCTCTACAAGATGGTGTGCGACGGCGATTCGGATAAAATCCTGGGCATCCACATGATCGGCCCCGACGCGCCGGAGATTCTTCAGTCCGCCGCGGTGGCAGTGAAGGCCGGACTGACCAAGGCGGCCTTCGATGCGACGGTGGCGCTCCATCCGACGATGGCGGAGGAACTCGTTCTCCTCAAATGAACCGTCACCTCGGACTTGATCCGGGGTCCCGCTTCTTCTTCCGTCGTCGAAAGGCAGCGGGACCCCGGGTCAAGCCCGGGGTGACGAACCTTCGAGGGTGCGCTAACGCCCACCCATGACCGAAATCCAAGAATCGACCCGCTGCGGCCTCGTCGCCGTGGTGGGGGCGCCCAATGCGGGCAAGTCGACGCTGGTCAATGCGCTGGTCGGCCAGAAGGTCGCGATCGTCAGCCCCAAGGCGCAGACGACGCGCGTGCGGCTGATGGGCATCGCCATCGACGGGCCGACGCAGCTCCTGCTCGTCGACACACCCGGCCTGTTCGATCCCAAGCGCCGACTGGACCGCGCGATGGTCTCGGCGGCGTGGGAAGGGGCCGAGGGCGCCGACGCGATCGCGCTGGTCGTCGATGCCAAGGGTGGGCTGCCGGAAAAGGTGCTGACGATCGTCGACCGGCTGGCGTCGCGGTCGGAGCCCAAGCTGCTCATCCTCAACAAGGTCGACCTGGCCGACAAGCCGCGCCTGCTCCTTCACGCGCAGCGGCTGAACGAGCGGCTGGCGTTCGACGAGATCTTCTTCGTCTCGGCAACGACGGGCGACGGCATCCCCGAGCTCAAGGCGGCGCTGTCGGCGCGCATGCCCGAGGGGCCGTGGCACTTCCCCGAGGACCAGGTCAGCGACGCCACCGACCGGATGCTCGCCGCCGAGGTGACGCGCGAGCAGCTCTATCTCCAGCTCCACGCCGAGCTCCCGTATGAAAGCGCGGTCGAGACCGAGCGCTATTCGGAGCGCGACGACGGATCGGTCGAAATCCACCAGCAGATCCTGGTCGAGCGCGACACCCAGCGTGCGATCGTGCTCGGCAAGGGCGGCGCCCGCATCAAGGACATCGGCGCCAAGGCCCGCGCCGAGCTGTCGCGGATCATGGGCGTGCCCGTGCACCTCTACCTCCACGTCAAGGTGAAGCCCGGCTGGGACGAGGATCGCGGCCTCTATCGCGACATCGGGCTGGATTGGGTGGAGTGAGCCACCCTCTTACCCCTTCGTCATCCCGGACTTGATCCGGGATCCCGCTGCCTTTCAAGTGCAAAAGAAGAAGGGGGACTCCGGATCAAGTCCGGGGTGACGTTCTGCGCTGTGAAGCCAGCACCGCCTCCACCCACACCGGCACCAGCTCGCTCGCCCGCCCCATCCGGCTTTCCTCGAACAGAAAGCTGCCCTGCGACGGCTCCAGGTTGATCTCCAGCGTCGCCGCGCCCCAGTGCCTCGCGGTCTGGACGAAGCCGGCGGCGGGATAGACTGCGCCCGAGGTGCCGATCGACACGAACAGGTCGCACATCGCCAGCGCACGCTCGATGCGCTCCATCTGGTACGGCATCTCGCCGAAGAAGACGATGTCCGGCCGCATCGCCGGCGCGCCGCAATCGGGGCAGCGCGTACCCGGCGGCAGCTCGCCCGCCCACGGCCGAGCGGCGCCGCACGCCGCGCACAGCGCCGACTGGAGCTCGCCATGCATGTGCAGCATCCGCGTGGCGCCTGCCCGCTCGTGAAGGTCGTCGACATTCTGCGTGACGATCAGGAGCTCGCCCGGCCACTCGGCATCCAGCCGCGCGAGCGCGCAGTGCGCCGGGTTCGGTTCGACCGCCGCCAGTGCTGCCCGACGGAGATCGTAGAAGCGGTGTACCAGCCCCGGATCGCGCGCGAGCGCCTCGGGTGTGCAAACGTCCTCGACCCGGTGACCTTCCCACAAGCCCCCCGGCCCGCGGAAAGTGGCGATCCCGCTCTCCGCGGAGATCCCGGCGCCGGTGAGGACGACGATATTGGGGTGGTCGGTCATGGGGCTGGTCTAGCAGCCGGGGGGCGAATGCGCATCGATCCTCGATCAATCCGTTCGTGCTGAGTAGCGGCCGAGTAGCCGCGCAGCGGCGTATCGAGGTCGCGTATCGAAGTACCGTCCCGCGCGCCAAAGCCCTTCGATACGCCGTCTCGATACGCCCTACGGGCTACTCGACGGCTACTCAGGACGAACGGGTGGGACAAGTTGAGAGGACAAGCAAACCGAGCTTGAACCCCTACTCCGCCGCCTTCGCGCCGACCTCTTCCGGCAGCGCCCAAAGCAGGTCGTGGGTCGTCAGTGCGCGGCCATCATGGCTCATGACGCGGACGGGGGCGACGGGGCGGTGATCGCGGGCGTCGACGAGGACGGGAGCGATGCGCCCGGTCAGCTCATGGCGCTCGCCCCATTGACGCAGCGCCACCAGTGTCGGGAGCAGGTCCTTGCCCTTGTCGGTGAGGCGGTATTCGACCTTGCGCCGGTCGTCGTCGCAGGGACGCCGCTCCAGGATGCCGTGGCCGACCAGCCGGCCGAGCCGGTTGGCGAGGATGTTGCGTGCGATGCCGAGCTCCGACTGGAACTCCTCGAAATGGCGAAGGCCGTTGAAGCTGGCGCGCAGGATCAGAAAAGACCAGCGCTCGCCCATCGCCTCGAGCGCGGCCGGCAGGCTGCAATTCTCGGTGAGCTGACGCAGCGGTTCGCGCAATCCCATCGTCTGATCCTAAACCAAATGCGCGCGCAGGCAAAGGACACCAAACTCAGTTTCAGATTGCAACCTTACGGCCTTGAAGATAAGTAGCGATTCGCAACCTTGTTGTGAACGGGAGATCCTTCATGCTGCGCTTCCTTGCTGCCGCGTCGCTCGCGCTCGTCGCCACGCCCGCTCTGGCGGAGAGCTATTATGCCGCTGTGCCGACCAACGCGCCCGCCAAGGCATCTATCGTCACGCGCAGCACGATCTGGAAGTGCAATGCCGGCACCTGTGCCGCGGCGAAGGCGGGGTCGCGCGATGCGATCATGTGCGAGCTCCTGGTGCGGGAGGTCGGACCGCTCCAGCGCTTCGCCGTCGAGGGCGCCGAGTTCGACGCGGCGGCGCTCGAAAAATGCAACGCACGCGCCCGAAGCTGATCCGCGGTTGTGACTTCCGCGCCACTCGCCAGCGCAACCGCGCCGCGAGTGGCGGCCAAGACCGTTGCAATTGCGCACCCTCTCGCCCCAAATAGGCGAAGTGCTGCGGCAATATGAATTGGTCGACCGGGTCCTGAGCTACGACCCCGATGCGGACGAGGCGCTGCTCAACCGCGCCTATGTCTTTTCCATGCACGCGCATGGCAGCCAGAAGCGCGCAAACGGCGACCCCTATTTCAGCCACCCGATCGAGGTGGCGGGCATTCTGACCGACCTGCGGCTGGACGACGAGACGATCGCGACCGCGATCCTCCACGACACGATCGAGGATACGGTCGCGACTCCGGAGGAGATCCAGTCGAAGTTCGGCCCTTCGGTCGCGCGGCTGGTCGACGGCGTCACCAAGCTGTCGAAGATCGAGGCGCAGAGCGAGAGCGAGCGCGCCGCGGAGAACCTGCGCAAGTTCCTGCTGGCGATGTCGGACGACATCCGCGTGCTGCTGGTCAAGCTCGCCGACCGGCTGCACAACATGCGCACGCTCAAGTTCATCCCCAAGCCTGAGAAGCGGCGGCGGATCGCGCGCGAGACGATGGACATCTATGCGCCGCTCGCCGAGCGAATCGGCATGTACGAGTTCATGAAGGAGATGCAGACGCTCGCCTTCCGGGAGCTCGAGCCCGAGGGTTACGAATCGATCACGCGTCGGCTGGAGGCCATGCAGGCCGGCGACAGCGATCGCATCGCCAAGATCGGCGACAGCATCCGGCAGGCGCTGAGCCGCGCAGGCATCGAGGCCGAGGTGACGGGGCGCGAGAAGCACCCCTATTCGATATGGAAGAAGATGTCGGAGCGGCACGTCAGCCTGGACCAGCTGTCCGACATCATGGCCTTCCGCGCGATCGTGAAGAGCGAGGAGGAATGTTATCGCGCGCTCGGGGTGATTCACCGCAAGTGGCCGCTCGTGCCGGGCCGCTTCAAGGACTATATCTCGACACCCAAACGCAACGGCTATCGCTCGCTCCACACCAGCGTCATCCATTCGGGCGACAACCGAATCGAGATCCAGATCCGGACCGAGGCGATGCACGCCCAGGCCGAACACGGCCTCGCCGCGCACTGGGCCTACAAGCAGAAGGAAGTGCGGCCCGACACGCAGGTGCGCTGGATCCAGGACCTGGTCGAGATCCTCGACAATGCCGAGAGCCCCGAAGAGCTGCTCGAGCATACGCGCATGGCGATGTACCAGGATCGCATCTTTGCGTTCACGCCGCGCGGCGAGCTCGTCCAGCTGCCCAAGGGCGCGACGCCGATCGACTTTGCCTATGACGTCCATACCGATCTGGGCGATCAGGCGGTGGGCGCCAAGATCAACGGCCGCGTGGTGCCGCTGCGCACGGAGATCGAGAATGGCGACCAGGTCCAGATCCTCCGGTCCAAGGCGCAGACGCCGCAGCCGAACTGGCTGAACTTCGCGATCACCGGCAAGGCGCGCGCGGCGATCCGCCGCCACCTTCGCCACAAGGAGCGCGAGGAGGGTGTTGCGCTCGGCCGCAAGCTCTATGACGACATCGTCGCGCGGCTGCCGGTGCCGCTCGGCGTGGATGCGCTGACCGGGGCCCTGCGCCGGCTGCACCTCGCCGATGAGGCCGCGCTGATGATCGCGATCGCGCATCAGCGGCTGACCGACGCGCAGGTGATGGAAGCGCTGATGCCGGGTTCGGCGGAGGACGCCGACACCGCGATGCCGCCGCAGCGCCAGGCGATCTCGATCAAGGGGCTGACGCCGGGTGTCGCTTTCGACCTTGCCGAATGCTGCCGCCCGGTGCCGGGCGACCGCATCGTCGGGGTGCGCCGGCCCGGCCAGCCGATCCAGGTCCACGGCATCGCCTGTCCGATGCTGGGCGAAACCGAGGATGCCGACTGGGTCGACATCGCCTGGGGCGACAAGGCCGAGGGCGGGACGGCGCGCGTCGCGGTGACGCTGAAGAACGAGCCCGGGTCGCTCGGCGCGATCGCGTCGATCATCGGCGCGCACAAGGCGAACATCCTGGGCTTACGCCTCGACAACCGCGACACCACCTTCCACACCAACACCATCGACCTGGAAGTGCGCGACGCCGCGCATCTGATGAAGCTGCTCGCGGCATTGCGCGCCGCCGACGCCGTGAGTGCGGCCGACCGAGCCTGACGGTCCGGCTTTGCAATTGACATGGGTGTCAGCAAGGCGCAGCGTGCTGCAATGCACCAGCACGAAGTCACGATCGCGCCCGGCGACATCGACCATATGGGGCATGTCAACAATGCCGTGTACCTGAACTGGGTTCAGGAGGCGGTCGTCGCCTATTGGGAAAAGGTCGCGCCGGCGGAGGCGGTCGCCCGACACCTGTGGGTCGCGCTGAAGCACGAGATCACCTATCGCCGGCCCGCCTTCCTCGAGGACGCGGTGGTCGCGACGGTGATCGCCGAGCGGGTCGAGGGCGCGCGCGCGATGTTCACGACGCTGATCCGCCGCGGCGAGGAAGTGCTGGTCGAGGTGCAGTCGAGCTGGTGCGCGCTCGACACCGACACGCGCCGGCCGGTGCGGGTGGCGAAGGATCTGGTGCGGCGGTTTTTGGGCTAACGTTGCGCCAGCGCAGGCGGAAGCCCAGCCTTTCCCTCACGTCATCCCGGCCTTGAGCCGGGATCCCGCTTCTTCTTCTCATCGTTGGCGGAAAAGCGGGACCCCGGATCAAGTCCGGGGTGACGATGCATAGGTGTAGCCCGGCCCTTAGCTGGACCCCGGCCTTCGCCGGGGTACGACATCAGAATCGGATCGCCGGCGAGTAATCGGCCTGCGTCATGAAGATGCTGTCGACCTTCTCGACCAGCTTGCCGTTCGCTTCCGACGCCGCGGCCACCTTCTTCCACTCGGGATCGGCGCCGAACGCCGCCCAGCTGGCGTCGCGCGCGGCGCGGCTGGGATAGGCGAGGACATAGACGACGCGCCCGCCGGGCGACTTCTCGTTCGGCTGCTCGACCCAATAGGCGACGTTCTTCATCCCGTGCCGCTCGAACAGCTTGAGCGTGTGCCCCCGGAAACGTGCATTGAGTGCGTCGAGCTTCCCGGGTGCGGCGTGATAGATGCGCAGCTCATACGTCGCCGTCTTCGGATCGAGCGCGGGCGCCGCTTGCGCGATCGCGAGGGGGATGAGGGCAACGATCATCGGTGGGTCTTCTCCTGTGGGTCGCCGCGTCCCGCGACCATCGTCGCGATGGCGAGGTCGCCGGTGACGTTGAGCATGGTGCGGCACATGTCGAGGAAGCGGTCGACGCCCAGGATCAGCCCGATCGCGACCGGCGGCACGCCGACGCTCGCCAGGATGATGGCGACGACCGGCAGCGATCCGGCGGGCACGCCCGCGGTGCCGATGCCGCCGAGGATACAGACCGCCATGACGCTCGCCTGCTGCGCCAAGCTGAGCTCGACGCCGAAGAACTGCGCAAGGAAGATGACCGCCACCCCCTCGAACATCGCGGTGCCGTTCTGGTTGGCGGTGGCGCCGATCGTCAGGACGAAGCGCGCGATCTTGCGCGGCAGCTTGAGCTCGTGCTCAGCCGCAGACAGCGCGGCGGGGAGGGTGGCGTTGGAGGAGGCGGTCGAGAACGCCATCAGCATCGGCGCCTGCACGCCCTTGAAGAAGCCGATCGGCCCGCGCCCCGCGAACAGCCAGACGCCGAGCGGATAGACGACCAGCATCTGGAGCAGCAGCGCGCCGATCACCGTGCCGACGAACGCGCCCAGCCGCACGAGAACGTCGGCCCCGAACTCGGCGGTCAGGTTGAACATGAAGCAGAACACCGCGATCGGCGCGAGGCGAATGACGAAGCCGATCAGCGTGAGCGTGACCTCGAGCAGCCCCTCGATCGCCGATTGCAGCGTCGCCGTCTTCTCGCCGCGCGCAACGACCAGGCCGATGCCGAAGGCGAGCGCGAACACCATCACGGCAAGGATGTCGTCGTCGGCGGCGGCGCGGACGACGTTGGACGGGATGATCGCGAGCGCGCTTTCCATGCCGCCGGGCGCCTGGCGCGACTGGCTGACGATCGCGCCCGCGCCTTCCTTGGCGCTTTCCAGCATCGCCTTGGCCGTCGCGGGATCGACGCCATCGCCGGGGCGGACCAGATTGACCAGCACCAGCGCGATCACGACCGACAGGGTCGAGAGCACGAGCGTGAAGATCAGCGTCCGCACCCCGACACGCCGCAGCGAGGCGAGGTCGCCCATCTCGGTCACGCCCGTCACCAGCGCCGCAAACAGCAGCGGGATGACGAGCATGAACAGCAGGCGAAGGAAGATCTGGCCGAGTGGCCCGGTGACATAGGTCGTCACCGCCTCCACCCAGCCCGCACCTTCCGCCGCCCAGTTGGCGAGGAGGCCGAGGGCAAGGCCGAGGATCAGCCCCGCCAGCATCTGAAGATGCAGCGGGAAGCGCCCGCCCGGTTGCGCTTCGGAAGCGTCGGGGCGGGCGCTGTCGGTCAGGCTGCGCCTGCCAGCACGGCGAGCAGCAGCAACGCGACGATGTTGGTGATCTTGATCATCGGATTGACCGCGGGGCCGGCAGTGTCCTTGTAGGGGTCACCGACGGTATCGCCGGTGATCGCCGCCTTGTGCGCCTCCGATCCCTTGCCGCCATGATTGCCGTCCTCGATATATTTCTTGGCGTTGTCCCACGCGCCGCCGCCCGAGGTCATCGAGATCGCGACGAACAGCCCCGAGACGATGACGCCCAGCAGCATCGCCCCGAGCGAGGCAAAGCCCTGTTCCTGCCCCGCCACGGCGGTCACGACATAGTAGATCGCGATCGGCGCCAACACGGGGAGCAGCGAGGGGACGATCATCTCGCGGATCGCGGCGCGGGTGACGATGTCGACGGTGCGCGCATAGTCGGGGCGGCTGGTGCCCGCCATGATGCCCGGGTTCGACCGGAACTGCTCGCGCACATCCTCGACCACCGACCCCGCCGCGCGGCCCACCGCGGTCATGCCGAACGCGCCGAACAGGTAGGGGAGCAGTGCGCCGAGCAGCAGCCCGACGATGACGTACGGGTTGGAGAGGCTGAAATCGACGGTGAGGTCGGGGAAGAACGCCTTGAGGTCGGTGGTGTAGGCGCCGAACAGCACCAGCGCGGCAAGCGCGGCCGAGCCGATGGCATATCCCTTCGTCACCGCCTTGGTCGTGTTGCCCACCGCGTCGAGCGCATCGGTACGCCCGCGCACGTCGTCGGGCAGCCCGGCCATTTCCGCAATGCCGCCGGCATTGTCGGTGACGGGGCCGTAAGCGTCGAGCGCGACGACCATGCCGGCCAGCGCCAGGAGCGCGGTCGCGGCAAAGGCGACGCCGATGATGCCCGCCAGCTGATACGCCGCAACCACCGCGACGACGATGACGAGCGTCGGCAGCGCGGTCGATTCAAGGCTGATCGCCAGCCCCTGGATCACGTTGGTGCCGTGGCCGGTGACGCTCGCCTTGGCGATCGACTTGACCGGGCGATAGTTGGTGCCGGTGTAATATTCGGTGATCCAGACGAGCAGCCCGGTGACACCCAGCCCGATCATCATGCACCAGAACAGGTCCCAGCCGGTGAAGCTGGTCGGGGCATCAGGCAGCGGGCCGCCCTCGGTCGTGAGCGCGTCGGCGCCCGCCTCCAGGAAGCCTGCACCGCCGATCGGGGCGGACAGGTCGCCCAGCGTCATCTGCGTCGCCAGCCAGATCGCCGGCACCGCCAGGATCGCGGTCGTCCAGAACCCCTTGTAGAGCGCGCCCATGATCGACCCGCCCTTGCCGAGGCGAACCATGTAGGTGCCGAGGATCGAGGTGACGATGCATACGCCGCCGACGATCAGCGGCAGCGCCATGAGTTGGAGCAGATTGCCCGCGGCCGGGACGAGCAGCGCGATCGAGACCATGGTGAGGCCGAGCGTCACGACGTACGTCTCGAACAGGTCGGCGGCCATGCCGGCGCAGTCGCCGACATTGTCGCCGACGTTATCGGCGATGACGGCGGGGTTGCGGGGGTCGTCCTCCGGGATGCCCGCCTCGACCTTGCCGACCAGGTCGGCGCCGACGTCGGCGGCCTTGGTGAAGATGCCGCCGCCGAGCCGCGCGAAGATAGAGATGAGCGACGCGCCAAAGGCGAGCGCGGTCAGCGCCTCGACGATGTGGCGCCGGTCGGCCTCGACCGACAGGTCCATCCCGCCGGGGCCGATGAGATAGGCGAAGATACCTGCGATCGCGAGCAGGCCGAGCCCGGCGACGAGCATGCCCGTTACCGCGCCCGATCGGAACGCCATGGTCAGCCCGCCCTGGAGCGAGCCGCGTGCCGCCTCTGCCGTGCGGACATTGGCGCGGACGGAAATGAGCATGCCGACATAACCGGCGATTCCCGACAGGACCGCGCCGATCAGAAACCCGACGGTGGAAAGAAGGCCGAGGGTAGGAGCGAGGATCACTGCGACGATGACGCCGACGATCGCGATGGTGCGGTATTGCCGGCCGAGATAGGCCTTGGCGCCTTCCTGGATCGCGCCGGCGATGTCCTGCATCCGGGCGTCGCCGGCGGGTGCGCGCAAGACCTGTGACGCGGTGACGATGCCATAGAGGACGGCAAGCACGCCGCATCCGATGGCGATCAGAACAATGTCCATATCGCTGAGTTCCCCTCGTCCTAATGGGGCGCCCGCGCCGATACGATGCCACCGCGGGTCACCGGACGTGCATGGGTATAGAGGCCCAATGGCCTGCGCAAGCGGTGGTTTTCAGCCGATCCGATGCTCCCAGCCGAGCGAGGCGGGAAGGGGGACGCGTTCGCTATCATCGGTTAGCGAAAGCCCCGTTCCGGCGGCGAACGCGCCGATGCGCACGGCGGAGACCGGGGGCACCTGATCGGGGGACAGGGCGAACAGCAGCGCATAGTCGTCGCCGCCCGTCGCCGCGGCAAGTCGCGCGGCGCGACTTGCTCCCGCATGCGCGATCGCCGTGGGGGAGCGAGGGACGGAGGCAAGGTCGATCGTCACGCCGCACCCGCTCGCTGCCGCCATCCGGCCGGCGTCGATGAGCAGGCCGTCGGACACGTCCATCATCGCCGTCGCCACCGCGGCGAGCGCGCGTCCCTCCTCGATCAGCGGTCGCGGGCGGCGATAGGCGGCGAGCAGGTCCACCGGCCCGGGCTCGCCGCGCGCGATGGCGAGACCCAGCGCCGCATCCCCGATCGTGCCGGAGACCCAGAGCGCATCACCGGGACGAGCGCCGCTGCGGACGGGGACATGCGCGCCCGCTCGCCCGATCGCGGTCAACGACACAACGCGCGGGCCGTCCGTGCGGATGGTGTCGCCGCCGAGCAGCGGGCAAGCCAGGGCGCGGCAGGCTTCGTCAAGCCCGGCGAGAAAGTCGCGGTCCCAGGCATCGTCACCCAGCGCATAGCCAAGCAGCGCGCCGACCGGCGCTGCGCCCTTGGCGGCGAGGTCGGACAGGTTCACCGCCAGCAGCTTCCATGCGACGTCTGCGGCGGGGTCTGTGGGGAGGTAGTGGACGCCCTCTGCGATCAGGTCCTTCGTCAGGATCAGGTCGCCCAGCAGCGCCGTGTCGTCGGTCAGGTCCGCGGCGCCGGCATGGAGCGGCAGCGTGCGCAGGATTTTGAGGAAGTCGGCTTCGTCCATGCACAATGCTTAGCGCGATCCGGGGTGACGATTAGGTTGGTTTGGTCCCGCCACCCTCAGGGCAGCGGGACCGTCATCCTCAGCGGCAGCGAACGCCGCCGCGGTCGACTTCGCGGCCGAGCAGCGCGCCGCCGCCGGCGCCGAGCAGCGTGCCGAGCGTGCCGCCGCCGACCAGGTTGCCGAGCACGCCGCCGCCGACCGCGCCGACGACGAGGCCGGTGGTGCCGTCGTTGCGGCGGCAATAGGCGCGGCCGTCACGGCCCTTGTAGATGCGGTCGTTGCGACCCAGGCGACGCTCGCGATAGCGGCCCTCGCGATACGAGCGGCTCGGCTCCCAATCGCGCTGGTCGCCGCGCCAGCGGCGGTCGTCGCGGCGCTGCGCCGGGGTCGCATAGTCCAGCGAGGCGGCGACGCCGGCCGCGGCCGGGGCCGCGGCGGCAGGCATGGCCGTGAGCGGCATGGCGGCCGCGACTGCGGCGATCAGGAAGCGCTTCATCGGGGTACTCCTTACAGATTGCCTCTGCTTAACCCCCAAGCTTGATTTGGGTTCAGCCTTGCGTGGCCGAACCCCGCACTTCCTTGGCCACGGCATCGAGCAGGCCGTTGACGAAACCCTTCTCCCGCCGGTCGTAAAAGGCGTCGGTCACGTCCAGATACTCGCTGATGACGGCACCCACCGGCACGTCGGGCCGGGCGATCAGCTCATAGGTGCCGCAGCGCAGGATCTGGCGCATCGGCTTGTCGAGGCGGTCGAGCGACCAGCCGCTGGCAAGCTTGCCCGCGACGGCCGCGTCGATCTCCGCCAGGCGCGCCATCGTGCCCTTCACGAGGTCGTCGAAGAAGTGGACGTCGGCTTCGTGATACTCGGCATCCTCAATCGTCGCGCCCAGCCGGTGCTGATGGAATTCGTGCAGCAGGTTGGGGATCGCCGTGCCCTCCATCTCATGCTGATAAAGCGCCTGGACGGCGGCAAGCCGCGCGGCGGCGCGGGCCTGGGTGCGGGAGCGGGACTTGGGACTGGGCATTCGGGTTCCGGAACTTGGAGACTTTAGGAGAGGCGGAGCGCGACCGAGCGGGCGTGGGCGGGCAGCCCCTCCGCCTCGGCCAATCGCACGGCAGCGGGACCGATCGCGGCGAGGCCCGCCTCGGTCAGCGACAGGAAGCTGGTGCGCTTCATGAAGTCGAGCACCGACAACCCGCTCGCAAAGCGTGCGCGGCGGCCGGTAGGCAGGACGTGGTTGGGCCCGGCGACATAGTCGCCGACGGCCTCGGGCGTATGACGACCGAGGAACACCGATCCGGCATGGCGGACCTGGTCGAACAGGGCCAAGGGATCGGCGACCGCCAGCTCGAGATGCTCGGGCGCGAGGCGATTGACGAGCGGCATCGCCTCCTCGAGCGAGGGCACCACGACGATCGCGCCATTGGCGTCCCATGCCTCGCGCGCGACCTTGGCGGTCGACAGCGTGCCGATCTGGCGATCGACGGCGTCGGCGACGGCATCTGCAAAGGCGGTGTCGTCGGTGAACAGGATGGACTGACTGGTCGGGTCGTGCTCGGACTGGCTGAGCAGGTCGGCGGCGGTCCAATCGGGATCGTTCAAGCCATCGGCGACGACGACGATCTCGCTCGGCCCCGCGACCATGTCGATGCCGACGACGCCGTAGAGCTGGCGCTTGGCTTCCGCCACCCAGGCATTGCCCGGGCCGCAGATCACGTCGACGGGCTTGATGCGGTCGGTGCCGTAGGCGAGCGCGGCGATCGCTTGCGCGCCGCCCACCCGCCACACCTCGTCCGCGCCGACCAGCGCGGCGGCGGCGAGGACGAGCGGGTTGGCCTCGCCCCCCGGCGTAGGGGTGACGATGACGAGCCGCTCGACTCCCGCGACGCGCGCGGGAATGGCGTTCATCAGCACGGAGCTCGGATAGGCCGCGCGCCCGCCGGGGACATAGAGCCCCGCCGCATCGACCCCGCGCCAGCGCGCGCCGGTGACGATGCCATCGTCCTCGCGATACTCGGCGTCGGCGGGCCGCTGCTTCTCGTGATAGGCGGCGATGCGATCGCGGGCGAGCGTCAGCGCTTCGCGAAGATCGGGGTCGAGATCGGCGAGCGCCGCCTCGCAATCGGCGCGCTCGATCCGCCAGCCGCTGTCGTTGAGGTCGTGGCCGTCGAACTTCTTGGTGAAGGCGTGGAGCGCGGCATCGCCCTCCCGCCGGACGCTGCCGATGATCGCGGCGACGTCGCGCGACACGTCGGCGTCCGCCTCACGCCGCGCGTCAACGAGGCTGTCGAACGCTGCGGCAAAGCCGGGGGCGGATGAATCGAGGCGGATCAAGTTCCCCTCCCGCCTGCGGGAGGGGCTAGGGGAGGGCCTTCTTGAGCGGTGCGCTCCGGGACAGACCCTCCTCCGGCCCCTCCCGCGAGCGGGAGGGGGGAAGAAGAAACCGCCTCCCGGAATGCATCCACCAGCGCCACGACATCCGCGCGCGTCTTGAACGCTGCGCGATTGACGACGAGGCGCGAGGAAACCTCGGCGATCGTCTCGACCTCGACCAGGCCGTTCTCTTTCAGCGTGCGGCCCGAGCTCACCAGGTCGACGATGCGCGGCGCGAGGCCAAGGATCGGGGCGAGTTCCATCGCGCCGTTGAGCTTCACGCACTCGGCCTGGACGCCGCGCGCCTCGAAATGGCGGCGGGTGATGCCGGGATATTTGGTGGCGATGCGGACATGGCTCCATCCGCGCGGATCGTCGCGCGCGGCCATGTCCGCGGGCTCCGCGACCGAGATGCGGCAATGACCGATGCCGAGATCGACGGGCGCATAGAGCTCGGCATAGGCGAACTCGGCAAGCACGTCGGAGCCGACGATGCCGAGCTGCGCCGCGCCGTGCGCGACGAAGGTCGCGACGTCGAACGCGCGGACGCGGATCAGGTCGATGCCGGCCTGGTTGGTCGAGAAGCGCAGCGCGCGGCTGTCCTCGTCCGAAAAGGCGGCTTCGGGCACGATCCCGGCGCGCGCCAACAGAGGCAGCGCCTCGGCGAGGATGCGGCCTTTCGGCACGGCGATGACGAGCGGGCGATTCATGGGAGGCCGCGCTTTACTTGGGGTGCCATCGGGGTGCAACAAGGCGGCAATCTTCCCCGATACCCCCCCGGAGCCGCGATGATCGCCCGTACCCTGTTGCTTGCCAGCCTGTCCCTCGCCAGCGTCGCGGTCGCGCAGGAAGCGCCGCGCCCGCCGCTGCCCAGCGCCGAGACCAACGCCCGCGTCAACGCAGCACTGCCGGAGGCCGAGGCGGCGATGAAGGCGCACGTCATGTTCCTGGCGAGCGACGCGATGCTGGGGCGCGAGGCGGGAAGCCCGACCTATGACGTCGCCGCTCAGTACGTCGCCGCGCAATATTACGCCGCCGGCCTGCGGCCCGCAGGCGACAATGGCAGCTACCTCCAGACCGTGCCGCTGGTCAGCTACAAGCCGGCGTCGCAGGGCAGCTTCGGCTGGACGCCCAAGGGCGGTGCCGCGCAGCCGCTGACCTTTGGCGAGGATTATCTGCCCGGCGCCGACCCGACCCAGGCGCAGACGCGCGTCGACGCGCCGGTGGTGTTCGTCGGCTATGGCATCGACGCGCCGACCTTCAAGCGCAACGACTATGCCGGCGTCGACGTGCGCGGCAAGGTCGTCGCCTTCTTCTCGGGCGCGCCCGCGGCGATGCCGGGCGAGGAGCGCGCGCATTTCGGCAACGCCGCGAACAAGGCGGTGACGGCGCAGGCCAAGGGCGCGGTCGGCGTGATCCTGCTCGAATCGCCGACCAGCGCCAAGGTGCGGCCCTTCTCTCGCCTGGCCGAGACGTGGAACAGCGCGCGCATGACCTGGGCGGAGGCGGACGGCACCGGCTTCTTCGCCGCGCCCAAGACGCCGTCGCTCGGCACCGTCAGCATGAAGGGCGCCGAGAAGATGTTCGCCGGCGCACGCACGCCCTGGGCCCAGGTGGTCGCCGCCGCCGAGAGCCCGGCTGCCAAGTTCCGCGCGGTCGAGCTGCCGGGCCGCCTGTCGGTCCAGCTGTCGACCGAGACCAAGCCCGTCACCAGCTACAACGTCGCCGGTCTGCTGCCCGGGAGCGACCCCAAGCTCAAGGACGAGATCGTCGTCCTGACGGCGCATCTCGACCATGTCGGCGTAGGCACGCCCAAGAACGGTGACGCGATCTATAACGGCGCGATGGACAATGCGGTCGGCATCGCCTCGCTGATCGAGGAGGCCAAGCGCTTCAAGGCGGCGGGCGCGGCGCCCAAGCGCTCGGTGCTGTTCCTGGCGGTCACGGCGGAGGAGAAGGGGCTGGTCGGCGCCGATTACTTCGCCCGCCACCCGACCTTCCCCAAGGCGAACCTGGTCGCCGACGTCAATCTCGACATGCCGATCCTCACCTACAAGTTCGAGGACATCGTCGCGTTCGGGGCTGATCGCACGACGCTGGGCCAGTACGTGAAGAATGCCGCGGCCAAGATGAACCTCCAGATCTCGCCCGACCCGATGCCCGACCAGGGCTTCTTCGTGCGGTCGGACCATTATCGCTTCGTCCAGCAGGGCATTCCCAGCGTGTTCGTCTGGCCGGGCACCAAGGGACCGGGCAAGGCGGCGTTCGACGCGTTCCTGTCGACGCATTACCACCAGCCGAGCGACGAGGTCGGCCAGACACCGCCGATCGACTGGTCATCGGGTGTGCGCTTCATCGAGGCGAACTATTCGATCGCGCGCGAGATCGCCGACGCGCCCGAGCGGCCGCGCTGGAACAAGGGCGACTTCTTCGGCACGCTCTACAACGGGCTCGGCGCCAAGTGAGGACGATGCTGCTCGCCGCCAGCGCGGCGCTGCTGATTGCCGCGACCGACGCGCCGCTTCCGCCCGACCAGGCGGCGATGAAGGCGCATGTCGCGTTCCTGGCCGACGACGCGCTGAAGGGTCGGCAGGCGGGCAGCCCCGAATATGACGTCGCCGCGGCCTATGTCTCGGCGCGGATGCAGGAAGCGGGGCTCGTGCCCGCGGGCGACAACGGCACCTGGCGCCAGGCGGTGCCGCTCGCTGCCGCGCGGCCGCTCGACGGCAGCGCGTCGTTCACGCGCGCGGGCAAGACCCAGCCGCTGGCGCTCGGCACCGACTATGTCGGCCGCGCGAGCCTGACCGAGGTGGACCGCACCGTTTCGGGTGAGGTGGTGTTCGCCGGCTATGGCGTCGTCGATCCGACCACGGGCATCGACGACTATAAGGGCCTGGACGTGCGCGGGCGCATCGTCGCGGTGATGTGGGGCGGTCCGCCGGGCCTCAACAGCGAAGTCGCGGCGCATTACAGCAACCGGTCGGTCAAGGCCGAGGTCGCCGGCCAGCGCGGCGCGAAGGGCATCGTCTTCATCGAATCGAGCGCGATGCGCGCGATCTACGACTTCCCGGCGGTGGTGGAGGCGTGGTCCGGCCCGTCGATGAACTGGTCGCGGCCCGATGCGCCGCGAAGCGATGGCGCGCCGCAGCTTGCCGCGATCAGCGAGGCGGGGGCGGTCAAGCTGTTCGCCGGCGGTCCGCTCGCCTGGGCGCGGGTCCGCGGCGCCGATGCCGCCAAGAAGCCGCTGCCGACCGGCGCGCTGAACGTCACCGCCAGCTTCGAGCAGAAGAGCGAACTTGTCCGCCTCAACAGCGCCAATATCGTCGGCAAGCTGGAGGGGAGCGATCCCACGCTCCGCAACGAATATGTCGTGCTGACCGCGCATCTCGACCATATCGGCGTGACCGAGCCGGTGAACGGCGACGCGATCAACAATGGCGCGATGGACAATGCGATCGGCATCGCCTCGATGCTGGAAGCCGCGCGTGCGTTTCGCGACGCGGGCAAGGCGCCGAAGCGCAGCGTGCTGTTCGTCGCGCTGACCGCGGAGGAAGAGGGGCTGATCGGTTCCGACTATTTCGCGCGCTTCCCGACGGTGCCGCGCGGATCGATCGTCGCCGACGTCAACCTCGACATGCCGATCATGACCTACAAGTTCGAGGACATCGTCGCTTACGGCGCCGACCGGTCGAGCATCGGCCCCGTGCTCGCGCGCGTCGCGGCGGAGGAGCGGCTGACGCTCAGCCCCGATCCCGCGCCCGAGGAGACCAACTTCGTCCGCACCGATCACTACAGCTTCGTCAAGCAGGGCGTGCCGTCGGTGTCGATCGACGCGGGCTGGGGCGGGCCGGGCAAGGCGGCGACCAAGGAATTCCTCGACAAGCATTACCATCAGCCGTCCGACGACATGAAGCTGCCGTTCGACTGGGCGTCGGCGCGGCGGTTCGTGACGCTCAACTACAAGCTGGCGCGTGCCCTTGCCGATGGCCCGCGGCCGACCTGGAACAAGGGCGACTTCTTCGGCACGCTGTACGGAGGCGCGGGGCAGGGGTCGTAAGGTGCGGCTGCTGATCTTCGGGCTGGGGTACAGCGCGCGCTTCATCGCGACGCGGCTCGCCCCGCGCGGCTGGCGGATCGCGGCGACGACGCGGAACGGGCGCGAGGGCACGATCGCCTTTGCCGACGCCGATCGCGTGCGGTTCGAGGCAGGCGAGGCGACGCACATCCTGTCGAGCGTGCCGCCTGGCGAGGCGGGCGATCCGGTGCTCGACGCCTATGGCGACTCGTTCGGCCGCGCACGGCTCGCCTATCTTTCCTCGACCGGCGTCTATGGCGATGCCGGCGGCGCCTGGGTCGACGAAAGCGCACCGATCTGCGGTCGGCGGGCCAACCGCAACGAGGCCGACGCCGCCTGGCTCGACCGCGGCGCGCGCGTGTTCCGGCTGCCCGGCATCTACGGCCCCGGGCGCTCCCCGCTCGACCGCGTCGCCGCGGGGGAGGCGCATCGCACTGGTATCGCCGGCCAGGTGTTCAGCCGCATCCATGTCGAGGATCTGGCGGAGGGCGTCGCAAAGGGACTCGACGCGCCGGCGGGCGCCTACAACCTCGCCGACGATGTCCCGTGCGCGCAGGACCGGGTGGTCGCGTATGCGGCGGCGTTGCTGGGCATGGACCCGCCGCCGATCGTCCCGCTCGAGTCGCTCAGCCCGGCCGCCCGCGCCTTCCATGCCGAAAACCGGCGCGTGGCGAACGGCAAGGCGAAGCGGGTGCTCGGCTGGCGGCCGGTCTATGCCGATTACCGGTTGGGCCTGCGCGCTCTTAACGCCACCACCAGCCCGGTCATCGCCAGCGCCGCGCCCGCAACCGCCAGCGCCGACCAGCGATAGCCCTCGAACACCGTCGACAGCGCCATCGCGATCACGGGGACGAGTACGCCCGAATAGGCGGCCTTGGCCGGTCCGATCGTGCGGATCACGCCGAAATAGAGCGTGAAGGCGAGCGCCGAGGCGGCGAGGCCCAAATAGAGCAGCCCGGCGACATAAGGCGGGCTCCAGTCGAATCGCGGCGGCCCCGCGGTCGCCAGCGCGAAGCCCGCATCGACGGCGGCGCCGATCAGCATCGCCCAGCCGAGCACCGCTGCCATCGGATAGGCACGCGCGGTCTTCGTCGCCTGCATCACGTTGGCGACCGATGCGGAGCAGACGCCCGCCAGCGTGATCGCGATGCCGGTCAGCACGCGCGCGGTGCCGCCGGTATCGGCACGCGCCTCATGCACGAACAGAAGCGCGATTCCCGCTATCGCGATCACCGATCCGATGACGAGCTGCCGCCCCATTCGCTGCCCGAGGAAGAGCCGCGCCAGGATCGCGTTGGGCACCAGCAGCAGCGCGAACACCACCGCCACCAGGCCCGAGGTCACATAGAGCTCGGCGCGATAGACGAAGTTGAAGTTGAGCACGAACTGCATCAGCCCGAGCACTGCCGCGAACCCCAGCCCGCGTGCGTCGAGCGCCAGCCGGTCGCCGCGCCACAGCGCCCAGCCGAGCATCGCCGCGCCGCCGATCGCGAAGCGATAGGCGACCGACCAGGAGGGCGGCACCTGTCCCAGCTGGCCGGTGATGACGATCCAGGTCGATCCCCAGATCAGCGTGACGATGCCGAAGGGAATCAGCACCGACAGCCGCGTCGATTGCGGCGGCGGCGCGTCGCTCATAGGGCCGCAATGGCGTCGGCGAGCGGGCGCACCGCCGCTTCGCCCTGATCCCAGGCGGTGACGAACCGCGCCTGACCGACGCCCCAATCGTAGAAGTCGAAGCCCTTGGCCCGCAGCGTCGCGGCCTCGTCGGCGGTCAGCGTCAGGAACACCTCGTTCGCCTCGACCGGCTCGACCAGACGGCCACCAGCGGCGCCGGCGATCAGCGCGGCGCCGGCATTGGCCGCGCGCGCATTGGCGAGCCAGACGTCGTCCTCGAGCATCGCCAGCAATTGCGCGGCGAGATAGCGGCCCTTCGACTGGAGGTGCCCCGCGCGCTTGCGGCGATAGCGCGTCGCGGCGGCGAGGTCTGGCCGGAAGAACACCAGCGCCTCCGCCGACATGCCGCCATTCTTGACGAAACCGAAGCTCAGCGCATCGACACCCGCCTCGACTGTCAGCGCGGCGGGCGTGCAGCCGAGATGCGCGACCGCATTGGCAAAGCGCGCGCCGTCCATGTGGAAGCCGAGGCCGCGGGCATTGGCGACGCGGCCGATCGCTGCCACCTCGTCGGGGGTATAGACGCGTCCGGCTTCGGTCGCGTTGGTGATGCTGATCGCGTGCGGCTGAACCTGGTGCACGTCGTCGCGGATCGCCGCCGCCGCCGCCTCGATCGCATCGGGCGTCAGCTTGGCGCCTTCGCCCTCCAAGAGCAGCAGCTTGGCGCCGTGGGTGTAGAATTCGGGCGCGCCGCACTCGTCCACCTGGATATGCGCCTCGCGGTGGCAGAAGACGGCGCCGTGCGGCGGGCAGAGCGCGGCGAGCGCGAGGGCGTTGGCGGCGGTGCCGGTGGGCACCCACAGCACGGCGACGTCGGCGCCGAACAGCGCGGAAAAGGCCGCGTCCAGCCGCTTCGACCACGCATCGCCGTCATAGGCGGTGTCCTGTCGATTGGCCTCGATCAGCGCGGCCATGACGGCAGGGCAGGCGGGGGCGGCATTGTCGGAGAAGAAGCGCATGGCGAGAGCCGGTAGCGCGCGCAATGGTGGCGGGGAAGAGGGTCCGGCGTTCACAATCTGTTCGGGTCAGGGTATGAGGTCGTGGATGATCTGGGCGCTACTCGCTCCCCTCCCTGGAAGGGAGGGGCTGGGGTGGGTTGGGGGCGAGGAAGCGCTTCGCCCCAAACCTACCATTTCCCGACCCCTCCCTTTCAGGGAGGGGAGTACGGTTGCGCAAAGCCCGGCCCACCGTGACCCCCCGCAAGATCATCCATGTCGACATGGACGCCTTCTTCGCCTCGGTGGAGCAGCGCGACGATCCGGCGTTGCGCGGACGCCCGGTAGCGGTGGGGCATGGCGAGTCGCGCGGCGTGGTCGCGGCGGCGAGTTATGAGGCGCGGCGGTTCGGCGTGCGGTCGGCGATGCCCTCGGTCACCGCCAAGCGGCGCTGCGCGGAGTTGATCTTCGTGCCGCCGCGGTTCGAGGTCTATCGTGCGGTCAGCCAGCAGATCCACGGCATCTTCGCCGAGTTCACGCCGCTCATCCAGCCGCTGTCCCTCGACGAGGCGTATCTGGACGTCACCGCCGACCTGGCCGGGCTCGGCACCGCCTGGGCGACGGCTAAGGCGATCCGCGCGCGCATTGCCGCCGACACCGGACTCACCGCCTCCGCCGGGATCTCCTACAACAAATTCCTCGCCAAGCTCGCGTCCGACCAGAAGAAGCCCGACGGCCAGTTCGCGGTGACGCCCGAGATGGGACCGGATTGGGTGGCGACGCTGCCAGTCGAGCGCTTCCACGGCGTCGGCCCCGTCACCGCGGCCAAGATGAAGCGGCTGGGCATCGCTACCGGCGCCGACCTTGCCGACCGATCGCTCGCCTTCCTGGCCGAGCATTTCGGGAGCGCGGCCGAATGGTATCACGGCATCGCCCGCGGCATCGACGAGCGGCCCGTCGAGCCCAATCGCGTGCGCAAGTCGTCGGGCAGCGAGACGACCTTCGCCAGCGACCTCATCGACCCCGCCGCAATCGAACGCGCCGTGATCGAGCAGGCGGACGAGGTCTGGGCGTGGTGCGAAGCGCGCGACCGTTATGGCCGGACGGTGACGGTCAAAGCCAAATATGCCGACTTCCGCCAGGTCACCCGCAGCCGCACCGTTGCCGCGCCAGTGCGCGACCGCGAGCAGCTCCACGCCACCGCCCGCGCGCTGGTGGCGACGCTCTATCCGCTCGTCACCGGGCTGCGGCTGGTCGGCGTGACCGTGTCCGGCTTCCCCAGCGAGACGGCGACGCCCGACCTGTTCGGCGCGTGAATGGCGCTTGTCGGGTCCGGGCCGATCTGCAACACCGCGCGCCGGAATTGTCGGACAAGCGTTTCGGGAGAGCGTCGTGACCCATGCCATCGCCATCGTCGGATTGGGCAAGATCGCGCAGGACCAGCATCTGCCGACGCTCGCCGCCAGCGACACGCTGCATCTGGCGGGCGTCGTCAGCGGTCATGCCAAGGACCTGGACGTGCCCGTCGCGCGGACGATCACCGAGCTGAAGGCCGCCGTGCCCGACCTCGTCGCCGTGTCGCTCTGCACCCCGCCGATGGCGCGGACGGCGCTGATCGAGGAGGCGCTGTCGCTCGGCCTGGACATCATGGTCGAGAAGCCGCCAGCCGCCAGCGTCAGCGTCGGCGAACGCTATGCCGCGATGGCGCGGGAGGCGGGGCGGGCGCTTTACCTCACATGGCACTCGCGCGAGGCGAGCGGCGTCGGCCCCGCGGCCGAGTGGCTGTCGGCGCGCACGCTCCGCCGGGTGTCGATCGCGTGGAAGGAGGACGTTCGCGTCTGGCATCCGGGCCAGGAATGGATCTGGGAGCCGGGGATCGGCGTGTTCGATCCTGGCGTCAACGCGCTGTCGATCCTGACGCGGCTGGTGCCCGGCACCGAGCTTCATGCCGCCACGCTCAAATATCCTTCCGATCGTGAGGCGCCGATCATGGCCGACCTGACGATGGCGCGCGGCGAGACCGAGATCGCCGCCGAATTCAGCTTCGACCAGCGCGGGCCGCAGACCTGGACGATGACGCTGGAAACCGACGACGGCACCGCCGAGCTTCGCGAGGGCGGGGGCCGCCTGTTCCTCGACGGCGCGGAGGTCGCGGTGCCGGAGGGGACCGAATACGGCCGGCTGTATCGGCGCTTCGCCGGCATGATCGGCACCGGCGCGATCGACGCCGATCTTTCGCCCTTCCGCCTCGTCGCCGATGCGTTCATGCTCGGCCGGCACGAGCGCGTGGGGGCGTTCCGCTGGGACGATTGACCGCGCTTTTTCGACCCATATAGTCCGATAAAAAACAGAGATCTGGAGGATCGCCGATGGCCCTGCCGCCGAGCCAGCCCGCATCGGGCACCCATGCCGCCACCGCCGGGGGGCGGTCGGCATCCTACGCGCCCGCGCTGACGCTGCTCGCCAGCCTCTTCTTCATGTGGGGCTTCATCACCGTCATCAACAACACGCTGCTGCCGCACCTGCGCAGCGTGTTCGACCTCAACTACACGCAGACGACGCTGATCGAGAGCGTGTGGTTCATCGCCTATTTCGTCGCCTCGATCCCCTCGGCCAAGCTGATCGAGCGGATCGGTTATCAGAAGTCGCTGGTAACGGGCTTGCTCGTGATGGCGGCAGGGTCGGCGGGGATGACGCTGGCGGCGAGCCTGCCGTCCTATGGCGTCACGCTGGTCATGCTGTTCGTCATCGCCAGCGGCATTACGCTGCTTCAGGTCGCGGCCAACCCCTATGTCACCGTCATCGGCCCGCCGGAGACGGGGTCGTCGCGCCTCAACCTGGTTCAGGCGTTCAATTCGCTCGGCACCACGCTGGCGCCGCTGTTCGCGGGCTATCTGATCCTCGGCCGCTCGGTAGGTGGCACGACGCAGGACCGCGTGCTGACCCAAGCGGAGCGGCTGGCCGACGCGCAGTCGGTGATCCTCCCCTATGTCCTCGTCGCCGGCGTGCTGGTGGTGCTTGCGGTCGTCATCGCCCGCTTTCCGCTGCCCGCGATCGGCCAATCGACGCAGCGCGTCACGCGTGAGGAGCGCAAGCGGCTGTCGCTGTGGAGCCACCGCAACCTCGTGTTCGGCGTGCCGGCGATCTTCATCTACCTGATCGCCGAGATCGGCGTCGCCAACCTCTTCATCAACTTCGTCTCGCAGCCCGACATCGCCAACATCACCCAGGCGGAGGCGTCGCGCTACCTCTCGCTCCTGTGGGGCGGGATGATGGTCGGCCGCTTCGCCGGCTCGCTCATCATGCAGAAGATCCCGGCGGAGACGGTGCTCGCAGGCTTCTCGATCGGCGCGTTCGTCGTGATGCTCGGCGCCACCTTCCTGACCGGACCGGCGGCGATGTGGTCGCTGATCCTGGTCGGGCTGTTCCACTCGATCATGTTTCCCACGATCTTCTCGCTCGGCATCAAGGGTCTGGGGCCGCTGACCGAGGAAGGATCGGGGCTGCTCATCATGGCGATCGCCGGCGGTGCGCTGGTGGTGGTGCAGGGCTGGCTGGCGGACCGCTATGGCCTCCAGACCTCGTTCCTGCTGACCGTCGTCTGCGAGCTCTACATCCTCTTCTATGCGGTGTGGGGTGCCAAGGCGACCAACGCGCTGCCCGAGCCGGAGGTCGCGCCCGCCGAATGACGCAGTGGAGCGCCGCCTGAAATCGGGTGGCGCTTCACCGTCCTTCCTCGACCGTTGCCAAGCCGGTCGGTCCCGAATATGTCCGAGTAATCATGAAGGCCGCGACAGGATCGCGGCCGGTACTCGGGAGGATGACATGGCGGGCTGGCTGGGCAAACGAACTCGACTGGGCGCGGTCGCGCTGGGCCTCGCGCTGATGGCGCCCGCCGCGGCGCAGGAAGCGCCCAAGCCGACCGAGATCACCGTCCGCGCCGATGCGCCCGGCCCCGTCTATCACAAGGCGATCTTCACCCAATTCGCCGAGCATCTCGGCACCGGGATCTATGGCGGCCTGTGGGTGGGCGAGAAGTCGAAGATCCCCAATGTCCGCGGGTTCCGCAGCGACGTTGTCGGTGCCTTGAAGGAACTGGGCGTGCCGATCGTGCGCTGGCCCGGCGGCTGCTTCGCCGACGAATATCACTGGCGCGAAGGCGTCGGCCCGCGCGCCAAGCGCCCGGTCAAGATCAACACCCACTGGGGCGGCGTGACCGAGCCGAACACCGTCGGCACGCACGAATTCTTCGAGCTGGTCGGCCAGCTCGATGCCGAGGCGTATATCTCCGGCAACGTCGGCAACGGCACGCCGCAGGAAATGGCCGAGTGGGTCGAATACATGACCTCGCCCGCCGGCAGCCTTGCCGACGAGCGGGCGAAGAACGGCCGCAAGCAGCCGTGGCAGCTTCCCTATTTCGGGATCGGCAACGAGCTGTGGGGCTGCGGCGGCAACATGCGCGCCGAGTACGCCGCCGATGTCACGCGCCGCTATGCCACCTTCATCAAGGCGCCGGCGAACACGCGCATCCTCAAGATCGCGTCGGGCGCGAACAACGACGATTATCGCTGGACCGAAGTGATGATCCGCGACGCGGCCAAGCAGATCGACGCGCTGTCGCTCCATTACTACACGGTGCCGGGCGGCTGGCCGCCGCGCGCCTCATCGACCGACTTTGACGAGGCGGGTTGGGCACAGACGCTCGCCGCCACGTGGAAGATGGACGAGTTCATCACCAAGCACGTCCAGATGATGGACAAGTACGACCCCGAGAAGCGCATCTGGCTGGCGGTCGACGAATGGGGCACGTGGTACGCGCCGCTGCCTGGCACCAATCCCGGCTTCCTGCGCCAGCAGAACACGATGCGCGACGCAATGGTCGCGGCGATCAACCTCAACATCTTCGCCAAGCATGCCGACCGCGTGAAGATGACCGCGATCGCGCAGATGGTCGACGTGCTCCAGTCGATGATCCTGACCGACGGCGCGCGGATGGTGAAGACGCCCACCTATCACGTGTTCCACATGTACAAGCCGTGGATGGACGCGACGGTGCTGCCGATCGAGCTGAAGGGCGGCTGGTACAACAAGGACCAGTATGTCATCCCCGCGATCAGCGCCTCGGCAATCCGCGGCAAGGACGGCGTGGTTCGCGTGGCGCTCGCCAACGCCGATCCCAACCAGCCGAACAGCGTGACGGCGATGCTGTCGGGCGTCCAGGCGGGCACGGTGACGGGCACGGTCCTCACTGCCGACGCGATCACCGCGCGCAACGACTTCGACGCGCCGAACCGCGTGGCGCCGCAGGCGTTCACGGGGGCAAGCATCGCCGGCGGTCAGCTCACCGCCACGCTGCCGCCCAAGTCGGTGGTGGTTCTGGAGCTGCGCTGAGGCTTCGTGCTCCCGCGCAGGCGGGAGCACAATTCCTTCTATGTTTCCCCGGCGGAGGCCGGGGTCCAGTTGGGGAACGTTGCGCCTCTTACGCAAGCCTTCCCACCTGGGCCCCGGCCTTCGCCGGGGAAGTGGGCTGAAGAAGATGCGCTTCACCCCGCCAGCAAGCGGTACCCCACCCCCAGCTCGTTCGCGACGACGCTGCCCACCTCGCCCGCCGGCTCGATTTTCTGGCGGAGGTTGCGGATGACGATGCGGAGATACTCGATGCGCGCGTCATGGTCGCCGGGCCACGCGGCGGCGAGGATGCGGTCGTGCGTCACCACGCGGCCGGCATGGCGCGCGAGCACCGCCAGCACGTCATGCTCCTTGCGAGTCAGGTGCACCTCCGCCCCGTCGCGGCGGACGATGCGGCGGTCGAGGTCGATCGCCACCGCGCCCGCCTGCACCACCGGCGGGGCGGGCTCGCCGCCGCGCTGGCGGAGCGCGACGCGCAGGCGGGCGAGCAGCTCCTCGCTATCGAACGGCTTGGTGACATAGTCGTCGGCGCCGAGGTCCAGAGCGGCGACCTTCTCCGCCGTCGCTTCGCGTGCGGAGACGACGATCAGCACCACCCCCGGCATCCGCGCGATCAGCGGCACGAGCTCCAGCCCGTCGCGGTCGGGCAGGCCCAGGTCGAGCAGCACCGCGTCGGGATGCGCGTTGCCGATCAGCGGCAGCGCATCGGCCGCGCGCACCGCCTCGACCACCCGGTATCCCTGCCGCTCCAGCGTCGCGCGCAGCAGGCGGCGGATCGAGAACTCGTCGTCGACGACCATCACCGTGCCCGCCATCAGCCCACCCCCTCGCGCACGATCAACGCCGCCGGAAACACGAGCGTGAAGCGCGCGCCGCTGCGGTCGGTGCGGTTGGCGGCGGTGACGGTCATGCCCATCGCGTCGGCGAATGCCTTGACGATGGCAAGCCCCAGGCCGGTGCCGCCCGCCGCCCGGTCCGACCCCTCGACCCGCGCGAACGTCTCGAACAGCTGCGCCTCGCGGCCTGGTGGCAGTCCCGGTCCCTCGTCGACCAGCGACAGGCTGAGCTCGCCGTGTCGATGCGCACCCTCGATCGTGATCGGGCCGCTGGGCGCGGCATAGCGGCCCGCATTCTCGAACAGGTTGAGGAGGATATGGTGGAGAAGCCGTGCATCGGCGCGGACGAGCGGCAGGTCGGGCGGCACGTCCAGCCGCAGCGCATGCCCCGACAAAGCGCGCCGGGCATCGTGCGCAGCGCCGGCGACCGCGTCGGTCAAGTCGATCGGTTCGATGCGCAGGTCGAGCGCGCCCGCTTCGACCCGCGCCATGTCGAGGAGGTTGGTGATGAAGCGATCGAGCCGCGCCGCCTCCCCTTCGATCGTCGCGATCAGGTCTGGCGTCGCGCCGTGGCGAAGCTCGGCAGCGGCGGCGATGACGGCGGTGAGCGGCGTGCGCAGATCGTGGCTGACCGAGGATAGGAGCGCGGCGCGAAGACGATCGCGCGTTCGGACCGCCTCGACATCGCGCATGTCCGCCTCGAGTCGCAATCGCTCGAGCACCAGCGCCGCCTGATCGGCGAGGCCGGCGAGCAGCGGCAGCCGGTCGGCGCGGACGGGCTCGCCGCCGCCAAGGTCGGCGAGGCCGAGCACGGCGAGCGTCCGCTCGCCGGCGCGAAGCGGCTGGAAGCGCCATTCGGACCCCGCGAGCGTGCCCGATCCGCGCCCCGCCGGCGCCGCGCTGTCGAACGCCCAGCGCGCGGCGGCGAGGTCCATCGTGTCGAGGCGATACTCGGCACCGCTCGCCGCCAGGATCGCGAGTTCGCCCGACGCATCGGGGGCGAGCAGGATCGCCTGCGCGTCGAACAGCGGCGCAAGCTCGTCGCAGATCGCCCGCGCCGCTTCTTCTCGCGAGCCGAGCGCGGTGAGGCGGCGGAGGAAGCCCGCCAGCGCGGCATTGGTCCGCGCGCTGGCGGCGGCAAGGTCGGCCTGTGCGCGAACGCGCGCGGCGAGGTGGCTGGTCGCGACGGCGATGCCGAGCAGCACGACGATCGAAACGACATTCTCGGGATCGCTGACCGTCAGCGTGCCCGTCGGCGGCAGGAAGAAGAAGTTGTAGGCAAGGCTGGAGGCGATACCCGCGAACAGCCCGGTGCGAAGCCCGAACAGGCTCGCCGCCGCCATGACCGGCAGGAGGTAGAGGAGCGCGACGTTGCCGAGGTCGAGCACATGCGCGAGCAACGTCGCCGCGGCGGTGACCCCCGCGACCATCGCTGTCGTCCAGGCATAGCCGGCGGGCCGGCCCCACTCGCCAGACCGGCGGACGGGCGACGGCGGCGGTGCGGGGGTGTCGAGCGGCAGGACATGGACGCCGACGCCCGGCGTCTCGCGCACCAGCCGGTCGACGACTGAGCCGTGGCGAAGCTCGAACCAGCGCGACCGCTGCGACTTGCCGACGACGAGCTGCGTGGCGCGCGCGTCGGCCAGGTGCGCGCGGATGCCCGCGACCACGTCGGCAGCGGGCACGGTGGCGACGGTGCCGCCGAGCTGCGTCGCCAGGTCCATCGCGGCGGCCAGGCGTCGATGCTCGCCCTCGCCGAAGCGGGCGCTGCGCGGCGTCTCGACGAACACCGCGCTCCAGGGGGCGTGCTGCGCGTCGGCGATGCGCTTGGCGGCGCGGACGAGGCCGTCGGCACCGGGCAGTTCGGACAAGGCGACGACGATCCGCTCGGTCCCCGCCCAGGTCCCGCCCAGCCCCAGCGCGCGGACATGGTCGAGCATCTGCGCGTCGACCGCCTGCGCCGCGCGGCGCAGCGCGAGTTCGCGCAGCGCCGACAGGTTGGACTTGGAAAAGAAGTGGGAGAGCGCGCGCGTCGCCTCTTCGGGGAGATAGACCTTGCCCGCCTTCAGCCGCTCGATCAGCTCGTCGGGCGGGATGTCGACGACTTCGAGCTCGGCGATCTCGAGCAGATGATCGGGCACCGTCTCTCGCACGCGGACGCGGGTGAAGCCGGCGACGACGTCGTTGAGGCTCTCGACATGCTGGATGTTGAGCGTCGAATAGACGTCGATCCCGGCGGCGAGCAGTTCCTCGACATCCTGCCAGCGGCGCGAATGGCGGCTGCCCGGCGCGTTGCGATGCGCGAGCTCGTCGATGAGCGCCAGCCGCGGGGCGCGGGCGATCAGCGCGTCGGGGTCGAGTTCGTGGAGCGTGCGCCCTTCATAGGGCACGGCCCGGCGCGGCAGGATCTCGTGCCCGCGCAGCAGCGCCTCGGTCTCGGCGCGGCCATGCGTCTCGACCACGCCGATGACGACGTCGACGCCCTCGCGCCGGCGCGCCGCGCCTTCGGCCAGCATCTCGTAGGTTTTGCCGACCCCGGGCGCGGCGCCGAGGAAGATCTTGAGGCGCCCGCGACCCTCGCGCGCCGCCTGGCGGAGCAACGCGTCGGGATCGGGGCGGGCGCCGTCTTCGCTCAACGCGTCAGGTCGAGCGCTTGGTTGAGCGCGAGCAGGTTGACGGTGGGATCACCGAGAATGCCGGGCGCGGCGGTGTGGCGGCGCACCAGCGACTCGACGCGCGCAATCGGCAAGCCGCGGACCCGCGCTACCCGCGGCGCCTGTGCCAGCGCGTTGGCGGGCGAGATATCTGGGTCGAGCCCCGAGCCGCTCGCCGTCGCCATGTCGGCGGGAAGCAGGCCGGTCACACCCTCGGCGCGGCGCGCGGCGATATCCGCCTTGACGCGGTCGAGCAGCGCCTGGCTGGTCGGCCCGAGGTTGGAACCGGAGGAGGCGAGCCCGTCATAGCCCTGGCCCGCCGCCGACGGGCGCGACCGAAAATATCGCTCGCTGGTGAAGGCCTGGCCGACAACGGCCGAACCGATCACGCGGCCCGACGCATCGCGAACGAGGCTGCCGTTCGCCTGGGCGGGGAAGAGCGCTTGCCCGATGCCGGTCATGGCCAGCGGATAGCCGATGCCGAGCAGCAGCGCGAACAGGATCGTCATGACGATCGCGGGCCGCAGGGCCGAGGTGATGTCGTGGTTCATTTCTGTCTCCGTCCGTTCGCCCTGAGCTTGTCGAAGCCTGTCCTGAGCTTCGCCGAAGGGGGCGTGTTCCGGGCACGTGCTTCGACAAGCTCAGCACGAACGGTGGTAGGTTCAGGCCATGCCGACTGAGGTGACGACGAGATCGATCAGCTTGATCCCCGCGAACGGCGCGACCAGCCCGCCAAGACCATAGACGGCCAGGTTGCGCGCCAGCAGCGGCCCCGCCGCCATCGGCTTGAACGCCACGCCCTTGAGCGCGAGCGGGACGAGCAGCGGGATGATGAGCGCGTTGAAGATGATCGCCGACAGGATCGCGCTCTCCGGCGTCGCCAGCCCCATGACATTGAGCACGCCAAGGCCGGGATAGAGCGCGACGAACATCGCCGGGATGATCGCGAAATACTTGGCGACATCGTTGGCGACCGAGAAGGTCGTCAGCGCCCCGCGCGTCATCAGGAGCTGCTTGCCGAGGCCCACGACCTCGATCAGCTTGGTGGGATCGCTGTCGAGGTCGACCATGTTCCCCGCCTCGCGCGCCGCCTGTGTGCCGGTGTTCATCGCGACGCCGACATCGGCCTGGGCGAGGGCGGGGGCGTCGTTGGTGCCGTCGCCGCACATCGCGACCAGTCGCCCGCCGGCCTGTTCCTTGCGGATCAGCGCCAGCTTGTCCTCCGGCGTCGCCTGGGCGAGGAAATCGTCTACGCCCGCCTCGGCCGCGATCGCGGCGGCGGTCAGCGGGTTGTCGCCGGTAATCATCACCGTGCGGATGCCCATCGCGCGCAGTTCGCCGAAGCGTTCGCGGATGCCCGACTTGACCACGTCCTTGAGGAAGATCGCGCCGAGCAGCCGGCCGTCCTTCGCGACCGCCAGCGGCGTGCCGCCGGCGCGCGCGATCTCGTCGGTGATGCGGCGAAGCTCGGTGGCGGCCGCGGTCTCGGGTGCGCCCGCGTTGGCGCGCAGGATCGAGTCGACCGCACCCTTCTGGATCAGCGTGTCGCCGAAGCGCACCCCCGACACGCGCGTCTGCGCGGTGAAGGGAATGACCTCGGCACCGTCTGGCATTGCATGGCCCAGCGAATAGCGCTCGCGGGCGAGCGCGACGATCGAGCGACCTTCCGGCGTCTCGTCTGCGAGACTGGCAAGCAGTGCGGCCTCGGCCAGCTCCGCGTCGGCGGCGCCGCCGACCGGGCGGAATTCGGACGCCTGGCGGTCGCCGATCGTGATCGTGCCCGTCTTGTCGAGGAGCAGCACGTCGACATCGCCCGCCGCCTCGACCGCGCGGCCCGACTTGGCGAGGACGTTGAAGCGGACCAGCCGGTCCATGCCCGCGATGCCGATCGCCGACAGCAAAGCGGCGATGGTGGTCGGGATCAGCGTGATGAGCAGCGCCGCCAGGATCGCGACCGGGATCGACCCGCCAGCATAGCTGGCGAAGCCCGGAATGGTGCCGACCGCGATCAGGAAGATGATGGTGAGGCCGACGAGCAGGATCGTCAGCGCGACCTCGTTCGGCGTCTTCTGCCGCTCGGCCCCTTCGACCAGCGCGATCATGCGGTCGAGAAAGCCCTTGCCGGGCTCGACCGTGACGCGGACGCGGATCTCGTCGGAGATGACGCGCGTGCCCGCGGTCACGGCCGAGCGGTCGCCGCCCGCCTCGCGGATCACCGGCGCGCTCTCGCCGGTGATCGCCGCTTCGTTGACGCTGGCGACGCCCGCGACGACGTCGCCGTCGGAGGGGATGAGGTCGCCGGTCTCGACCAGCACCACGTCGCCGACGCGAAGCTGGCTCGCCGGCACGCTGTCGACCTCGCGACCGTCGCCCTTCAGCCGCTTGGCGACGAGCTCGGCCTTGGTCGCTCGCAGGCTCGCCGCCTGTGCCTTGCCGCGCCCCTCCGCCAGCGCCTCGGCAAAGGTGCCGAACAGGACGGTCAGCCACAACCAGACCGCGAGCTGCGCCTTGAAGGCGAGGCTGAGGTCGTCGTGGCCGATGACGAGCAGGGTCGTCATCAGCACCGCCACGACCGCGGTGACGAACATGACCGGATTGCGGATCAGCTCGCGCGGCGACAGCTTGAGGAACGAGGCCTGGATCGCCGGCACGACAAGGTCGGCGGTGAACAGGCTTTTGGCTTGGGCAGTTGCCATGATGGCCCCCGATCAGAACGACTGGCCGCGTATCATCGCGAGATGATCGGCGATGGGACCGAGCGCGAGGCTCGGCAGGAAGGTGAGGCCGCCCAGCACCAGGACGATGCCGACGAGCAGCCCGACCCAGAGCGGTCCGGTGGTCGGGAACGAGCCCGCGCTTGCCGGCACGACCTTCTTGGCGGCGAGGCTACCGGCGATCGCCAGCATCGGCACGATCACGAAGAAGCGCCCCAGCCACATCGCCACGCCCAGCAGCCCGTTGTAGTAAGGCGTGTTGGCGGTCAGCCCGGCAAAGGCCGAGCCGTTGTTCCCGACCGCGCTGGTGAACGCGTAGAGGATCTCGCTGAACCCGTGCGGCCCCTTGTTCAGCGGCCCCGCCAGTCCTGGTTGCAGCACCGATGACAAGGCGGTGAAGCCGAGGATGACGAGCGGCAGCACCGCGATCGCCAATACTGCCAGCTTTACTTCGCGCGACTCGATCTTCTTGCCGACATATTCGGGCGTGCGCCCCACCATCAGCCCGGCGACGAACACCGCGAGAATGGCGAAGAGCAGGAAGCCATAGATGCCCGCGCCGACGCCGCCGATCACGACTTCGCCCAGCTGGATGTTGAACAGCGGGATCATGCCGCCGATCGGCGTGAAGCTGTCGTGCATCGCGTTGACGGCGCCGCACGACGCCGCCGTGGTGACGACCGCGAACAGCGCGGAGGCGGCGATGCCGAAGCGGACCTCCTTGCCCTCCATGTTCCCGCCCGCGACGCCCGCCTGGTGGAGCAGCGGATTGCCCGCCGCTTCCTGCGCATAGGTGACGGTCACGCCCGCCAGGAACAGCACGAGCATCGCCGACAGGATCGCCCAGCCCTGGCGCGTATTCCCCACCGCCTTGCCGAACGTCCAGGTGAGGCCGAAGCCGATGACGAAGATCGACAGCATCTGAACGAAGTTGGTGAGCGCGGTCGGGTTCTCGAACGGATGCGCCGAATTGGCGTTGAAGAAGCCACCGCCATTGGTGCCGAGCATCTTGATCGCTTCCTGGCTGGCGACGGGGCCGAGCAGGATCGACTGGCGCGCGCCCTCAAGCGTCGAGCCGTCGACGACGCCCGCCATCGTCTGCGGCACGCCGCTGGCGATCAGGAACAGCGTATAGAGGATGCAGACCGGCAGCAGCAGGTAGAGCGCGACCCGCGTCACGTCGGCCCAGAAATTGCCGATCGTCGCGGCGCTGTGCCGCGCGAACCCGCGGAACAGCGCAAAGGCAAGCGCGATACCCGTCGCCGCCGACAGGAAGTTGTGGATCGTCAGTCCCAGCATCTGGCTGAGGTTCGACAGCGTGCTCTCGCCGGCATAGCTTTGCCAGTTGGTGTTGGTGGTGAAGCTGATCGCGGTGTTGAAGGCGAGATGCGGCGACAGGCCGGCGAGGCCTTGCGGATTGCCGGGCAGCACCCCCTGGAGCCGGAGTACCGCATAGGTCAGGATCAGCAGCGCCGTGTTGAACAGCAGCAGGTGCACGGCATAGCCGCGCCACCCCTGCTCGGCGGCCGGATCGATCCCGGCCAGCCTGTAGAAGCCGCGCTCGATCGGCGACAACACGACGTGCAACGGCGTGCGTCGCCCTTCGTAGAGCGCATGGAGCCACAGGCCGACGGGCTTGGTCAGCGCCAGCAGGATGCCGACGAACGAAAGGATCAGGAGCCAGCCCTGAACGGTCATCGCGCCGCCTCCTTCAGAAGCGTTCGGGGCGGATCAGCACCGCCACGAGGTAGAGGAGGAGGCCGGCGGCGGTCAGCGCCGCGAGCCACAGGTCGAGCGTCATCGCGTGACCCTCACGCGCGTTCGGCAAGGCGCGCATAAGCGAGCGTCGCGGCCACCAGGCCAGCAACGAATCCGAGCCACAAGCAATCTTCCATCGGGACCTCCAACGCGAGTCGCGAGCCGCGACTCTCGATGCGGAGATGGCGTGGCGGCGCGTTGGCGAGCGAGGTCGAAACCCGCCGATCGCATATGCGCGGCGTAGTGAAGCGGACGCTTCAGGAACTCGGCTGGCCCACCGCCGTTCTGGCGCCCCCGCACGGGCACAATTTGCCGCTGCGCAGCATCTACTGTCGAAACCAAGTCAACACGACAACCTGTTCAGGCACGGTTGCAGTGCGACAAGTGCGACTCGCCAATAGGTTGTCCGTATTTTGTCCATGTAAACGGTTACATTCAGATCTGTCCGATCTGTACAATGAAACGGCAACAACTTGACGACGCTATGTTTGCTGCAACTGCGAAAACCACAGTAAACCTGTTCAACTCGTCGATTCCGCAAGTAGATTGTTGCTTGCAATAGGCCCTGTTTTCGTCCAAATCTCGCCGGAAACTAGACCAAGGGCGTGTCCTGCGCCCGACACAAGTACCTTTAAAGGGGGTGTCAATGACGAAGCGTGTATCTCATCCGGGCGCCGTGAACGTGCCTGCCGCCAAGCATGTGGGCAGTCAGACCCCGGCGGAGGCCGCGGCGATCGCCGCCGCGAACACCGGTATCGAGATCGAGGCCGCCGCACCGAAGATGGTGGCGACGGTTGAGGCGCCGGGTGCGATGCCCGTCGCGATGCTCCAGGACGCCGCCGCGCCCGCGCCGGCACAGGATCCCGCGCCCGCGACGACCACCAGCTATGCCGAGACCGACTCGAGCGACGATCAGGATTACACGCCCTATATCGTCGGCGGCGTGCTGCTCGCCGGCGGCATCGTCGCGCTGGCGCTGAGCGGCGGCGACGATGACGACGACGGTGGCTCGACCCCGACGCCGCCGCCCGCCAACACGGCGCCTACCTTCACCAGCGCGACCACCGCCACGATCGCCGAGAATGCGCCGGCGACGACCATCGTGATCGACGTCAACGCGACCGACGCGCAGAACAACACCATCACCTATTCGCTGGGCGGCACCGATGCGGCGCTGTTCAACATCAATGCTTCGACCGGCGAAGTCACGCTCAAGAGCTCGGCCAATTTCGAGGCCAAGTCGAGCTATGCGATTACGGTCACGGCGACCGACAATGGTTCGCCCGCGGCCAGCGCTTCGCAGAACATCACCGTCACCGTCACCAACGTCAACGAGGCGCCGGCCTTCGCAACGGCGACCGCGACCGCGACAGTTGCCGAGAACAGCGCCACCTCGACGGTGGTGTTCGACGCCAACGCGACCGATCCCGACGCCAACACGACGCTGACCTATTCGCTGACCGGCACCGATGCCGCGGCGTTCACGATCGACGCGGCCACGGGCGAAGTCCGCTTCCGCGCGTCGCCCGACTTCGAGACGAAGTCGAGCTATAGCGTCAATGTCGTCGCCTCCGATGGCGCCAACGGCCTGACCGCCACCCAGGCGCTGACCGTCAACGTCACCAACGTCAACGAAGCGCCGGTGTTCGCCGCCGCGACCGCGACCGCGACGGTGGCCGAGAACGTTCCGACCTCGACCGTGGTGTTCGACGCGAACGCGACCGATCCCGACGCCGGCACAACGCTGACCTACTCGCTGGGCGGCACCGATGCGGCGGCGTTCACGATCGATGCGGCGACGGGCGAAGTCCGCTTCCGCGCCTCGCCCGACTTCGAGACGAAGGCGAGCTACAGCTTCACCGTCACCGCTTCGGACGGCGCGAACCCCGCGCTTACGGCGACCCAGACGGTCACGGTGACGGTCACCGATCAGGGCGAGAACCAGGCGCCGGTCTTCACGTCCGCGGCGACCGCGACGGTGGCCGAGAATGCGGCGATCTCGACCGTCATCCTCGACGCCAACGCGACCGACGCCGAGAACAACGCGATCACCTATTCGCTGAGCGGCGCCGACGCGGCGGCGTTCACGATCAATGCGACGACGGGCGAGCTGCGGCTCAACCAGTCGGCCGACTTCGAGACCAAGGCGAGCTACTCGCTCAACATCGTCGCGACCGACAACGGCAACCCCGCCGCCTCGACGACACAAGCGGTGACGGTCAACGTCACCAACGTCAACGAAGCGCCGGTGATCGCCGGCGGCGACGCCGTTACCGTGGCGTTCGACGAGAATGTCGCGATCGGCACGCAGGTGCTCGACGTCAACGCGACCGACGTCGACGCCAACACGACGCTGACCTACTCGATCAGCGGCGCCGATGCGTCGTCGTTCACGATCGACGCTGCGACTGGCGTCGTCGCGTTCGCGATCTCGCCCGATTTCGAGGCGAAGACGAGCTACAACTTCGTCGTCACCGCCACCGACAACGGCAACCCGGCGCTCAGCGACACGCAGACCGTCACCGTCAACATCAACAACCTGCCGGACCTGGTCGACCTGGACGGCGGCACGATCCCGGCGACGGAGACGCGCACCTATTCGGCGGCGAACGGCAACGTGTCGTTCGGCGAGAATGCCGGCGAGGGCAATCTCTCCGTCATCACCAACTTCACGGCGGGCGACATCATCGTCACCGACGTGGCGACGAGCCGCTACAGCTTCTCGTCGGTGGGCGACGATCTGGTGATCTCGCTCAACAATGGCGGTGTGGTCACCTCGATCACGCTGCAGGACGCGGTCAGCCCCAATGCGCTGATCTTCAACGAAGCGACGGCCGAAGCGGCGATCGGCTTTAACTTCTTCCAGTCAAGCATCCCGCCCGCTCCGCCGGCCAGCAACAATCTCGACGGTGCGGGCGTGCCGTCGGTGTTCGATGCCAGCCAGGCGGCCAACACCTATACCGACCGTGCGGGCATCACGAACAACACCACGATCAACGGCTTCAGCGCCGACGATCGGATCGTCGTCACGGGAACGTCGGGCACGAGCGCGGCAACCCGCTACGGCTTCACGTCGATCGACAACGATCTGGTAATCACCTTCAATCAGGGCGGCATCACGTCGCGCATCGTCATCACCGACGTGGTGAGCCCCAACGCGCTCATCACGAACGAGGCGAGTGCCGAGGCGGCGATCGGCTTTGATTTCTTCAGCTACGCCTGAGTCAAGTCCAGCTTTCTTCAAGGGGTGAATTTCAATGGCGATTATTACGCTTTCAGAAGACGAAACGCTGGGCTTTACGCTCGCGGGCGAGAACCTGGTCTTTGGCACGCCGGAGGGTGAGGAAACCATCACCATCGGTGGCGGCAAGCAGACGCTCGACGCTTCGTTCAACGCGGGTGGCGACACGGTCATCTTCACGGGATCGGCGTCGCAATACTCGATCGCGCGCTCGGGTTCGTCGCTGATCATCACGGGGCCGAACGGCACCAACGTGACCATCCCCGTTCCCGACCCCTCGCTGTCGGATGCCGACCGTCCGGTCCTCCAGTTCTCGGACGTGTCGCTGCCGCTCGACACCACGCTCAACGCGGACGGCACGGGTACCTTCACCATCGGCGATCAGACGATCACGACGACCGCGACGACGATCTCGGGCTCGGGCGGCGGTGAGCCGAACCCCGGCGGCCTGACCGTCAACGTGACCGCGACCGACGTGGTCGAGGGTCAGGCGAACATCGTCTACACCTTCACGCTCTCCTCGGCGCAGTCGTCGCCGGTGACGATCAACGTCGCGACCGTCGGCGGCACCGCCACCGCGGGCGCCGACTATGTCCCCGTGTCGCAGGCGATCACCTTCGCGCCGGGTCAGACCACCGCGTTCCTGACCGTCGTCGTCAACAACGACACGATCAACAGCGAGGGCGTCGAGACCGTCGTGCTCCAGGTGACGGGCGCCACGCTCGCCCCCGGTGCCGACCTCACCGCCAACATCACCGACGATGACGGCGTGCCGCCGGCCCCGCCGCCGCCGGTCCCGCAGTCGTTCGAGCTCACCACCGGCGCCGACACGGCGTTCGGCGGCGCGGCCGGCGACCGCTTCAGCGGCGTCCAGAACTCGCTGCTCGCAGGCAAGCTGCTCAGCCAGGCCGATCAGGTCGGCGGCGGCGACGGCGTCGACACGCTCGTCCTCATCAACTCGGGCGCGGCGCCGTTCAACGTCCTCGACGATGTCGACTTCACCAACGTGACGTCGGTCGAAGTCCTTCAGACGAACTACAACCAGATCGTCCTCGGCGCGCAGGCCGACGAGGCCGGGATCGTCCAGGTCGACACCTCGATCAGCGACTCGCAGGGCTTCGGCGGCACCGTGCTCGACATCAGCTCGGCCGCGTTCAACAACGAGCTGCAGGTGGTCATGGCGGCGAGCGTCGCCGACCTCGTCATCACCGATCTCGCCAACGGTCGTGACGACGTGAACACCGGCGGTTCGCTCGTCGGCGTGGGCGGCGTCCTCTCCAGCGCGATCGACCAGGTCCAGTTCGCCAACCAGACCAACACGGTCCGCCTGACGCTGACCAGCGGCGCCGTCGGCGATGGCGTCGTCACGAATGGGGACGGCCGCCTTGCCGTCGCCGCGCAGTCGCTGGGCGGTCTGGGCAACCAGAACGGCACCGCCACCGGCCCGGTCAGCTACTTCGACGACGAAGGCGTTCGCTTCTTCGGCGGCGAGTACAATGTCCAGGGCACCGGCGCGAACGAGAATCGCGGCCTGTTCGGCGAGGTCGTGCTCGGCACGCAGCTCGACGACATCATCACCGCCGCAACCCCGGTCAGCGCGACGCTGGGCGCCTATATCAACGGCGGCCAGGGCGACGACGAGATCGTCGGTTCGGCCAATCGCGACTTCTTCGTCGGCGGTGCCGGCGACGACTATCTCGAGGGCGGCGCGGGTGCGGACGAGCTCCGCGGCGGCGCCGGCGACGACTATCTGTGGGGCGGCGCGGGCCTCGACACGCTCGATGGTGGCGCGGGTAGCGACACCTACTTCTTCGACAATGGCGAGTTCCTGTCGAGCGAGGCGATCACCGACAGCGGCACCGGTGCGGACGATATCGACACCGCCGACATCCTGACCAACGTCAACATCACCGACGCGCAGTTCGCGGGCAAGGCTTCGTTCGAGGCGGTGCTCGTCAACAACGTTTCGGGCGATCCGACGATCGACGTGACGCTCGGCGCCAACGCGCAGGCGGCCGGCATCTATCTGATCGGCAGCTACATCTCGAACATCGATGCCAGCGCCTATACCAGCGATGTCACGCTCGTCGGCCAGGGCGACCTGCTGAGCGGTTCGGGCGACGACATGGTCTATATCGGCCATACCGCCGGCTTCGCGAAGTCGGGCGACGACATCGAGCTGATCGGCTTCCACATCGACTTCTCGCCGATCTTCGGCGCGCCCTATGCCGGCACGGTCGAGCTGGGTGACGGCGACGACATGCTCGACGCTTCGTACACGATCGAGGCGGGCGCGGGTGCGTTCGACGGCGGCGACGGGTTCGACACGCTCCTCCTGGGCGGTTCGATCGCGGCGCTAGGCGGCGGCACGGGCGGCAACTACTTCTATGCCGATCCGTTCGACGACACGCTCGTCAACTTCGAGGCGGTGATCATCCGCGCGGCCGACGACGCCACGCCGGCGAACGTCGCGACCGGCGATCCGGCGCTTGCCGGCAACGCGGTGAGCTATGGCTTCACCGTCGTCGACGCCAACGTCACCGACGGCGGCACGCTGATCATCGACGGTTCGGCGCTCCGCACCGACGTCACCAGCGACCTGGGCGCCGATGGCGACCTGGGCACGCCCGACGACGTCCTCACCGACGAGACGCTGGCGGTCGATGCTTCGGCGCTCAGCGGCGGCCGGGCGGTCGACGTTCGCGGCGGTGCGGCGAACGACTTCGTCCTGGGCGGCGCGGGTGCCGACCTCATCGCCGGCAACGGCGGCGACGACCTGCTGATCGGCGGTGCGGGTGCCGACGAGATCCTCGGCGGTGCGGGCGACGACGAGATCTCCGGCGGTGCGGATGCCGACACGCTCAACGGCGGTGAGGGTAGCGACACCTACACCTATGACGACGGCGACTTCATCGCCGACGAGGTCATCGCCGACGACGGTTCGGCGGGCGACATCGACCTGATCGACATCGAGAGCACGACCGCGATCACCGATGCGCAGTTCTCCAACAAGTCGGGCATCGAGGCGCTGTTCACCGACGTGTCGACGGGTGCCGCCAACGACGGCACCGCGGAAGTCACGATCGGTGCCAACGCCCAGGCGGCCGGCATCACGACGGTGACGACGGACGACGACGACCTCAACGCCGGCGCGTACACCGTAGGCCTGACGGTCAACACCGAAACGGGTGACGTGGCGACGGGCAGCGGCAACGACACGGTCAATCTGACCCAGGCGAACCCCTACCCCGATGCCGGCACGATCTCGCTTGGCGCCGGCGACGACACGCTCAACTCGCGTTACACGCAGTTCCAGAACACCTCGACCCTGACCGGCGGCACCGGCACCGACACGCTCGTGGTCGGCGGCTCGTTCGCCGGCTACGGCTTCGTTCCCGGTGAGATCACGGTGCCGTTCGAGCTCTTTGCGGCTGGCGGCAACGCCAACTTCACGGGTTTCGAGCGCATCAACATCCTGAACGGCCAGCAGGCCGTGCAGGTCGCGGGTGCCGCTAACGACCAGGCCGGCATCGTCGTCGGCAGCTTCGAAGTCGATCTGGTCAACGCCAATGTCGCGGCGAATTCGACCTTCGTCGTCGATGCCTCGGCGCTGACAGCGATCCGCTACGACCTGGGCGCCGATGGCGAGTTCGGTGGCACGGGCGCCAATGCCGACGACTTCTACGCAAGCTTCGTCGACCTCGACGCCTCGGCGCTCGGCGCCGGCCGTGCGGTCGACTTCGTGGGCGGCGAGGGCGACGACGTCGTTCTCGGCGGTGCCGGCGCCGACTTCCTGCGGGGCAATGTCGGCGACGACCAGCTGAACGGCGGCGCGGGCAACGACACGCTCGAAGGCGGCGACGGCAGCGACACGCTGGTCGGCGGCGCGGGCTTCGACGTGATCCGCGGCGGCGCTGGCAACGACTTCATCGACCTGACCGTGACGCAGTTCAACAGCGATGCGGACACCGTCGATGGCGGCGCCGGCAACGACACGCTGCGCATCATCGGCACCGCGGCGGCGCAGGAAATCGCCGACGTGGGCTTCAACGGCCGCTTCACCAGCGTCGAGGAGGTCACGCTGGTAGGTGGCCCGGGCGGCGCGAACACCGCGTTCACCTATACCGCCGGCTTCTATTCGGAGACGAGCGGCGTCCGCGTGATCAACCTGTCGGCCAACACCGACGGCAGCAGCGTGTCGGTGGCGAACTATGCCTCGGCCGGTGCGACGATCAACGGCGGCGGGGCCGACAACATCACGCTGACGGGTTCGCAGTTCGCGGACACCTTCACCGATGGTGGCGGCACGGCGGTGACGATCAATGCGGGCGGCGGGGCGGACACGCTCAACCTCACCCGTACACCGAACGGCACGGTCACGTTCAATGGCGAGGCCGGTAACGACACCGTCAACTCGTTCGGGACGGCGCTGTTCAACAACGACACGTTCAACGGCGGGTCGGGCAGCGACACGATCAACATTCGCGACGCGCTGACCGCGGAACAGGTGACCACCAACACCTTCACCGTCGGTGCGGCCCTGGTGAACTTCGAGACGATCAACCTGCTCGCCGGTCTTGCGCCGGTGAACAACACCACCGGCAACGACGTCGCCGGCGGCGCCAACAGCTATGACGTCACCGTCACCGACGCCGGCATCGACGCCGGGGTCAACCTGGTCATCAACGGCTCGACGCTCCGCGCCGACGTCGTCACCGGCCTGGGCGGCGATAACGTCATCGGCGGCGGCAACGACACGCTGACCGACGAGACGCTGACGGTCGACGCTTCGGGGCTGACCGGCGGCCGTTCGGTCACCGTGACCGGCGGTGCGGGCGACGACGACCTGACGGGTAGCGTGGCGGCCGACCGGCTCACCGGCGGTTCGGGCGACGACGTCCTGACGGGTCTCGCTGGCAACGACACGATCGTTGGCGGCGAGGGCAGCGACACCATCAACGGTGGCGCAGGGACCGACGCGATCGACCTGACCGAAGTCACGGCGGCGCGCGATACCGTGATCGTGGGTGCTGGCGAGGCGCCGCGCACGGCGTTCGACACCATCACCGGCTTCGCGGTCTATCGCGGCGGCGACGTCGCTCCGGCCGGGGCGCCCGATGGCGTCGTCGACCTGGCCGACTTCAACGCGACCCCGGGCCTGGCCGACGTCATCGACTTCGGTGCCGGCATCGTCGCCGAGAATTCGGCTTCGATCGCCAATGGTGTGGTCCAGCAGGGCACAATCCTGCAGGACGCGATCAACAGCTCGACCAGCCTGCTCGCCGCGATCCAGTTGATCGAGCAGGAGTTCAACGCCGATGCTGCCGACAATGACGGCGTCATCGCGTTCACCTACCAGGGCAACACCTATATCGGTGAGATCACCGATACGGGCGGCGCGGGCAACGCGGCGGCGTTCACCGACCTCGTCCGCCTGACCGGCGTGACCGGCGTGACCGCGCTGATCGATGCCGACGGCGTCGGTGGCAGCACCGCGCTGGGTCTGATCGGCCAGCCCTGATCGACCTGAACGACTGAGAACGGCCCCGGGCGAGCGATCGCCCGGGGTTTTTTTTCCTAGCAGAGAGCTGCGCATCGGGGCTGATGTGGGCCCGACATCAGAAAGGCCCTCGCGCGCTGGGACGATGCGCCCCCGTTGAGCGCTGTTCGGCCGACATTCAGCGGGAAGTCCGTCGATCAGCGACATCTCACCAGTGAGCGAACTTCGGGCCTCGCAACGTCATCGGCGGGGAAAGTGAGGCACTGTGTTGGCGACTGTCCGTTACGCACGCATCGCCTTCGCCTCGCATTGCAGGCTCCATTCAGTCGGTCGCTGATTTCCCGATCCGTAGGTCACCCTCGCGGCAAAGCCGGCGCAGTCCATCGGCGCGGGTGCCAGTCATCGTACGGTGATCGGGCCAGGTGCCGCTGGATCGTTTCACCGTAACGCTGCCGCGCCGCCCTTCGTCCAAACGATTTGAAGCCACGGGCTGGCTGAGCATGTTTCTCGGACGCTCCGCACACGCTCTTCGAGCCGGGGCTTTTGGCGACACGCTTTGCGTTGTCGACCACTTGCTATTACCCTGCGCTGAGAGCGAGCGAGAAGCGCGAGCCAGCCCAAGTCCCTGACCACCGACACCGCTCGTCGACCTGCAGCAGCGAATGACCTACCATCTTGTAGGTTGAAAGAGCTGATGGAGGCAGCGCCACACTCACGTTCGTGGTGAGGGGCATCAGTCATTGGTCGATCGGACCCTTCTGGCGCGAACGTCGTGACGGGTACGCCGATTAAAGCCGAACTGCACCTAACCTGCCCGCGACTTGTGCCGATAACGAACGCCTTGGTGTGATTGCACCGCGCAACGCTGCCGAATGATCGATCAAGTGCGATTGACGCAGCACTTCTAGCTGCAAGTGGCGGCGCGCATGCCCAAGCAAATGAGCGGGCATAATCGGGGGCGGTTGGCTCAAGCTCAGACTAGGGCCGCGCCGACAACGCCAATCTAGCGATCGCCAAGGCTGGAAAGAACGACGATCACGGCGCCCATAGACGCCATGCGTAGCCAATCTTGTCGGTCGAGTCTGGCACGCAGATGATGCAACCCTGGGCCGCCTACGACCCAAACCGGCAATCGGCGCGGGCATTCAGCCCGCGCCCACCGCATCTCAGTTGCCGTTGACCAGTGCGTTCTTCTGCGCCTCGGTCAGGTCGTCGGCATCGACATCGGAATCGTCGATCGCGTCGGCGCGCGCTTCGGCATTGTCCTCGATCTGGTCGACGACGGCCTCGTTCGCGCCGTTGGCGGCGGCGGCTTCGGCCTGCGCCTCGCCCTGCTCCTCGGCGCGCTCCGCCAGAGCGTCGTCGCCATCGCCGCCGCACGCGGCGAGCGGCGCGGCCGCGAGGACGAGGAGGGCGGGGGCGATGAAGCGCTTCATGGTCTGAACTCCGGTTCGGGCCCGAAACGGCCCGTGCCGGCGCTCAACCCATCGCCCCCCGCGCGGTTCCGTCAGGCGCCGGCTCCGACCGCCTTCGACCGCTCGGCAAAGCTCTTGCGGAGCTTGCGCAGCTTGGGCGGGATCACGGCCAGGCAATAGGGATTGCGCTGCCCTTCGCCGTCCCAATAATCCTGATGATAGTCCTCGGCCGGATACCAGCGGTCGGTCTGCTCGATCGTGGTGACGATCGGGTCCAACCATTCGCCTTGGTTGCGCTCGATCGCGGCGCGCGCCTCGGCATCCTGCTCGGGCGAGTGGGGGAAGATTGCCGAGCGATATTGCGTGCCGACATCGTTGCCCTGGCGGTTGAGCGTCGTCGGGTCGTGCGTCGCAAAGAAGATGTCGAGCAGGTCGCCATAGCCGATCTGGTCCGCGTCGAACGTCACGCGGATCGCCTCGGCATGGCCGGTCTGGCCGCCGCACACCTGCTTGTAGGTCGGGTTGTCGACCGACCCGCCAATATAGACGCTCTCGACCGCGGTGACGCCGATGACGTCCTTGAATACCGCTTCGGTGCACCAGAAACAGCCACCGGCCAGCGTCGCGACTTCTTCACGCATGATCTTCGATCTCCTGTACGGCGCCCAAGATAGGTTCGGCGTGGCGCGATCCAAAGGGGGCGGGTAAGGCGGGCGCGAACGGCAAGGGGATCGGCGATGCAGGGCGGTTGCGTGTTGGTGACGGGCGGCGCGGGCTATATCGGCAGCCATGCGGTGCTGGCGCTGCTCGACGCGGGCTGGCGGGTGGTGGTGATCGACAACCTCGTCACCGGGTTCGACTGGGCGGTCGATCCGCGCGCGACGTTGGTCGTCGCCAACGTCGCCGACGAGGACAAGGTGCTCGCCGCGATCCGCGAACACGGCGTCACCGCGATCATGCACTTCGCCGGGTCGGTGGTGGTGCCGGAATCGGTCGAGAACCCGCTGAAATACTATGCCAACAACACCGCCGCCTCGCGCAGCCTGATCGAGACCGCGGTGAAGGGCGGCGTGCGCCATTTCATCTTCAGTTCGACCGCCGCGACCTATGGCATTCCCGATACCGTGCCGGTGCGCGAGGATGCGGCCAAGGTGCCGATCAACCCCTATGGCATGTCGAAGCTGATGACCGAGGCGATGCTGGCAGACGTGTCGCGGGCGCATCCGTTCAACTATGCGGCGCTGCGCTACTTCAACGTCGCGGGCGCGGATCCGCAGGGGCGCAGCGGCCAGTCGACCGCGGGCGCGACGCATCTGATCAAGGTGGCGGTCGAGGCGGCGATCGGCCGGCGCGGGCACGTGTCGGTGTTCGGGACGGACTTTGCGACACCCGACGGGACCGGCGTTCGCGATTATATCCATGTCAGCGACCTGGCCGCTGCGCATGTCGACGCCTTGGCGCTGCTGACCGCGGAGCCCGAGCGGAGCCACACCTTCAATGTCGGCTACGGCCGCGGCTATTCGGTGCTGGAGGTGCTCAACGCGGTCGACCGGGTGACCAATCTCAGCGTCGAGCGACGGCTCGAGGGGCGGCGTGCGGGCGACCCCGATGCGCTGGTGGCGGACAATGGCGCGATCCTGGCGGCGCTGCCGTGGCGGCCGAAGCACGACGATCTGGATGGCATCGTCCGCGATGCGCTCGCCTGGGAGCGCAAGCTGGCCGAGCGGGCCGACTAACGATCGGAAGATTGCGCACGTTGCCTGCCGCGTCGCCGGGACGACGCGGCAGGCGACGGCCCCCTTTGGCCGGTCAGATCTGGAAGCGGATCGTCGCGCGGATGTCGCGGCCCGCAAGCGGCGCGAAGTCCTTGAGGAAGCTGGCGTGCCGGCGCGCCTCGACGTCGAAGATGTTGTTCGCCGACAGGGTCAGGCTGGTCGCGTTGCCGCGGCCGAACGGCTTCAGCCCGATGGAGGCGTTGACCATCGTGAAGCCGTTGGTCGGCAGCTCGAAATCGGCCACGCGGTCTTGCTCGAACACATGCTCGACCTCGACCCGGCCGGTCAGCCGGTCGCCATTCGCCTCGATCCCGCCAAGCATGCGGAGCGGCGGGATGCGCGGGGCGGGGCCGACGCTGGTGATGGTCGTGCGGACATAGTCGGCGAGCGCGTCGACGCTGACCGTGGTCGCGCCGACCGTCGCGACATTGGCGCGCGCTTCCGCCTCGAAGCCCCAGACGCGGGCATCGGCCTGCGCGTACTGGAAGACCGGGAGCTCGTCGATCTCCTGGCCAGTCGGCGACTGATAGATATAGTCGTCGAACCAGTTGTAGAAGCCGGCGAGCGCAAAGGTGACGCCGGGGATCGAGCCGCGCAGCGTCGCTTCCAGGCCCCAGCTCTTCTCCTTGGTGAAGTCGGGGTCGCCGACCTCATAGGATTGCGTGCCGGCGTGCGGCCCGGCGGCGAACAGCTCCTCGGCCGACGGCGCACGCTCGGTGCGTGAGGCGTTGAGACCGAAGCGCAGGCCGTCGGCCAGCTGGTAGCTGGCGCCGAGCGAGCCCGAGAACGCATCGAAGTCGCGCTCGAACCGCGGCGTCCCGAGGTCGGCGTCCGCCTGTGCGGTCAGGGCCGTCCGCTCGTATCGCGCACCGCCCTCCAGCCGCAGCTTGCCGAGGTCGAGGCTCTGGAGCGTGAACAGGCCGAACTGCTCGGTGGTGTTGCGCGGCACGAACTTCTCTTCGCCGACGACGTCGAAGTCGCGGATGAAAAGCTGTGCGCCCGACGCGCCGCGCCAGCCGCCCTGCGCGCGCTGGACGAGCTCGAGCCGGCCCTCGTAACCCTGGTTGAAGAAGCTGGTGCCGATCTCGCCCGTTTCCTCGATCTCGTCATGGCGATAGTCGGCGGCGGCGAGGCGGAGACGGATCCGGTCGAGGAAGCCGTCGGTCTCGACCTCGCCGCGCACGTCGAAGCGCGTCTGCTTGAGGTTCAGGCGGACATTCTCGTGGCCGTGGCCGTGACCTTCCTCGCCCTCATGATCGTGGTCGTGGTCGTGGTCGTGGTCGCCGTGATCGTGGTCGTCGCCTTCCTCATGCTGGAACTCGAGCCGCGCGGGAACGCCGTAGAGGCTCTCGTAGCGGCTGACCGAGAAGCCGAGATGGCCGCGATCGGTGACGAGCGAGAGGCCGCCCGCGACTTCCCACGTCTCGGCAGCGGTGTTGGGAAGGCGGCCGCGCAGCGTCGCATTCTCGCGAACCTCTTCCTCGTCGCTGGTGGCCGCGATCGCGCGAAGCTGCGGGCTGAGCAGATAGCCGCCGGTGCGCAGGTCGTCGGTGCGCAGATAGCTGCCGTCGACATGCGCGACGAGCTTGCCCGCGATCGGCACGTCGAGCTCGCCCGCGACCGACCGCTCCTTGCCGGCGGTCGCATAGTTGCCGATTACGTCGACATGCACCGCCTCCTCGGGCATCCGACGCGGGATCCGGTTGTCGATGACGTTGACGACGCCGCCGATCGCCGACGAGCCGAACAGGAGCGCGGAGGGGCCGCGCAGCACCTCGATCCGGTCCGCGGTCAGCGGATTGATGACGGGCGCATGATCGACCGAGGTGGTGGAGGCGTCGATCGAGCCGATGCCGTCGGTCAGGACGCGAATGCGGTCGCCCGAGAAGCCGCGCAGGATCGGCCGCGATGCGGTCGGCCCGAACGAGGTCGCGCTGACGCCCGGCAGCCGGGCGAGCGTGTCGCCGATCGAAGGGCGCAGGTCGCGGGTCAGCGCCTCGCCCGTCAGCACCGACGTGCCGGACAGGATGTCGGCCTGGGTGCGCTCGAACGGCGCGGTGACGATGATGTCGGTCCGCTCGCCCTGATGGTCGCCGCGCTGTGGCGGTGCCTCTGATTCAGCCGTGGTGGCGGGCGGAGGGTTGGGCACCTCCTCGGCCCAGGCGGGCGCGGCGGCGAGGATGGTGGAAAGGCACAGCAACGAACGTAGCGACATGGACGCATCCCGGGACTCGAAGATGCGCCTGTGTAGCGCGATGTTATAAAGTCACAAGTCTGTTTTGCAGCTGCGAAGCGGTTGGCGGGCGGGTCGACGGGCGATGTAAACTATCCCATTCTGGCGTTGAAGCACGAGACCTCGATCGTCTTCGGATTGACCGGTCCGCCATCGACACGCGTGACCATGACCTGGCGTCGTTCGCCGGCCGCGAGGTCGAAATGATTTTCGTCGAAGCGTAGCTCCGGATCGTCGGAGCGGATCCGGACGGCGAGCGCATAATGGTCGCTGGCGATCGTCAGAGGCAGGCCGTCGTCCGCGGTGCCAAGCTCGACCGACAGGCCGGGATCCAGCGCCAATGCCAGGTCCTTGACCGCTGCCAGCAGCAGGCGATTGTCGGGGAACAGGCCGGACGCGCTGCGGACAGTGAGGACTCGTTCGTTCGCCGGTGCGACAGCCTCGCGCCACACGCAGGCGCTGCCGTTCGCCGGGACGTGGAAGGCGACGTCGCGCTGCCAGTCGCTAGCCCCTTCCAGGCGGGCCAGCGCCACGGCGGCGCTGCCGTCGATCGGCGCGAGCGTGTCGTTGGTGATCCACAATTCGACCGCGTCGCCGACCCGACGGAACGATGCGAGCACCGGCGCAAAGGCGCGGCGCACGGCATACCAGCTTGCCTTTGCCACACCGTCATAGTCGATCAGGCTCCAGCTGACGCACGGCCAGCAGTCGTTGTGCTGCCAGATCAGCGCGCCCGAGCAATGCGGCTTGCGGCGGCGGAAATGCTCGATGCCGAACTTCAGTCCCTCGGCTTGCGATAGCATGGTGAAGTCGACGAACTGCTCGATCGTCGCCGGCGCGCCGGTGATCGGCAGCATCATGGCGGTGGCCTTGTCCGTCTTGTCCTTGATCCGTTCGAGGAAGCCGTCGCTGCCGAGCTTCAGATCCTCGGGTGCCATCCAGCGCCTGAGCGTGGCGATGTCGGGGGCGCTTTGAAGGCCGAATTCGCTGACGAAGCGCGCCATGTCCTCTTCGTAGCGGGTATAGGCGACGCCCTCCGGCGAGGTTTCGAATTCGCCGACGACATCGGCGTCGGGGATGGGCGGCGTGCCGTGCCACACGGTCCAGTTGTGCTCGTCGCCGCCGCGCATGCTGTTGGGCGACGGGCCGCCCCATGGGCTGCTCGGCCAATATGGGCGCTGGGGGTCGAGCGTTCGGAGCAGGCCGGGGAGGAGGTCGTCGTAGATCACCAGGCCGATCAGCGGCTCTGCCCGGCCATTGGCATGGTCGACGAAGTGCTGGATCCCCTGATTCTCGTTGTTCCCGCACCAGAGGGCGAGGCACGCGCGATGGCGAAGCCGCCGGACCTGCTCGGTCGCCTCCGCGCGGACATTGTCGAGGAACGCCTCGGCTTCGGGATAAGGCGCGCAGGCGAACATGAAGTCCTGCCAGACGAGCAGGCCGAGCCGGTCGCATTCGTCGTAGAAGACGTCGCGCTCATAGATGCCGCCGCCCCAGACGCGCATCATGTTCATGTTGCCCTCGACCGCACGGGTCAGGAGGTCGCGATAGCGCTCCGCCGGCACCTCGGCGACGAACGAACTGGCCGGGATCCAGTTGGCGCCTTTGGCGAAGATCGGGACGCCGTTGAGGACGAAGCGGAAGAAGGTCGTGCCGGGCTCGTCCGGGTCGGGCGATTGATCGACCGCGACAGTGCGGATGCCGACCTGCTGGCGGTGCTCCGCCGCGCCCGGGGTACGGATCACCAACGTGTAGAGCGGCTGGTCGCCGAGATCGGCGGTCCACCACAGCTGCGCGTCCGGCACGCTCAGGTCGATCGCGCCCGCGCCCCGGCGGGTGGCGGTCGCGACGGATGCGCCCTGCGGATCGAGCAGCTCGACATCGACCGAAGCGCCATCATCGTCGACCAGATCGACGTCCAGCTCGATCGAGGCTGTCGATCCCGCGATCTCGCGCGTGGTGAAATTGACCGAGCGGATCTGCGCCTTGCTGCGTGGCTGGATGGATACGGGCGCCCAGATGCCGACGGTCGGCAGGTCGGGGCCCCAGTCCCAGCCCCAGCCGAATTGCGCCTTGCGGATCAGCGTTCGACGCGAGAGGCTGACGCGATTGGTAAAGGCGCTGAACAGGTGCAGCGACTGGTCGGCGACGCGGTCGTAGGTCGGGTGGAAGCAGATGGCGAGATCGTGTGCGCCGGACGCTTCGGCGGGAAGGTCGAACCGCCAGCTGCGAAACATGTTGTCCGCTTGGCCGATCAGCACGCCGTCGAGATAGATGTCGGCGAAGGTGTCGAGCCCTTCGCACACCAGTTCCGCCGGCCCGCTTGCTGCCGCGTCGGGCAGCGTGATCTCGCCATGCCACCACCATTCGCGCGAGCGGACCCAGGCGGCAGCGGCTTCGTTGCGCCCGCGATAGGGGTGCTCCAGCCGTCCCGCGCTGACGAGCGCGAGATAGAGGTCGCCAGGTGCCTGGATGTCGAGCCAGCCCTCGCCGGTCCCGCGAGTTGCGCCTGCGTCCAATCCCTTGCCGGCGTCGAAATCACGAACGCGCCAGTCGCGGATCATGGCTTGGTTGGTTGACGGCGACATCCCGCTCTCCTCGATCGCGCGGTCCGTTCCCCGTCGCTTCAAAGAGCGCCATAACTTAATTGATTCACAAATCAAGATTGACACATGCTCTGGATGGTGTTGTGTCGGCGGACCGGGATCGACCGGCGGGAGAGGATGGCCATGCCGACAGTCAGCCATGACGGCGCGAACCTGCATTGGGATTCGAAGGGCGAGGGCTCGCCGGTGCTGCTCATCATGGGGCACGTCTACAGCTCGGCCTTGTGGTACCCGCTGCTGCCGGCGCTGACGCGCAACCACCGCGCGATCTGGTTCGACAATCGCGGGTCGGGCCGAAGCGACACCACCTCGCCGACGACGATCGAGCAATATGCCGCCGATGCACTGGCGGTGATGAAGGCCGCCGGCGTCGACAAGGCGCATGTCTATGGCGTGTCGATGGGCGGCGGCATCGCGGCCGAGTTCGCGATGGCGTATCCCGAGCATACGCTGTCGGCGACGCTCGGCTGCACGCTCATCAAGACCGAAAAGACGACGTACGGCGGCGCACGCGCGCTGGTCTATCGCCTGCCGCTGTTCGTGGCGAAATGGCTGATGAAGCGCGGCAGCTCGCCGGAGAAATACGGGTCGAGCGTCCCGCGCGAGGCGGCGCTGCACGACATCGAGGTCGTCGCCAACGACCGCTTCACGATGCGCGGCGTCCGCGCGCAATCCAAGGCGATCGCCAATTATTCGACGACGGAGAAGCGCGCGGTCGAGCGGCTGACCATGCCGGTGCTGATCCTCCACGGCGATCGCGACGAAGCCGTCCCGGTCGAACAGGGGCGCCGCACGCACGCGATGCTGCCCGGCAGCGAATATGTCGAGTTCGCCGACGCGGGCCACAATTACCTGGTCGCGCAGAACGAGGCATCGACCGCCGCCTTCATCGATTTCATCGAACGCGTCGATGCGCAGGGGGCGAAGTGACGGTTCGCGCGCGCATCGCCGGGGTCGGCATGATCCCGTTCGCCAAGCCCGGGCAGAGCGAGGATTGGGACGTGATGGCCGAGAAGGCGATCCGGCTCGCGCTGGACGATGCCGGGATCGGCTATGACAAGGTGCAGCAGGCCTATGCCGGCTATGTCTATGCCGATTCCACCGCGGGCCAGTCGGCCGCCTATCGCGTCGGCTGCACCGGCATCCCGATCGTCAACGTCAACAACAACTGCTCGACCGGATCGACCGCGTTGTGGCTGGCCCGCGCGGCGATCGAGAGCGGGATGGCCGATTGCGTGCTCGCCTTCGGGTTCGAGCAGATGCTGCCGGGGGCGCTGGGCGCGGTGTTCAACGATCGCAAGCGAACGCTCGACCATCATCTGTCGCTTCAGGCGCGCATCCAGGGACAGGACGACACCTCGCCGCTGGTCGCGCAGCAGTTCGGCGGCGCGGGGCTGGACTATCAGCAGCGCTATGGCACGCCCGACGAGGTGTTCGGGCTAATTTCGGTCAAGGCGCGGGCGCACGCGGCGCACAACCCGATGGCGCTGCTCCGCGCGCCGCTGACGCTGGAGGAAGTGATGACCTCCAGGCATCTCTATGGCCCGCTCACGCGCTTTCAGGCGTGCCCGCCGACATGCGGGGCGGCGGCGGCACTGCTCGTGTCGCCCGCCTTTGCCGCGAGGCATGGCCTGGACGCCGGCATCGAGATCGCCGCGCAGGCGATGACCACCGACTATGCCGCGACGTTCGAGGGCGCGTCGATGATGAGCGCGGTCGGGTACGAGATGACGCGGGAAGCGGCGCGCATGGTGTACGAGCGTGCCGGTATCGGCCCGGATGACATTCAGGCGATCGAGCTGCACGACTGCTTCACCGCGAACGAGCTCATCAGCTATGAAGCGCTCGGGCTTTGTCCGGAGGGCGGGGCGGAAGCCTATATCCGCGATGGCCGCAACAGCTATGGCGGCGATCATGTCACCAATCCGTCAGGTGGCTTGCTGTCCAAGGGGCATCCGCTCGGCGCGACGGGCCTCGCGCAATGCTATGAACTGACGCACCAGCTGCGCGGCACGGCAGGCGCTCGGCAGGTCGAGGGGATGCGCTTCGGACTCCAGCACAATCTCGGCCTGGGCGGTGCGTGCGTCGTCACGCTGTACGGGCGGGCGTGATGCAGGCTTTGGTCGGCAAGGTCGCGATCGTCACCGGATCGGGCCGCGGGATCGGCCGCGCGGTCGCGGTGAGGCTTGCCTCGGAGGGCGCGTCGGTCGTGGTCAACGATCTGGATCAAGCGCCGGCACAGGCGGTCGTGGACAAGATCCGCGCGGGCGGTGGCAGCGCGATCGCCTGCAACGGCAACGTGACAGCACCGGATTTTGGCGACCGGGTCGTTGCGGCCGCGATCGACGCCTTCGGGTCGCTCGACATTATCGTCAACAATGCCGGCTACACCCGCGATGGCGTGATCCAGAAGCAGAGCGACGCGCAGTTCCAGGCCATGCTCGACGTCCACGTCACGGCGCCGTTCCGCATCCTGCGCGCTGCCGCCGAGCCGTGGCGCGCGCTGGCCAAGGCGGAAGCGGCCGAGGGGCGGGAGGTGATCCGCAAGGTCGTCAACATCTCCTCGATCTCGGGCGTGAACGGCAATGCCGGGCAGATCAACTATGCCGCCGCGAAGGCCGCGGTGGTTGGCATGACCAAGACGCTGGCAAAGGAATGGGGCCGGTTGAAGGTCTGCGTGAACTGCGTCGCGTTCGGGTTCATCGAGACGCGGCTCAACCTGCCGAGCGGCCACCCTGACACAATTGCAGAGATCGAGGGGGAGGCGATCCGTTTCGGCGTGCCCGACAGCTTTCGTGACGCCGTGACGGCGCAGATCCCGCTCGGGCGTGCGGGAACGCCGGAGGAGGCGGCCGGGCCGGTCTGGTTCTTCTGCTCGCCCGACAGCGATTATGTCAGCGGGCAGACGCTGCTGGTGGCGGGCGGGCTGGGCGTCTAGCGCGACCGACGCCCCGCCGCGGACGCCAGCAGCGCGCCAGCGATGATCGCGACCGGCGAGGCCATCATCATGATGCCCAGGCCGATGTTCGCGTCCGGCGCATCAGTGACCGTGAGATCCCAGAGGTAGAAGCCCCAGAACGCCGCCGTCAGCGCCAGCGCGGTGATCCACGCGCGGCGCGCCCGGATGCCGACCGCGGCGAGCACGAGATAGGGCAGGCCGGCCAGGATGATCTGGATGACGCTCTGGTCGCCCCACCCGGTCGTCAGCGGCATGCCGGTCGCCATCGCCGCGACGGTGTTGCAGATCGCAACGACGGCTAGGCCGATCGCCAAGGCGAGGACGAGGCCGAGCGCGGCACGTTCGAAGAAGCGGTTGGGCACGATGGACCTGATTCCGATCAAACGCGTGAGCGGTGTGAAGCGCCGGGGTCTACGCCGGTTCCGCCCGCGGCGGTGAGCGTCGCTGCCGGTACGGCGAGGGGTTCAGGCATCGGCCGGGATCATCTTCGCCCCCGGATCGCGCGCCACCTCGATCGGCGCGTTGCGCATCGCGTACCAGAAGCCGATCGTCGAGATCGCGCCGGTAACGACACCCAGCACCGCGATCGATTGGCCTAGGCCAAAGGTACCCTCGCTGTTGCTGGCGACCCATCCGATCGCCGCGGGGGCGATGCCCGTCATCGCGACCTTGCTGATCATGCCCATGCCCGCCAGCGTCAGCGCGCGATCCTCGTTGGGGATCAGCAGCGCGATCGCCGACGAGCAGACGAGCGTCACCAGGCTGCCGCCGGTCAGGAGCGCGAACAGCATCCAGCCGAAGCCGGACGCGGTCGGCATGATCGAGAAGGCGCCCGCCGGCACGGTCAGCGCGGTGGCGATGAAGGCGGGCAGCAGGACGCCGCCGCGCATCCTGAGCTTGCGCGCCGCGTCCGAGGCGAAGCCGCCGATGATCGACCCGGCCAGCCCCGACGCGACGATGATCCCGCCGATCCAGACGCCGAAGTCGCCGGGCGCCAGGCCATATTGCCGCACCAGGATCGCGCCCATCCAGATCCCGGCCGCACCCTCCGCCAGGCCGCCGGTGAGCTGTGCCACCAGCATCGGCCCCAGAAAGCCGCGTCGCTGCCACAAGGTGGAGAGCGATTCGCGAACCGAGGGTTCGGTCCGCTCGACCTCGTACCGTGGCGGCTCGCGGAAGATGAGATAGGGCAGGCCGGCCGCGAGCGCGACCAGACCGGCGAGCAGATGCACCTCACGCCAGGCGGAGAGCCCGAGCAGGCCGCTGCCGGGGTTCTTGTCGAAGAAGCCGTACAGGCTGCCCCCGACGGCAAAGGCGGCGGCGACCCCGGCCCAGGCGCCGACCGAGATCAGCAGCATCGAGCGCCCGCGCTTTTCGGGCGCGGTGACGTCCGCCATCAGCGAGATCAGCACCGGTCCCGCGGTCGCGCCGCCGATGCCGCTGACCAGCTTGGCGATGAACAGCGTCGCGAAGTCGGTCACGAACGCCATGCCGATCGTGCCCGACGCCCAGACGGCGGCGAGCACCGCCAGGATCCGAACGCGCGTGCCGTGATCCACCAGATAGGCGACCGGCAGCGACAGCAACAGCGTCGGGATGAGCGCGGCAAAGCCGCCGAGCAGGCCGATCTGGAGATCGGTCATCCCGAGTTCCGACTTGATCGGCTCGAGCAGCGGCGCGCCGAGCCCCCCCACCGTCAACGCGATGAACATCGTCAGCGTGAGCATCAGGATCATGCCCCACCGGGTCGGCCGGTGCGCCTCTGGCGGCGACATCGGAACGGACGGGTCGGCGGCTTCGGTTCTCTGGAGCACGATGGTTCCCGCTTTCAGGTGAGGCCATGGCAGCATGGCGCCGCCGCGGCACGCTGGTTTCAGAGGTCGAGGTGATTGCGCTGGCGCGGCGGGAAGACCTCGACGAGCCTTTGCTGCTTCCGGATGCCGGGGTGCCGGACGCACGTGCGGCAATGGCTGGTCTGCCCGCTCATCTCACTCTCCCGCGCGGTCGTGATCGCCGCGTCGCCGACCTACATACCAAACCGCACAGACGTTCACTAGAAAATAAATAAAGATTGACGAAGACCGTTTGCGCACGTCATCTTCAGGCAAACAAGGACGAGATCCGGGGGAGCTTCCACATGGCGAGAGAGCAGATGGAGGGCGGGCGCAGCGATGCACCGAGGGCCGCCGCCGATCGCCCGTACGAGCTCACGCTGGACAAGTTCATCCGCCATGCCGCCAAATGGCACCCGGCCGGACAGGTCGTGACCGGCGGCGGTGCGGGGACGTCACCGCAGCGGATCGGCTATGCGGCGCTGTGCGAGCGCAGCCAGCGTCTGTCGGGTGCGCTCCACGCGCTCGGCATCCGGCGCGGGCAGCGGATCGCGACGCTCGCCTGGAACAGCCAGAGCCACATGGAAGGCTGGTATGCGGCGTTCGGCATCGGCGTCAGCTGCCACACGCTGAACCCGCGGCTGAACGCGGACCAGATCGCCGATATGGTAAAACAGGCCGACAATCGGCTGCTGATGATCAGCCCCGACCTCACGGCGCTGGCCGAACAGATCGTGCCGCGCTGTCCCGGCCTGACCGCCGTCGTCGTGCTCGACGAGCCGGATGCGACCGATCAGCCGCTGCCCGCCGTGGGCGAGGTGCCGGTCTGGACGCTGCCGCGCCTGCTGGAGACGCATGGCGCCGTAACCGACTGGCGCGGCGTGTCGGAAGCGGACGAGGCCGCCCTGTGCTTTACGTCGGGGACGACCGGCGCGCCGAAGGGCGTGCCGTATACCCACCGCTGCAACTATCTGGTCACGCTGGCGCTGCTGCAACGCGACGTGCTCGGCATCGGCGCCGACGACGTGATCCTGGCGGCGGTGCCGATGTTCCACGCCAATGGCTGGGGGCTGCCGCTGGCGGCGCCCGCCACCGGCGCCAAGATCGTCTTTCCCTGCCGCCACAATGATGGCGCGAGCCTGGCCGAGCTGATCCGCGACGAGGGCGTGACGCTGGCCGTCGGCGTGCCGACCGTGTGGCTCGGCCTGATCGAGCATCTGGAGGCGACCGGGATCGTGCTGCCGTCGCTTCGCCGCGTGATCCTGGGCGGGTCGGGCGTGCCACAGGCGCTGATCGACCGGATCGAGGCGCGGCTGGGCGTCAACGTGCAAACGAGCTGGGGGATGACCGAGTTGTCGCCGCTCGGCACGGTGACCGCGCCCGGCTCGCCTGGCCGGGCGAGCACGGCGGGTCGGCCGCCGGTCAGCGTCGACCTTCGCTTGGTCGATGGCGAGGGCACGCCGCTCGCCGATCAGCATGGCGGGGAGGGGCGCCTTCAGGTGAGGGGCGCGAGCACGATCCACCGCTATTTCGGGCACCCCGACGCCGCCACCGATGCGGACGGCTGGTTCGACACCGGCGACCTGGCGACGATCGATGCCGGGGGGAACCTGTCGATCACCGGCCGCGCCAAGGACCTCATCAAGTCCGGCGGCGAGTGGATCAATCCCGGCGAGATCGAGGCGATCGTCGGCGACTTGCCCGGCGTGTCGCTGGTCGCCGTGATCGGGCGCAGCCATCCGCGATGGAGCGAGCGACCGATCGTCGTCCTGGAAACGAGCGAGAATGCGGCCAGCGATGCCGATATCCGGTCGGCGCTGAACGGCCGCATCCCGCGATGGTGGATGCCCGACGCGATCGTCCGCATCGACCGCATGCCCGTCGCGATGACGGGCAAGATCGACAAGCAGCAGCTGCGCCGGCTGTACGCCGATGGCACTTAATAATCTTTATTTACTATTAAATGAACGCATGATCTGATCCGCGTACGGTGAATTGAACGAAGCGCATCTCAAAGAATGCGCCGCATCTGGAGGGGTATCATGAAGGCATTTTGCTGGGTGTCCGTTTCGGCCGTCGCGTTTCTCTGCTCGGGCGCTGCCGCCGCGCAGTCCGCGGGGCAGACCACCGATCCTGCCGCCGCCGCACAGGGGACCGACTTGCCCGCCGCGAACGACGAGATCGTCGTCACCGCCGAGCGGCGCAGCACCAGCCTTCAGCGCACCGGCGTCGCCGCGACCGTGCTGAGCGGCGAGGATCTGGTCCGCAAGAGCATCAACACCGTCGAGCAGCTCCAGTTCGCATCGCCCTCTCTGACCGTGAACACCACCGGACAGGGCAACAACTTCAACATTCGCGGTATCGGCAAGGGCGAGCCGGGCAGCGCGATCAGCGTCGGCGTGGTGACGTACCGCGACGGCGTCGCGACGCTGCCGGGCTATTTCCAGGCTGAACCCTATTACGACATCGCCAGCATCGAGGTGCTGCGCGGGCCGCAGGGCACGTTTGCCGGCAGCAACGCGACGGGCGGCGCAGTCTTCATCACCGAGAAGAACCCGGACCTGAACAGCGTCAACGGCTATGCGCTTGCCCAATACGGGAACTACGACAACATCAAGGTGCAGGGCGCGGTCAACCTGCCGATCAGCGAGACGCTGGCGCTGCGCGTCGCGGGCAACATGGACCGGCGCGACACCTTCTTCACCGTGACCGGCCCCTGGACGGGCAATCCCGGCGACCGGCGCGACTATAGCGGCCGCGCGAGCCTGTTGTGGCAGCCGAGCGCCAACCTGCGCGTGCTGCTGAAGGGCGACTACAACAATCTCGAATATGGCGGCATTCCGGGCAGCCGCGCCTATTTCGGGCCGGCGACCAACCCGGTGCGCAACACCGCCGACCCGCTGCTGGTCGAGCATGACGCATTCCTGGCGGGACGTGACGAGTTCGGCCGGATCGTCGGCAACATCTCCTACACCTTCGACAGCGGCCTGATCCTGCGCTCGATCACCGGGTTCCAGCGCGGCACGACCCAGGTCAGCACCGACAACGACCAGACCGCGACCCCCGGCACGCCGACGGCGCCCGCGAGGCAGGGCAGCAACAAGATCACCGAGGAGATCTGGTCGCAGGAATTCAACATCGTCTCGCCCGACACCGGGCCCTTCACCTGGGTGCTCGGCGGTTTCTGGCAGCACGACCAGATCTACATCCCCGAAGGCGGCCTGATCGACGACGTGACGCCCAACACCTTCGTGCCGCTCAACATCGACGTGAGCACCACGGGCACCAACCCCAAGACCGCGCTCGCCGCGTTCGGCCAAGTCGGCTACGAACTGAGCGAGGGGCTGCAGGTCACGCTCGGCGCGCGCTGGTCGCGGACCACGTCGGCCAATCGCGCCACCGCGCGCACGCCGCAAATCCCGACGCTCGTGCTGACGCAGGACGATTTCACGGCGGACAAGCGCGTGAACGGCAAGGCGGCGGTCAACTGGACGATCGACGCCAACCATTTCCTCTATGCCTTCGTCGCGACGGGATCGAAGGCGGGCGGCCTCAACGGGCCCAATCTGTTCGCCGTCCCGCCCGCGACGTTCGAGGCGGAGGACGTGACCGACTACGAGCTTGGATGGAAGGGGACGTTCATGGACGGCCGCCTGCGCACCCAGCTTGGCGGCTATTACAACGTCTATCGCAACTTTCAGGTCAGCATCGTCGATCCGCGATCGCCGCTGTTCTCGTCGGTGTTGAACGTGACCGGCAAAACCAAGCTCTATGGCCTCGAATTCTCCATGCAGGGGAGCTTCGACGCGTTCAGCTTCGACTTCGCGACGGGCATCGCGCGATCGGAGCTCGGCACCTTCTTTGCCGCGGACGCACGGCTCGGCGCGGCGGCGGCGGTGTGCAATCCCGAAACCGGGCCGGCGACGGCGCGCTGTATCGCGATCGGCGGGCGGGATCAGCCCTATGCTCCCGAACTGACGCTGAGCGCTGGTGCGCAATATGCCATCCCGCTCAGCGGCGACGCGACGCTGACACCGCGCGTCGACTATTCGCAGACCGGCGCGGTGTGGGCGACCTTGTTCCAGAACGCAGCGCTGGGCGACCGGCTGCCCGCCCGCAACATCGTCAACGCGCAGCTTACGCTCACGACGGGCAAGTGGACCATCGGCGCCTATTCGACCAACCTGACCGACCAGCATTATGTCGGCGCGATCAACGGCACCAAGCGACTTGCCGGCCCGCCGCGCCAATATGGCATCCGCGCCAGCATCTCGTTCTGAACCGAAAAGGGGGCGGCGGGGCCGACCGGCCTCGCCGTATCGGGCACCGGCGTCCTGGATCCGCGCCGGTGCCTCTTTTTTCCTGATCGCCTAGTCGGCGGCGCTGCGTTTCGCCCGTTCGGCCGCGCGATCGGCGCAGATCCCTTCGAACCCGAACGCCAGGAAGCGGGCCATCCGCGCCTTGATCGCGTCGAAATCGTCCGATCGGCACAGGCCGTTCGACAGCACATCGATGCGCCCGGTGCGCGCCAGCGTCTGCACCAGCACGCCGGTGACGAAATGATAGCCCCAGAAGATGTCCTCCTCCGGACAGTCGGGCAGCGCCTGCCTGAGCAGGCCGATCATCTTGAGGACGACCGGGTCGAAGTGCGTGTCGAACAGCTTGGCACCCCATTCGGGTGCCATTGCCACCTGAGCGCCCAGCGCCGCGTAATTGCGCCACCCGTCGCCGCCGGTCATGTAGAGGTCGAGATCGGTATCGAGATAGGCGCGCAGCACGCCCTCGACCGTGGGCGGGCCGCTCAGCCCCGCCATATACTGATCGAGCGCGACCGAGCGGCGTTCGGCGGTGACGCCCGCGCGGCGGGCGAACACGGCGTCGAACATCGCCTTCTTGTCGGCGAAGTAATAGTGGAGCAGCGAGGTGTGGACGGCGGCCTGGACCGCGACGTCCTTGAGCGTGACGCCGTAGAGGCCGCGAAGCCCGAACAGATATTCCGCCGCGTCGAGGATCTGGCCGAGCGTTTCCTCGCGCTGTTCGGCCTTGGTGCGGCGCGGCTTTGCCCTGGTCGTCATGCCCGTTCCCAAATGGTCGCCGCGAGGATGGCATCGCCGCGACGCATGCTCAGCGCCGCCTTGTGCCGATGCGCGCGACCCTCTTCAAGGATTGCCTTCGTCAACCGGCAAGCGGTCGCGGGGAGCGATCGTTCCAAGACGACAGCGTGACGTGCTCCGCTCGCACCGCGCCGTCATCGACATGGCTGACGATCACGGTTCGTGTCTCGCCGGCCGCCAGGTCGAAATGACCGTCGCTGAACCGCAGGCGCGGGTCGTCCGAGCACAGGTTCACCGTCAGTGCATAGCGCGTCGCCGAAACCGTGACGCGCAGTCCCGCCGCCACGGGTTCGCACACGGTATTGATCCCGGCGTCGGGGGCGAGCGCCAGGTCCTTCACCGGCGCCAGCAGCAGGCGGTTGGCGGGGAAGGCATCGGCGGCGCTCCGCACCATGAGCACCTGGTCGTCGGCGTCCGCGGCGACCCCGCGCCAGACGCACCGACTGGCATTGGCCGGAACCTCGATCGCGACCTCGGCCTGCCATGCGATCTCACCGGCAAAGGACGCCAGGCTGACGATCGCCGCGTCATGCACCGGCGCCAGCGTGTCGTTGGTCACCCAGAGTTCGACCCCGTCCCCCACGCGCCTGAACGAGGCGAGCACCGGCGCGAATGCGCGGCGCACCGCGTACCAGCCCGCCTTTGCCACGCCGTCATGATCGATCAGGCTCCAGCTGACGCACGGCCAGCAATCATTATGCTGCCAGATCAGCGCGCCCGAGCAATGCGGCTTGCGCCGGCGGTAATGCTCGATGCCGAACTTCAGCCCCTCCGCCTGGGCTACCATGGTGAAATCGACATAGTCGGCGAGCGTTTCTGGCGGGCCGGTGACGGTCGCCATCATCGCCGCCGCCTTGTCCGCGACATCCTTGATGCGGTCGAGGAAGCCGGGGCTCTTCAGCGCCAAATCGTCGGGCGCCATCCACCGCTCGAGCGTGGCGAGCGTGGGCGCCGCCTGGAGCCCGAACTCGCTGACGAAGCGCGCCATGTCCTCCTGATAGCGGGTGAAGGCGACGCCCTCCGGCGCCGACAGGTAGCCACCGTCCAGCTCGACATCGGGAACCGGCGGGAAGCCGTGCCAGACGGTCCAGTTGTGCACGTCGCCGCCGCGCATGCTGTTGGGCGAGGGACCGCCCCAGGGGCTGCTCGGCCACCATGGCGTCGCGGGATCGAGCTCGTCGAGAGCGGCCGGGATGATCTCGTCATAGATGGTGAGCCCCGCATGCCGCTCCGCCACGCCGGTCAGCGCCGCTTGCAGCCAGTGGATGCCGTGGCTTTCGTTGTTGCCGCACCACAGGGCGAGGCAGGCATGATGCCGGAGGCGCGCGACCTGCTCGCGCACCTCGGCGCGGATATTGTCCAGGAACGCCGGATCGTCATCGGGATCCGGCCCGTTCGCGAACATGAAGTCCTGCCACACCAGCAAGCCGAGCCGGTCGCACTCGTCGTAGAACAGGTCGGGTTCGTAGATGCCGCCGCCCCAGACGCGGACCATGTTCATGTTGGCCGACGCCGCGCGGGCGAGAAGGTCGCGGTAGGTGGCGTCGGGCACCGCGCCGACGAACGAGTTGGCCGGCACCCAGTTCACGCCCTTGGCGAAGATCGGCACGCCGTTCAGCACGAAGCGGAAGAACGTCGTGCCGGGTTCGTCCGGGTCGGGCGACTGGTCGATCGCGATCGTGCGGATGCCGACCTGCCGCGAATAGTCCGGCGCGCCCGCGATCCGGACGACCAGCGTGTAGAGCGGCTGCTCGCCCAGGTCCGCGCTCCACCACAGGCGGGCATCCGCGATCGCCGCCTCGATGCGGCCCGAGCCGCGGCGATGCCCCTGCCAGACGCGTTCGCCGTCGGGGGAAAGGAGCTCGACCGTGGCGTCTGCCGGTTCCGAGAGGTCGATGTCGATCGCCACCTGCGCGGTGCCGTGGTCGATCGTGAGCGTCGAGAAGTTGACGCTGCGCACCACCGCCGATCGACGCCGCTCTATCCGAACGGATTTCCAGATGCCGACAGTGGGCAGGTCCGGCCCCCAGTCCCAGCCCCAGCCGAACTGCGCCTTGCGCATCGCCGTGCGCCGCGTGCGAGAGATACGGTCGGTGGCGACGCTCCAGTTGGGAAGCGGGCGGTCGCCGGTCATGATCGACGGCGGGTGGAACCGGACGGCGAGATCGCGGCATCCCGGCGCGACGCCGGACAGGTCGAAGCGCCAGCTGCGGAACATGTTGTCGGCGCGGCCGAGCAAGTGCCCATCGAGCCAGATGTCGGCAAAGGTATCGAGGCCGTCGAACACCAGCTCAACCATCTCCGACGGCGCCGCCTCGGTTAGGTCGAAACGGGTGTGCCACCACCATTCGCGGTCGCGGACCCACGCCGCCGCCGCCTCTTCGCGCCCGGCAAAGGGGTGGGCGAGCCGTCCGGCCTCGATCAGCGCCAGATAGGTGTCGCCGGGCGCGGTCGCCGCGATCCAGCCGCCGCCGGCACCGCGGCATGCGCTGGCGGGATCGCCTTCGCCGGGCGCGAAGTCTTTCAGCCGCCATTTTGAGAGGTGAGCGGACGTAAGTTGCGCCGGTTCCGAACGATTTTGCGTCACGTCGGCCACTCCCCTGCATGCGACAGATCAGGAGCGGCTGAATAGACACTCATTGAATAATAAATAAAGATGTAAAGCGCGGATCGTGGTTTTCACACCTTCGCGGTCTCGCGCGCTCAGGCGGGGCGCTCGCCCATGCGCTCGCCCAAGCGGACCTGCCGCTCCGGCACCCAATCGTCGTTGAACGCGATCGCGCCCTGCTGGAACAGCATGACGATCGTCGAGCCGAGAAGGAAGCGGCCCATTTCCTCGCCCTTCTTCAGCACGATGTCCTGGTCGTCATAGCGCCATTCGGACGGCCGCCCGGTCCGCTTCGGATTGACGACGCCGTGCCAGACCGTCGCCATGCTGCCGACGATGGTCGCGCCGACCAGCACCATCACGAACGGCCCATGCTCGGCCGAGTCGAAGACGCACACCACGCGCTCGTTGCGCGCGAACAGGTTCGGCACGCCGCGCGCCGTCACCGGGTTCACCGAAAAGAGCGCACCCGGCACGTAGATCATCCGCGTCAGCCGGCCGTCGCAGGGCATGTGCAAGCGGTGATAATCTCTGGGCGAGAGATACAGGTTGGCGAAGCTTCCGTGGCGGAAGCGGGCGGCCAGCGCGGCGTCGCCGCCGACCAGCTCGGTCGTGGTGAAACGATGCCCCTTTGCCTGGAGCATGTGATGATCGTCGATGGCGCCGAACTGGCTGATCGCGCCGTCCACGGGACTGACGAAATCGGCGGCGGCGACCGGGCGGAGCCCCGCCCTCAGCGGCCGGGCGAAGAAGTCGTTGAAGCTCTTGTAGCTGGCGATGTCGGCATCGGCGGCCTCGCTCATGTCGACGCCGTAGCGGCCGACGAACCAGCGGATCAGCCGCGTCGTTGCGCCGCCGCCCTGTGCGCCGGCGACCCGCCCGGCTAGCAGGGTCAGGCGCTGCTTGGGCAGCATGTACTGAAAGAGCACCTTCAGGCGATCGGACATCGAAACACGCTCGAGAACTGGAGGAAGATCGGCGGGGGACGTTCCTTAACGCCCGCCGCCGGATCTGTCTCACCCTGCCGGGAACAGCGCCTCGATCTGCTGCGTCAGTACGGTGATCGGCATCGATCCCTGGCGCAGGACGTCGTGGAACCGCTTGATGTCGAACGCCGCGCCGGCGCGCGCTTTCGCGGCATCGCGCAGGCGCACCCATTCGGTATGGCCGACCTTGTAGCTGCACGCCTGGCCCGGCCACACGGCATAGCGGTCGATCTCCCGCTGCGCCCGGCCGCGCGCGAAGCCGGTCGTCTCGACCATATAGTCGGTCGCCTTGGCCCGGCTCCACCGCTTGGCGTGCATGCCGGTGTCGACGACCATCCGAACCGCGCGGAACTGGAGCGACTGGAGGAACCCGATGCGACCGATCGGATCGCCCTCATAGGCGCCGAGCTCGTCGGCAAGCTGCTCGGCATAGAGCGCCCAGCCCTCACCGTAAGCGGCGAAGTAGAGGCCGGCGCGGCGCAGGATCGGCGTGTCGGTCGACGACAGCGCGATCGCACCCTCCCATTGGTGACCCGGCAGCGCCTCGTGATAGGTCAGCGACGGCAGCGTGAACTTGGGCCACTCCGCCGTATCCTTGAGGTTGATGTAGAAACGCCCCGGCCGCGATCCGTCGAGCGCGGGGCTGGTGGCATAGCCGTTGGGCGCGCCGTCCTGGATTTCCGGGGGCACGCGGACGATCTCGACCGGCGACTTGGGCAGCGTGGCGAAGACCTGCGGCATCTTGGGCCGGATCGCCGCCACTTGTTCGACCAGCGCGGCGAGCAGCTCGGCCCGGCCCGCATCGGTGTTCGGATAGAGCTGGTCCGGGCGCCGCGACAATTCGGTCAGCCGCGCGCCGACGCTGCCCTGCGTCAGCCCCTGGGCGCTCAGCAGTGGGTCGAGCTGCGCATCGAGCGCCGCGACCTGTTCGAGGCCGAGGCGATGGACCTCGTCGGGGCTGAGCGTGGTCGTGGTCTGAAAGGCGAGGGCGCCGGCATAGAAGGCGTCGCCATCTGGGATCGTCCAGATGCCGGGCTCGGCCTTTGCCTTGGGCCGGAGCGCGGTGAGGGCAGCGATTTGGCGATCGAGCGCGGGATAGACCTCCTGCTCGACGATCCGCGTCGCCCGCGCCGACCAGTCCCCGGCGATGCCCGCTGCCTTTGCTTTCTCGACCAAGGCGGTGACGAGGCCGTTCGACGCGGCGGGCGAGCCGCGCAGCGCCTTCAACTGCGCCAGCGCGGCGTCGACCGCGAAGTCGGGCGCGAGGACGCCGGCTGCGGCATCGGCGCGGAGCGTCGTGCTGTTGGCGTCGAGCGCACCGTCGAACGCCGACAGCCGCTGAAGATAGGCCTCGGCATCCTGCGCATTCTTGACCGGATGCACCGAGGCGAGGAAGTCCGGCACCGACGCATAGGCGCCGGTCAGCTGGCTGACGACATAGGGTGAATAGGGCGCGTAGCCGGTGCCCGGCTCGCCGAAGCGGAAGCGGGTGCCGCCGTCGACGGCCTGGTCATAGGCATAAGCGACGACCTGCCGGTTGACGCGCCACGCCGGCGACAGATCGGCCTCCGGGATCGCCGCCATCCGCTTCAGCCGGTCGCGGCGGCTCTCGATCCAGCGCAGGCGCCCGGCCGCGGAATAGTCGTTGAGCCGCGACCGCGCATCCGCATGGCGCCCGGTGTCGAGCCCCAGTTGCGTCGCCGTTTCCGGCATCAGCGACAGCTCTTCGTCCCAGAACGCGTCCATCAGCGTGCGCAGCGCCGCGTCGCCCTTCCCCGCGGGCGCGGGACGGGATTGCGCAAGCAGCGGCGTGCTTGCGGTCAGCGCGGCGATACTGGCGCCGAGGAAAAGCCTGCGATCCATTTGCTGCGACACGTTCGGAACCTCTCTACCGCCAGGCAACGACGACCCGTCGCCCTGTTGGCAGAGGCATATACGGCCCTCGAAGCCCATCAATGCTTTTCGCGCATGTGCCGGTGGTTGGCGCAGGGAACCGCGGTCGTGGCGGGTCGCATCAGGCGAGCGGCGTCCGGGGACGCACTGTACGAGAGGGTGGTGGGTCCGCCGGGGCTCGAACCCGGGACCTCTCGATTAAAAGTCGCTTGCTCTACCGACTGAGCTACGGACCCCGACCATCGACTTGGCGCACCTAGGGGCGGGTGCGGGCCGGGTCAACCGGGCGGGGACGGGCGAGCCGCGCGCGAAGCTGGCGGAGGGTGATGCCGGTGACCGGATCGCGCCACCCCGGCGCGATCGCCGTAGCGGGGGTGAGGACGAAGTCGCGCGTGCGAAAGGCGACGTGCGGGATCGTCAGATTGCGCGAATGCCAGCGGCCGCGGGACCAGAGCACGATGTCGAGGTCGAGGACGCGCGCGCCCCAGCGGCGGCCGCGGCGGCGGCCGGCGGCGCGCTCGATCGCCTTGAGCGCGGCGAGCATCGCGGGCGGCGCCAGGTCGCTCTCGATCAGCGCGGCGGCATTGGCATAGCGGCGGATCGAGGGGCCGATCGGTGCGCTGGCGATGATCGGCGACAGCGCCGCCAGCCGCCCCGGCAACCGCGCCGACGCCGCGCGCAGCACCGCGCGCGGATCGCCCGCGCGGCCCGGCCGGTTCGATCCCAGCGCGATCAGATAGGTTGCGCGGTCCATCGCCCGGCGCCTATGCCGCCGCGATGTTCGCGCCAAGCCCCATTCCCGAAAGCGAGCCGCCCCGAGACTGCCCGCACTGCCCGCGCCTGGTCGCGTTCCGCGAGGCGCTCCGCACCGAATATCCGGACTGGTGGAACGCGCCCGTCAACGCGTTCGGCGATCCGAACGCCTGGCTGGCGATCGTCGGCCTTGCCCCCGGCAAGCACGGCGCCAACCGCACCGGGCGCCCCTTTACCGGCGACCATGCCGGCGTCCTCCTGTTCGATACGCTCAAGAAGTTCGGCTTGGCCGAGGGCGAGTATGAGGCGCGGCCCGACGACAGCCTTCGCCTGACCGGCGCGATCATCATCAACGCGGTCAAGTGCCTGCCGCCCGAGAACAAGCCGACGCCCGAGGAGATCCGCACCTGTCGCCCGTTCCTGGAGGGCCAGATCGCCGCGCTGCCGCGCCCGCGCGTATTCGTGGCGCTTGGCCAGATCGCGCACCAGTCGGCGGTCAAGGTGCTGGGCGGCAAGCTGCCCAAGGCCAAGTTCGGCCATCTGGCCGAGCACCGGATGCCCGGCGGCGAGGTGCTGATCGATAGCTATCACTGCTCGCGCTACAACCAGAACACCGGTCGCCTGACCGCGCCGATGTTCGAGGCGGTGTTCGCCCGCGCGCTGGAGGTCCGCGCCGAATAGTGCCTTGTCGCCCGCCCCTCGATCGATCACGATCGCAGGTAAGGGGGGACGGGCATGAGATTGGGCACGATCATCGCCGCGCTTGCGATGGCAGCGACGCCGGCCGCGGCGCGCGACCTGACGGTACCGGCCGACAAGGGGTGGCAGCACGCTCAGACGGGCATGGTCGTGATGCCGCAGGTCGCGGGATTCCAGCGCACCAAGCTGTCCGACTCGACCGAAACCGAGCACGACGTCACCGCGCAGTTCGGCGAGGATGCCGACGGCACCTTCGCGACGTTCTACCTGTTCCATCCGGCGGTGCCCGACGTGGCGCTCTGGTTCGACCGCGCGCAGGTGGCGCTCGACGGCGGCAAGACGGGGCGAGGCGCGTCGCCCGCCACCGCCGATCCGGTCGCGTTTGCCGTGGGTGGCGGCACGCCGAATGCGCTTCGTCAGGTCTATTCGATCCCCGGCGGCGCCTTGCGCAGCACTGCGGTGGCGCTGATCCCGGTCGGTGACTGGATCGTCAAGCTGCGCATGTCGTCGCGAACGCTGACCGCCGACAGGATGGATGCCAAGCTGATGGCGCTCGTCTCGGGCCTGCGCTGGCCGAAGACGACCGAGGCAACCGGCACGCCGATCGCGCTCGTTCGGCCGTGCACGGCACCGCTCGCTTATGGCAAGGCGAAGGTCGTGAAGCCCGACGGCGCCGCAATGCTGCTGTCGCTGATGCTTCCCGGGATCGCCGCAAAGGAGGGGAAGGTCGAGAAAGGCCCGCCTGCCACCTGGTGCCGGGAGGGTGAGCCGCTGGGCGACTATGGCGTCTATCGTGCGAATGCCGATGCGAACCGGTACACGATCGCGATGGCCGATGCCGGTCGCGCCATCCACGTCAGCCCGCCGGCCATCGCCATCGGCAACGGGAAACCCGCGATTTCGGTGACGACTGAGGACGTCGACGGGACGATCGCCACCTATCCGTCGTTCAGTGCGCTGCCGCAACCGGCGCAAGTGTGGAAGCTGGTGACGACGAGCGGACCGACCGGCCGGATGCGGGGCAACGACATGACGCTCAGCCCGGACGCGCTCAAGCGCTGACGGATACGCCCGTGCCGCTCGCGCATTGAGCGGCGATGATGGTGTTTCGCGTCGCTGCCCTTGCGGCATTGTTTGCCGCAGGCGGGTGCGAGGCCGAGCCGCGGCGGGCGGCACAGGCCGAGCCCGCCCGTGCCGCACCTACGCGCGGGCTGGACGCCGCGACGCTGGCGCGGACGGTCGAGGCGGCGGGGCGGTTGCCGCGCATCCGGTCGATAATCGTGCTGCGCGACGGACAGGTGCTGGCCGAGCACCGCTTCAACGGCGGCCCACCGCTCGATCGGCCGGTCAACATCAAGTCGGCGTCGAAGTCAGTGATGTCGGCGCTGGTCGGCATCGCGATCGCGCGCGGCGTGCTGACGGGCGCGGACCAGCCGATCCTGCCGCTGCTGCGCGCGGATGCGCCGGCCAACCCCGATCCGCGGCTGGCGCGGGTGACGGTCGGCAATCTCCTGTCGATGCAGGCGGGGCTGGAGCGGACCTCGGGCCCTAATTACGGGCGCTGGGTGTCGAACCCCAATTGGGTCCGCTTTGCGCTGTCGCGGCCGTTCGTCGACGAGCCGGGCGGGCGGATGCTCTATTCGACGGGGAGCACGCATCTTCTCTCCGCGATCCTGACGCGCGCGTCGGGGAAGAGTACGCATACGCTGGCGCGAGAGTGGCTGGGCGAGCCGCTCGGCATCGCGATCCCGCCCTGGCCGCGCGATCCGCAGGGGATCTTCTTCGGCGGCAACGACATGCTGATGAGCCCGCGCGCGCTGACGCGGTTCGGCGAGCTCTACCGGCTGGGCGGGCGCATCGACGGCCGACAGGTGGTGCCCGCCGCGTGGATCGAGGCGAGCTGGACGCCGCGCACCACCTCGCCGTGGAGCGGCCAGGCCTATGGCTATGGCTGGTTCGTCGGCGAGATGCGCGGGCATCCGGTGCGCTTCGCCTGGGGCTATGGCGGGCAGATGCTCTACATCCTGCCCGATCTTCGCCTGACGGTGGCGATGACGTCGGACGCGACCGCGGCGCGAGAGGGAGGGCATATCGATGCGCTGCACGCGCTGGTGCGGGACGGGATCGTGCCGGCGGCGGAGACGGGCGGGTAGGGCCTGTCGCGTTCCTCCACTTGTTTCCCCGGCGAAGGCCGGGGTCCAGTTGGGTGACGGTTGCGACTCTTACGATGGCCTTCCCCACTGGGCCCCGGCCTCCGCCGGGGAACAAAGGAAGCGAAGGGGCAGCGCAAACCTACAGCTGCTCGTCGCCTTGATAGCGAATCTGGAGATAGCGGCCGCGCGTCGCCAGGAGGTCGAGGTCGCCCTGCGCCAGCTGCGCGGTCATCGTCGCGATCTCCTGGTCGATGACGCGCAGGCCCTCGACGAGCTGTGCATCCGGCGTCTGGCCGTTGCGCTCGGTGCGGCGGAGGGGTTCCGGCACCTTCTGGTAGCTCTTGACCAGCTCGGGCAATTGTTCGGCGACGAGCTTTCGCACCTCGGCCGCGGCGGGTTCGCGTTCGTCGAGCGTGGCGAGCTGCGGCGACAGCGTCTCGAGCTTGACGCCGATCGCGTCGACCAGCGTCCGCGCAGGGGCCGGAAGCGCGAGGCGCTGGCCCTCCAGCCATTGCTCGGTCTGGAGCGGCAGTGCCTTGAGCGGCGTCTCCGCCAGCCGCTCGGGCGTCGGCGCGGCGTCGGTGCGGGCGAAGGCGATGACGAGCGTCGTCGCGATGAGCAGGCCCATGACGATCATCGCGCCCAGCGTGCCGAGCGGTACGACCATGCCGATCGCCAGGGCGACCGCGATGATGAGCCCGTCGGCCAGCGCGATCGCGCCGACGCGGCGGACGATCGATCCCTCGCGGCGCCGGACGGCGCGGCGCGACAGGCTCGACCGGCGCTCGCGCGCGCGTTCGAGCGCCTCGTTCGCGCGCGCGATCTGGGCGTCGACCTCGCTCACAGCGCCTCCAGCTTGAACGGCTGGCCGCCGCTGCCGCCGGCATTCTGCGCCGCGCCCTCGGCCCGGGCGATATAGCCCTTCGACTTCTCGACCTCGTTGCCGAGCGTCGTCACAGTCGTCTTCATGCTGTCGAGCGCCTTCAACTTGAAGCTGTCGATCGCGTCCATCGTGTCATAGATGTTCTGGAACGCGCGCTGCAGCGTCTCCAGCGGGATCGTCGACGACGCCGATTGCTCGTGGATGCGCGCGGTCTGCGACTTGAGGAGGTTGCCGGTCGAGTCGATCAGGCCCGCCGTCGTGGTGTTGAGCGCGGTGATCTGTTCGAGCACCAGCTTCTGGTTGGTCAGCGCTTGGGCGACCGTCACCGCGGTGCGCAGTGCCGAGACGGTGGTGGTCGACGCGCGGTCGACGCCCTTCACCAGCTCGACATTGTTCTTCTTGACCAGGTCGAGCGCCAGATAGCCCTGCACCGTCACCGCCATCTGCGTCAGCAGGTCCTGCGTGCGCTGACGGGTGTAGAAGAGCGCGGTCTCGCGGATCGCCTTGGCCTTGGCGGGGTCGGTGTGGTCGAGCTCGTTGGCCTTGTCCTCCAGCCGCGCGTCCATCGCCTTGGACAGGTGGATCATCTGCTCCAGCCGGCCCATCGCGGCCCACAGGTTCGCGCGCTCGGTATCGATCGCGGCATTGTCCATCAAGAGCTCGTCCTTGCCCGAGGCAAGGCGCTTGAGGATCGCGGCGATGTGGCTCTGCGCCGACTGATAGCCGTCGAAATAGTCGCGCATCTTGTCGCCGAACGGCAGGATGCCGAACAGCTTCTTCTTGGTGAACAGGTCGCCCTTCTTGCCGGGATCAAGATCCTCGACCGTGCGGCGCAGCGCCAGCAGGTCGGCGCCGACCCCGCTTTCCTGGTCCATCGCGCGGACCGGGCGGTCGAGGAACCGGTTCGACTGGCCCGCCGCCTCGCGGATCTCCTTGTTGCCCATCGCGCTGATCGCATCGACGCGCTTGCCGAATTCGGGCGAGTTGACGTCCTGCGCGACGAGATCGTCGATGAACGCCTCGACGCGTTGCTCCAGCTCGGACTTCTTGGTCTCGTCGACGGGGACGAGGCCGGCGGCCTGCGCGGGGGCGACGGCGGGCACCGGGTCGGGCGGCGTCAGCGTCAGCGCGGGGGCAGTCGTCGTCTCGGTCGCGGTCGCCATTCGGTCCTCCTGGGTGCCGTGCCGAAGGATGGCGGCGAACGGCAGCGGCTTCAACTGTATTAGATAATCAATACACCGCGTCGCGCAAGCTTGGCGGCGGCAGCGCCAGCGCTTAGCAAGTCGGACGAGTCGGAGGAACGCCCATGTCGATGCTTGCCGCGCTGATGCTGATCCAGGCCGCCTGTCCCGCGGCGGCGGAGCCGGTGCCGCCGGCGCTGGCGGGCTGGACCGCCGGTAGCCCGGTGTCCGCCGCCGCCGACGCGGGGACCGCGCCGGCCGCACCGATCGGCAAGCCGGTCGAGGTGGCGCTGCACCCCGCCGCGCACCTCAAGCTGCGCGCCCCGCCCGCGCGAGCCGCCGCGGCGGACAGCCATGGCGGCATCGTCGCGATCGACGTCGCCAGGGCGGGCCGGTACCGCGTGGTGCTGTCGAACGCGTCGTGGATCGAGCTCGTGTCGAACGACCGCGCGGTGGCTTCGACCGGGCACGGGCATGGCCCGCGCTGTTCGGGCATGCGCAAGATCGTTGACTTCGACCTGCCGGCGGGGCGCCACCTGATCCAATTGTCGGGCAGCGGCGATGCGACGATACGGCTGATGGTCGTACCCGGCGCCTGACGCCATTGCGGGCCGCGCCCCGTCCGCCCAAATAGCGCGCCAATGACCGTCGTCGCCGCCAATCTCTATCGCGCAGGCCAGCGCGTCGGCCCCGTGTCGATCGACGCCATGCCCGAATGTCACGGCGACGACGAGTTCGTCTGGATCGGCCTCTACGAGCCCGACGAGTCCGAGCTTCGCGCGATCGCCGAGCGCTACGGCCTCCACCCGCTCGCGGTCGAGGATGCGGTCAACGCCAAGCAGCTGCCCAAGCTCGACATCTATGGCGATCAGCTGTTCGTCGTCGCGCGGACCGCGCATCTGGACGGCGACCATATCCGCTATGGCGAGACCGCGATCTTCGTCGGCAAGCACCACATCGTCACCGTCCGCCACGGGTCGGCGCGCGCGCACAATGCCTTGCGGGCCGAGCTGGAGGCGTCGCCGGCGCTGCTGGCGCGCGGCACGGACTATGTGCTCCACGCGATCCTCGACTTCGTCGTCGACGGGTACCAACCGATCATCGACCAGATCGAGGAATGCGTGCTCGAGATCGAGCAGTCGACGCTCGACAGCTTCCTCAGCCGCGAGCAGATCGCGCGGCTGTTCACCTTTCGCCGCCAGTTGATCCGGTTCCAGCGCGTGGCGATCACGATGGGCGAGCTGGTGGGCAAGCTCGTCAATCTCGACATTCCCTGCATCGACCGCGACATCCGACCGTACTTCAAGGACGTGCTCGACCACCTTCGCCGCACCGAATCGACGACGGGGACGCTGCGAGAGGTGCTGGGCCAGGTGTTCGAGGTGTCGAACCTGCTCGAACAGCAACGGCAGGGCGCGATCACGCGCCAGCTTGCCGCCTGGGCTGCGATCCTGGCGGTGCCGACGGCGATCGCCGGCATCTATGGCATGAACTTCGAATATATGCCCGAGCTCAAGGTGCCCGGCGCCTATTTCATCGTGCTGGGCGTGATCGCGACGCTGTGCGGCATCCTCTATGCGCGGTTCCGGGCGCTCAAATGGCTGTGAACGAGGTGATCGCACGGATTGCGCGCGGGGTGCAGGACGTCGCCGCTGCCGATTGGGATGCGTGTGCGGGGAGCGACAACCCGTTTCTCAGCCACGCGTTCCTGTCGGTGCTGGAGCGGTCGGGGTCGGTCGGCGGGCGCACGGGCTGGACGCCGCTGCCGATCATCGTCGACGATGCCGACGGCCACCCCGCGGCGATCGCGCCTGCCTACGCCAAGACGCACAGTCAGGGCGAATATGTGTTCGACCATGGCTGGGCCGACGCGTGGGAGCGGGCGGGCGGCAATTATTATCCCAAGCTCCAGGTCGCGGTGCCCTTCACCCCCGTTCCCGGCCCCCGGCTGCTGTTGCGCGAGGGCGCGGAACCCGCGCCGCTGATCGCCGCGATCGAGGCGGTGGTGGACCAGAACGGCCTGTCGTCGGCGCACGCGACCTTCGTCGATCCCGAGCAGCTGCCCGCGTTCGAGGCGGCGGGATGGCTGATCCGCGAGGGCGTCCAGTTTCACTGGGCCAATCGCGACTATGGGAGCTTCGACGACTTTCTCGCCGACCTCGCCAGCCGCAAGCGCAAGAACCTGCGCAAGGAGCGCGCCGCCGCGACCGAGGGGCTGACGATCCGCCACCTGACCGGGCCCGAGCTGACCGAGGCGCATTGGGATGCGTTCTGGACCTTCTACCAGGACACGGGCAGCCGCAAATGGGGCCGGCCCTATCTCACCCGCGCCTTCTTCTCGATGCTGGGCGAGGCGATGGCGGACAGGGTGCTGCTGATCCTCGCCGAGCGGGACGACGGGGTGCCGATCGCGGGGGCGCTCAACCTGATCGGCGGGGACGCGCTCTATGGCCGCTATTGGGGATGCAGCGAGGACGTGCCCTTCCTCCATTTCGAGCTTTGCTATTATCAGGCGATCGACGCGGCGATCGCGCGCGGGCTGGCGCGTGTCGAGGCGGGGGCGCAGGGCGAGCACAAGCTGGCTCGCGGCTATTCACCCGTCGCGACCTGGTCGGCGCACTATATCCCCGATCCCTCGTTCCGGCGCGCGGTCGCCGACTTCGTCACGCGGGAACGTGCCGCGGTCGAGCATGAGGCCGAATATCTAGGCGAGCTGACGCCGTTCAGGAAGCCCGGTTGAGGGCGTTGATCGCCTCCATCCGCGTCCGCATCTCGCGGCCATAGGGGCCCAAATCCTGCATCATCAGCCGCGGCGCGCGCTGGGCGTCGTCGACACGGAACAGCGCGCTCGACCCGTTTCGCCAGATCGGGATCAGCCCCGCCTCCAGCCGTTTGTCATAGGCGGGCGGCTGGACGATCCAGACATAGTCGTAGACGTCGCGCGGGAAGCGGACGAGGCTGACCGCGATCGGTCGCCACCATTCGCGCGCGCACTTCACGTCGGTGACGATCTGCGACGGATCGTGGTTGAACCCGCGCGCGCCTTTCATCCGGACGGTCAGGAGCTGCGCGCCCGCCATCGACCATTGGTCGTTGGCATAGGCAAGTTTGCGCTCCAGCGCGATGCCCGGAAGATGCTCCAGCCGCGACATCGTCCATTCGTGGCGGCACGTCTCACCGATGAAGGTGATGAGCTTGGCCCCCTGCGGCAGCTTGTCGAGCGCGGCGAGCTCGCGGTCATAGGCCTTGTCGTAGAGCCAGAAGCTGTAGGTGGTCGCCGCGATCCGCACGCCGAAGAAGGTGAGGCCCGCTGCCGCCATCAGCGCGGCATGGCGCATCGCGATGCCGGGCTTGGGCCGGAGCGCGAGCAGCGCGACGCCGAGCGCGAACGGCGCGAGCCGCATGTCGGCATAGGCCGAGCCGAAGACGATGCGCGGCAACAGGATATAGACCGCCACCAGGAACAGGGCTGAGATGCTGAGGTGGCGCGAATATTGGATGTTGGGATCGCGCAGCCCCTTGAGCAGCACGAGGAACAACGTGGCGAGCGTCGCCATGTCGAACAATTCCCAGCGGTCGCGAAAGATCATCGTGACCCACTGCATCTTCGCGCGCCAGTTGAACCAGTCGCCGGTCTGGCCGCCGACATGCCCGCCCGATCGCCAGGCGAGCATCAGCACCGCCGGCGGGAACAGCGACAGGCAGTGGATGCCCGCCCAGAACGGCGCCTGCCACTTGTCGCGAAGGGCCGGGTGGCGGTCCCACTGGCGGATCAGCTCGCCCGCGAACGCCAGCACGCCGAGCAGCCCCCAGCCATAGGTATGGACGATCCACAGGACCAGGCCGATCGGCACGAAGAGGATCGCGCGCAGCTTCAGCCGCCCCTGGCGCGCCAGTCGGAGCCAGAACGCAAAGGCGTTGAGCGCGAGCGCCATCGACAGCGCGAAATTGACGAAGCCGAAATGGAAGGGGAAGCTGTAGACGATCGGCAGCGCGAACAGCGCGGTTGCCGGGATGCGCCCATGCACTTCCCGCGCGATCCAGAGGAGGCCGGTCGCGGTCAGCACCGGCGTCGCCATGACGATCAGCTTGACCGCGGGCTCCAGCCCGATCAGCGGCTCCAGCGGGATGATGAGCAGGTCGATGCCCAGATTGCCGATCAGCTGCCAGTCGAAATTGTACCAGTCGGCGAGCCACGGCACCTGGCCATGCGACAGCTGCACGCGATAGCGGCCCATGTGACCGGGCAGATCGACGAGCGGCGGAATGTCGGGCCAGATCAGCGGGATCGCTGCGACGAACGCCATCGCCAGGACGAACGCCCGCGTCTGCCACCACCGAAGCGGCTCGTGCCCCAACCCCTGCATCGCGCGTCTTTAGCGGGTGGGGGCGGGCGCCGACAAGCGGGTCGCGCCGCGCCCTGCCGCAATGCGGTAAAGCGTTGAAGGACCGGCCGTCGCCTCCTCGATCACGTCGGGCGCCAGCAATGGTCGCGGCGCGAAGTCGATCGTCCAGACGTGGGTAAAGGTGCCGCGATCGGCATCGCGCACCGCCGCGGCGAAGTCGGTCGGCGCATATTCGCACGCCTTTGGATAGACGAGCTGCGACGGATCGCGGTCATAGGGGGCGGCCGCCGGGTGCCGGTGCGACAGGAGTTGCTGGCCGGAAATCGTCCATTGGCCATTGTCGAAGATGTCGCGTCGTACCTCGGCGATGCCCGCCATGTGACCCAGCCGCTCCGATCGCCAGGCGGAGGCGCACGCCTCGTTCACCAGCACCAGCACCGATGCGCCGCGCGGGATCGCGGGCACGATTGCAAGGGCCGCCTGCTGCCGCTCCGCATAGCCGAGGAAGCTGACGGTCGTGGCGGCGGTGCGGACGAGGAGAAAGGCGAGTGCGGCAAGCGCGACGCGGCCCGCGAGCCGCGCGTCGGCGATGCGGACCGCGATCAGCGCGACGGCGAGCGCGGGCGCGAGCATCCGCATGTCGACATAGGCGCCGCCGAGCGCGAGCCGCGGCAGCAGGACGAACGCGGCGACCAGAACCGCGGCAACGGCGCCGAGCACGCGGTCGAAGGCGAAGGCGCGGTGACGGATCGCGGTCCAGACCAAACCGACGATCAGGATCGCGCTGGCCACGTCGAACCCCTTCCAGCGATCGCGCAGCAGGCCGGCGATCCACACCGCCTTGGCACGAAAGTCCCAGGCGAGCGGCTGCGCCTCGCCCTGAGGTGCGGCGAGCATCACCAGGATCGGCAGCGCCAGCGGGGCGCACGACAGCGCGGCACGGATCGTCGCCCGCGCCCAGGGCTCGCCGCGCTCACGCCGGAGCGCGAGGTCGCCGGCAAAGGCGCCGAGCCCGAACAGGCCCCAGCCGAAGCTGTGCGCGACCCACAGCGCGCAGGCGGCGGGCGTCAGCAGCGCCAGCCGCAGCCCCGATCGCGGTGCCAGCGCGATCCAGCCCGCCAGTACCCAGAGCGCGAGCGCCGCCGCCAGCGCGAAGTTGACGAAGCCGAGTTGGAACGCCTGTCCATAAGCGAGCGTCGCCGCCACCGCGGCGAGCGGCGGCACGCGCAGCCCGCGCACCCGCGCCAGCGCGATCAGGCCGCCGACGAACAGCCCGGGAATCGTCAGCACCACCCACTTGGCCGCCGCCTCCGCGCCGATCCAGCGGGCCAGCCAGATCGCGGGCAGGTCGACGCCGAGATTGCCGACCAGCGCCCATTCGTAGCGCCAATGCGCCTGGAGCGCGGGCGACTGCGCGAGCGTGGCGGCGATGTGATAGCGACCGATATGCGCGGGCAGGTCGTTGAGCGGCGGGATCGCCGGCCACAGCAGCGGCAGCACGGCACAGGCGATCAGAAGTGTCGCGATCGCCGGCCGCTCGAACCAGACGCGGCTCATCGAACGCGCCAGACATTCGGCACCCCTGCGGGCGCAAGCCAGGCGGGCGAGCGGCCGCTCGCCAGTGCGGCGCCGAGACCGCGGTCGACGCGCATCGTCGCGAGGGCGGCGGGGCAGGCGACGATATAGTCCGCTCGTACCGACCGGGCGATCGCCCGCGCCTGCCCGGGTGGCGCGGCGAACAGGCGGTACGCGGCGAGATTGCCGGCGGTGTTGCGATGATAGGGCGCGGCGATCGCATGGTGCGGCGTCGCGGCGATCAGCCAGGGCCCGAGGTCGACCGGTCCGAGCACGCGGCCGGGCGGCAGAGCGCGCATGGCGCGCGCCTGTGCCGCATCGTCGCACGCCGGGCCAATGACGGGCGGGTCGGCGATCGGCAGCGCGCCGGCGGCAAGCGGCCAGACCAGTCCGGCACCGACGATCCAGACCGGCAGCGCTGCGAGCGGCGAGGCGGCCCGCGCCCTGGCCAGCGCGAGCGCGACCAGCGGCGGTGCAAGCGCGGCGGCAGCATAGGCGCCGCGCAGTTGCAGGAACGCGGTGGCGACACCGGCGCCGACGAGCGCCGCGAGCGTCCAAGCGCGTGGGTCTCGTGCGGCGAAGGCGGCGGCGAGCAGGCCCGCCACGCCGGCACCGGCATAGCCGATCGCCCAGCGCGGATCGGCGGCGAGCAGCGGCTGCGCCTCACCGACTTGCGCCAGCCACAGTCGCGACAAGGTCGAGTCGACCGCGCCATACGGTGACAGGCAAGCGGGCGAGACGAGCGCGACGCCGATCGCGCAGGCCAGACCTGCGGCGATGGCCGCGAGCAGCCGGCCTCTTGGTTCAGTGACGGCGCTGCCGATCGCGCCGAGCGCCAGCAGGGTCAGTGCACCCAGGCTCGCCGCCCGCCAGCTCGCCCGCGCGAACCCGTCGCACGGCGCGCTCGCCCAGTCGCCGGGCGCGAGCAGCGCGCCGAACGCCGCGAGCGCGAGCAGCATCGCCGCGCCCAAGCCGGCGATCCGCGCATCCTCGCCGCGGATCCAGCCGATCACCGCCGCCGCGCAGCCGATTGCGAGCACGGGCACCGTCTCCATGCCGATCGCCACCGACAGCGCCGCTGCGATCCCCGCAACGATGCCGCCAGCCATCGGGCGTCGTCCGATCAAACCCAGCGCAAACGCTGCGAGCAGCACCATCTGCAATCCGTGATGGTCGATCCGCCCCGGCGCGAACAAGGTCGTCGCGGGATAGGCGAGCGCTGCCAATACTGCGGCATCAACCGGGCCGGCACCGACCGCCCGCGCGATCCGCGCGGACAGGAACAGGAACGCCGCGAACAGCAACGCCGGCCAGAGGACGAGCATCACCGGCGCTCCGAGCGTGGCGGAAAGCGCCGCAGGCCCCAGATCGGCGAGCCGCGACCAGTGCATTGAAAGGCCGTCGATGCCGAAGCGGTGCTGCGCGAGGTCGCCGAACGGCTGTCCGGCGAGCCAGTCACGCACCTGCTGCAATCGCGCCGCATCGTCGCCGTCGGGCAGCACCCCCATCGCCAGCGCGGCGCGGCGGACCCACCACCAGCCAAGCGTCATCACCCCCGCGAGCGCACCCGCCAGAGCCAGGTCGCGCGCAAGGGGCGAGGGCCGGACCATAACCGCCGGGGTAGGCGGGCGTGGTTAATATGGCGTTAGAGGCAGTACCCTGGCCAAGGCCGAGGTCTGGTTGGGAAGGCTAGGGTGACGAGCGCTGCGGGCCGCCACGATGGTCCCCCACCTGGACCCCGGCCTTCGCCGGGGAACAAGGAAGGGACAGCCGAACTCTTTCAATCCCTCCTCCGCCCCTATAGCCTCACCCGATGCTCCTTCCCCTCCTCCTCGCCCAGGTCGCGGCGGTGCCGCCTGCCGAACCCGTCGCCGGGGCGCGCGTCGTGGTGGAGGGCGGGCGCACCGTCGCCGCGCAGTCCGCCGGCCTCGCCGATCCCGCGGCCGGGCGGCGGGCGAGCGTCGACGATCCCGTCCGCGTGGCGTCGATCTCGAAGCTGGTCGTCGCGATCGGGGTGATGCGGCTGGTCGAGGCGGGCAAGCTCGACCTCGACGCCGATGTCTCGACCCTGCTCGGCTGGCGGCTCAGGCATCCGCGCTTTGCCGACGTGCCGATCACGCTCCGGCTGCTGCTGTCGCATCAGGCGGGGCTTGCCGACGGGATCGACTATGTGCTGCCGCTCGATGCCGAGCTGCGCACCGCGCTCGCCGATCCGAAGGCGTGGGGCGGTGAGGCGCCCGGACGCCACTTCCGCTACGCCAATATCGGCTCGCCCGTGGTCGCCGCGGTGATGGAGCGCGCGACCGGCGAGCGGTTCGACCGGCTGATGGACCGGTTGGTGCTGCGCCCGCTGGGAATCGCCGGCTGCTTCCAGTGGGATGCCTGCGATACCGCGACGGCGGCCCGCGCGGTGGTGCTGGTCGAGCCCGACGGTACCCCGATCCGCGACGACAATCGCGGGGCCAAGCCGTTCTGTGCGGTGACGCCCGCCCGCGATGGCAGCTGCAATCTCGGCAGCTGGGTGGCGGGCCGCAACGGTGCGATCTTCTCGCCGCAAGGGGGCCTGCGCATCTCGGCGGCGGGGCTGGCCAGGATCGGGCGGCTGCTGGGCGGCGGCGGCGAGGTCGATGGGGTGCGGTTGCTCACCCCCGCCTCGGTCAAGGCGATGACGACGCCGCAATGGATCTTCGACGGCAGCAATGGCGAGACCGAGAACGGGCTCCATTGCCGCTACGGCCTGGGCGTCATGCTCACCGCCACGCCGCGGGCGGGGTGCCGCGACGATCCGTTCGGCGACGGCATCCAGCGCATCGGCCATGCGGGCGAGGCCTATCGCCTCCGCTCCGGCCTGTGGGTTGAGCCGAACGCGCGCGTCGTCGCCTATTGGGCGACTGGCATCGCGGGCGATGCGCCGAAGGGCGAATCCGCCTTCACCGCGATCGAGGAGCGCCTTGCCCGTGGCCGCTGAGCCGATCCCCGGCCCGTACCTGCTGTACCTGGGGCACGCGACCGACTTTCTCGGCATCAAGACGTCGCGCGGGCTCGCCGTCTTCGCGCCCGAGCGGTGCGTGGGCGAATGGCGGCACGACGATTGCCCGCTGACGACCGGGCTCGAGCGGCTGACGATCGAGGAAGCCGTCGCGCGCGGCGCGCGGACGCTCGTGCTCGGCATCGCCAATCCGGGCGGGCGGATGGATGCGGCGATCGTCGCCGATACGGTGGCGGCGGCGCGCGCGGGGCTCAACGTCGCGGCGGGGCTGCACCAGCGGCTGCGCGACCAGCCTGAGTTGGACGAGGCCGCGCGGGCGGCGGGTGTCCGCTTGTTCGACGTCCGGGACGCGCCCGCCGACCTCGATGTCGGCACCGGCTTGAAGCGCGCCGGGCGGCGGCTGCTGACCGTCGGAACGGACTGTTCGTCGGGCAAGATGGTGTCGACGCTGATCCTGGCGCGGGCGATGGCAGCGCGGGGCCATGCGGCCGAGTTCCGCGCGACCGGCCAGACCGGCATCCTGATCGCGGGCGGGGGGATCGCGGTCGATGCTGTCGTGGCCGATTTCATCTCGGGCGCGGTCGAGCGGCTGAGCCCGGCGCGCGGCGATGGCGGCTGGGACCTGATCGAGGGGCAGGGATCGCTGTTCCACCCGAGCTTTGCCGGGGTGTCGATGGGGCTGATCCACGGCGCGCAGCCCGATGCGCTGGTGCTGTGCCACGAGGTCGGGCGGACGCATTTGCGCGGGTTGCCGCACATGCCCGTTCCCGATCTTGCCGAGTGCCTTGCCGCCAACCTGGCCGCGGCGCGGCTGACCGCGCCCGACGTGCGCGCGGTCGGCGTGTGCCTCAACACCGCGTCGCTGGACGAGCCGGCGGCGCGGGCGGCGTGTCACGCGGCGGCGTCGCTGCTGGGCGTACCCGCCACCGACCCGATGCGCTTCGGCGCGGTGCCGATCGTCGAGGAGATCGAGCGCTGCTTCGCCGACTGACCGCCACGGCCGAGGCGTTCCCGCTCCGCGCGCCGTTCCGCATCGCGCGCGGGGTCAAGACGGTGGCCGAGGTCGTCACCGTCCGTATCGTCGAGGGGGAGGCGACTGGGTGGGGTGAGGGCGTCCCCTATACTCGCTATGGCGAGAGCGTCGCCGGCGCGCTCGCCGCGATCGAGGACGCGAGGGCGGCGGTCGAAGCGGGGGCGGGGCGCGCGGACCTGCTGGCGCTGATGCCGGCGGGCGCCGCGCGCAACGCGGTGGATGCGGCGCTCTGGGATCTCGACGTCAGGCTCGGGCGAGCGTCGCTGCCGCCGCCGCAGCCGATCGAGACCGCGGTGACGATCGGCATCGACACGGCCGAGGCGATGCACCGCGCGGCACTGGCGTTGAGCGCGGCGCCGCTGGTCAAGGTCAAGCTCGACGCGGACCGCGTCGTCGATCGGATCGCCGCCGTGCGGTCGGCGCTGCCCGACGCGCGGCTGATCGTCGATCCGAACGAAAGCTGGACCGTCGACCTGCTCCGCACGGTGATGCCCGCGTTGGTCGAGCGCCGTGTCGACCTGCTCGAACAACCGCTGCCGGCTGATGATGACGAGGGGCTGGCCGCATTTTCGAGCGCGATCGCGATCGCCGCGGACGAGGCGGTGCACGGGATCGCCGACCTCATCCGTCTTCGCGGGCGGTACAGCCATGTCAACATCAAGCTCGACAAGGCGGGCGGGCTGACCGCGGCGCTGGCACTGGCCGATGCGGCGGAGAGTGCCGGATTCGGGCTGATGCTGGGGTGCATGGTGGCGAGCTCGCTCGGCATCGCGCCGGCGCTGCGGCTCGCCCCGCGCGCGGCGTTCGTCGACCTGGACGGGCCGTGGTGGCTGGCAGAGGATCGCCCCGGCGGCGTGCGGATCGAAGCGGGGCGGCTCGATCCGCCCGAACCGGGTTTCTGGGCGTGAGGGCGGCGATCCTCGCAGGCCTGGCGCTGCTGGGCGCGGCGCCGGTGCCCGCCGACCTCCTGATCCGCGGCGGCACGGTGGTGGCGGGCGAGGGCGCGTCCTTCACCGGCGACGTCGCGGTGCGCGGCGACCGCATCGTCGCGGTCGGGCGGAAGCTGAGCCTGAGCGCGGCGCGGGTGGTGGAGGCGCGCGGCCTGATCGTCGCACCGGGCTTCATCGACCCGCATGCCCATGTCGAGGCCGAGCTGCTCGGCGAGGATGCGCGCGCGCGGCTGGTGGGCAAGTTCCTGATGCAGGGCGTGACCACCGCCTTCATCGGCAATGACGGCGGCGGCGCGCTGGACAGCGGCGCGGTGCTGGCAAGTGCAAAGGCGCGGCCGGTCGGGATCAACTATGCGACCTATGTCGGGTTCGGTTCGGTCCGCCGGGCGGTGCTGGGCGAGGCCGACCGCGCACGGACCGCCACCGAGCGCGCGCGGATGCAGGCGCTGGTGACGCGGGCGATGTGCGGCGGCGCCCTGGGCCTGTCGAGCGGGCTGTTCTATGCCCCGCAGAGCTTCGCCAGAACCGACGAGGTCGCCGACGTCGCGCGGGCCGCGGGCAAGCTGGGCGGCTTCTACGACACCCACCTGCGCGACGAATCAAGCTACACGATCGGGCTGGAGGCGGCGGTCGCAGAGGCGCTGGCGATCGGCCGGCGTGCGGGCGCGCCGGTACATATCGCCCACATCAAGGCGCTGGGCGCGGATGTCGAGGGGCACGCCCCGCGCGTCATTGCCGCGATCGAGGCGGCACGGGCGGCGGGGCAGCGCGTCACCGCCGACCAATATCCGTGGGATGCGTCGGGCACCTCGCTCGTCGCCGCGCTGGTGCCGGGCTGGGTTCAGGCGGGCGGGCGCGGGGCGATGCTGGCGCAACTCGACCAGCCAAGGGCGCGATCGGAGATGGCCGAGAATCTCCGTCGCCGCGGCGGACCGGCGAAGCTGCTGCTGACCGGCGGACCCGCTCCCTATCGCGGGCGCACGCTCGCGGACATCGCCGGCGCGCGCGATCCGGTGGCGGCCGCGATCGAGGTGATCCGCGTCGAGGATCCGCCGGTCGCCAGCTTCAACCAGTCCGAGCGCGATATCGAGGCGTTCATGCGCCGCCCCTGGGTGATGACGGGCAGCGACGCCTCGACCGGGCATCCGCGCGCCTATGGCAGCTTCGCGCGCAAATACGCCGTCTATGTGAGGGCGCGGCGCGTGCTCGACCCCGCCGCCTTTGTGGCGCGCAGTTCGACGCTGGCCGCCGACACGTTCGGGCTCAAGGATCGCGGCCGCATCGCGCCCGGTGCCTTTGCCGATCTCGTGCTGTTCGACCCCGCCCGCTACGCCGCCCGCGCGACCTATCAGCGGCCGACCGAGCCGGCGGCGGGCGTGGCGATGGTGCTCGTCAACGGACGCGTCGCGGTCGAGGGCGGGCGGTTGACGGGCGTCGCGGCGGGGCGCGCATTACCGCGGACCCCGCCGGCGGGCGCGTGTCCGCGATGATCCGCCGCTGGCTGGCGATCCCCCTGTGGCTGCGCGTACTCGGCGGGCTGGCGCTCGGCGTCGCGCTTGGGCTCGTCTGGCCCGCCGCGGCGCCCGTTGTAGCGATCGTGGGCGAGCTGTTCGTGCGCGCGATCCGGATGCTGGTCGCGCCGATCGTGCTCGTCACCATCGCCGCGGGCATCGCGGGGATGGGCGATGCGCGGCGGCTTGGGCCGCTAGGGTTGCGCACGCTTGCGCTGTTCGGGGCGACGACCATGGCAGCGGTGGCGATCGGCATGGCGGTGGCGGCGATCGTCCAGCCGGGCGCGGGTACTGCGCTGGGCAGCGGCACCGCGCTCGGCACGCCGCGCAGCCTGTACGACACCATCGTCGGTATCATTCCCGCCAATCTGGTCGAGGCGTTGGTCAAGGGCGACATGCTCGCGCTCATCTTCGCCGCGATCCTGATCGGCGCGGGGACGCTGCTGGCGGGCGAAGCGGGACGCCCGTTCGCGCGCGGGCTCCAGTCGATGTCGGCGGTGCTGCTCGCGATGGTGCGGCTGGTGATGGAGGCGACGCCGTTCGGCGTGTTCGCGCTGATCGCGGGCGCCGTGGCGTCGAGCGGCGCGGCGATCTTCGAGCGGGTCGGCTGGCTGGCGTTGTGCGTCGTCATCGGCTCGGCGGCACAGATGGCGCTGGTCCACGCGCCGTTGCTGGCACTCGCCGCGCGTCGATCGCCGCTCGTTTTCTGGCGCGACAGTGTCGAGGCGCTGGCGATCGCCTTCTCCACCGCGTCGAGCTCGGCAGTGCTGCCGGTGGTGATGCGCTTGGCCGAGACGCGCCACGGCCTCGCCCCCGCCACCGCGCAGACCGTGCTGCCGGTCGGCGCGGCGATCGGCAAGGACGGGACGGCGATGTATGTCGGGTTGCTGAGCGTCTTCGCCCTGCAGGCGCTGGGCCATCCGATCGGCGCGGTCGAGGCGCTGGTGATCTGGCTGACCGCGGTGCTCGCGGCCTTCGGGACCGCGCCGGTCCCCTCCGCCTCGCTGTTCATGCTCGCCGCGGTGCTGGCGGCGGTGGGCGTGGGCGCGGCGGAGACGGCGCTGATCGTCGGGCTGGTCCTCCCCTTCGACCGGCTGCTCGATATGACGCGGACGGTGCCGAGCGCATCGGCGAACCTGACCGTCGCCGCCTGCGTCGACCGGTGGGAGCGCGCATGAGGGTGCTGACGCTGCTGCTGGCGCTCGCCGCCTGCGCGCCGGTCGCGCGGCCCGGGCCCGCGCCGCCGCCGCTCGCGGACCGCGTGCGGACGATCCTGACGCAGCCCGGGACGCGCTGGGGGCTGCTCGTCGTCGATGAGGGCGGGCGGGAGATCGTGGCGATCGACCCGGACGCGCGTTTCGTCCCCGCCTCGAACAGCAAGCTGCCCGCGGTGCTCTCGGCGATGACGTCGGGCGAGCCCGCGCAAGGGACGGCGGTCGCGATCGAGGGCGAGGACGTCGTGCTGATCGGCGCAGGCGACCCGTGGTTGTCGAGCGCCGACGATTGCGCGCGCGACTGCCTGGCGACCCTCGCCGACGCGGTGGCGGCGCGGACGAAGCGGGTGCGCGACGTGATCGGCGACGACCGGCGCTGGCCCGACGAGCGCTGGGGGCAGGGGTGGAGCTGGAACAACCTGGCGACGCGGTCGGGCACCGCGATCTCGGCGCTCAGCCTCGACGAGAATGTCACGACGCTGACCGTGCGTCCGGGCGCGGAGCCGAGCGTCGAGGCGAGCGGCGGCTGGTACACGGTCGAGGCAAGGGTGACGACCGGCACGACGACTGCCCTGTCGGTCGATCGACTGCCCGGCGAGCGGCGGCTGGTGGTGCGCGGGACGATCGCGGGAACGGCGGCGGTGACGCTCGTCCAATCGATCGACGATCCGGCGCTCTATGCCGCACATCGCCTCGCCGGGATGCTGCGCGCTAGGGGCGTGGTGGTGGGAGGCACTCGGGTGCGCCATCGCGTCGCCGCCGAACCGGTGGCGGTGGAGGCGCCGGTGCTCGCCCGACTGACGCCGCCCGGCGATGACGAGAGCTATGCGCGCACGCTGAAGGCAAGCCAGAACCTGTTCGCCGAGCTGCTGCTTCGCCGCGCGGGCGACGGCAGCGGCGCGGGCGGGCTGGCGCGCTACGAGGGGCTGTTCGGCGCGGCGGGCGCGGCGCGGACGGGCTGGGACTTCGCCGACGGGTCGGGCATGTCCAACTACAACCGGTTGAGCCCGCGCGCGTCGGTGGCGCTGCTGCGCTGGGCGGCGGGGCAGCCGTTCGCGGCGCGGTTCCGCAGCGCACTGGCGGTGGGCGGCGTCGACGGCACGCTGGCACAGCGGTTTCGCGGCACGCCGCTCGAGGGGCGGCTCTGGGCCAAGACGGGGTCACTGAGCGGCGCGTCGGCGCTGTCGGGCTATCTCACCGCGGCGAGCGGGCGGACGCTGACCTTTGCCGTGTTCGCCAACGACATGCCGTCGGGCGCCGGATCACCGACCGCAGCGATGGACGCCGCGCTGCTCGCGATCGCGGCGGCGAACTAGGCTCCGCTCTACCCCACCCAGTCACCTCCCCGGCGGAGGCCGGTCCAGTTGGGAAGGCGGATGTTACGGCGCGGAGCGAGCATCTCGAACGTGCCCCAACTGGGCCCCGGCCTTCGCCGGGGAGGTGCTCGGGGGCGGAGGTGCAGCCCTAACCCGTTCGTCCTGAGTTTGTCGAAGGACGTGTTCCGCGCACGTGCTGCGACAGGCCTGTCCTGAGCGGGTCGAAGGGCTCAGCACGAACGGTGGAGAGAGAAGGTTGCTACCCCGCCCGCGCCGCCGCGATCGCGGCCTTCATCGCGTCGAGCGTGACCGCCCCCGACAGCACGCGATCGCCCACCACCCAGCTCGGCGTGCCGGTCATGCCGAGCTGACCTGCGGTCTGGAGGTTGCGGGAGATTTCCTGCTCGGCCGCGGGCGTGCGCACGAACGCGCTGCCACGCGCGCGATCGACGCCGGCGCGCGCGATCGCCGCGTCGATCGCCGGCTGGCTGAGCTGGCCCGCGGCATAGAGCGTGTCGTGATAGGGCTTGAACTTGCCCTGCTCGGCGGCGGCGAGGCTCCATTCGGCGGCGACGCGGCTTTCGGCGCTCAGCACCGGCAGCTCGCGGAACACGACGCGGATCCGCGGATCGCTGGCGACCAGCTGGTCGAGCATCGGCAGCGACTGCCGGCAATAGCCGCAGGCATAGTCCATATAGGCGACGACGGTGACGTCGGGGTTCGCCGACCCTTTCCACGCGTCGCCGAACGGCGTGACGATGCCGGCGCGGTTGGCGGCGACGGTCTTGCCCGTCTCACGGTCGCGCAGCGCCTGCATCGCTTCCGGGATCATCTCCGGCCGTTCGAGGATCGCGGCGCGTACCGCGTCGGCGCTGACGCCGGAGGCGGAACCGGCGGGTCGCACGAGCGCATAGATCGCCGCGCCGGCAAAGGCCGCGAGCACGAAGGCGAGCGCGAAAACGACCGGCCGGCCAAGCATCTTCCCGATCATCGCCTGCGCCTGTTCTTCTTGTCTTCCTGCACCGCCACCTCGGCGGTCATCTGGATATCCTGCGCGCGGATATAATCGGGGGTCCCCTGCGGCAAGCCGGCCATTGCCGCGCGCGCCGAATAGAGTGCGCGGGCATTGTCGCCGGTCAGGCTCGCCTGCTCGGCCGCCGCGAGCGCGGTGCGCGGCCCGTCGCCCTTGCGCTCGTAGACGGTGCCGAGCTGGTACCAGGCGAACGGGTTCTGGTCGTCGCGCGCCACCGCCTGGCGCAGCACCTTTTCCGCCTCGGGCAGGTTGATCGGGTCCTCGGTCGCGATCAGCGCGTGGCCGAAGGTGGTGGCGATCAGCGGCTGGAAGTTTGTCGACGCGGTCGCCTGGCGCAGCGGCATCAGCGCCTGCACCGGCTTGCCCGATTCGAGCAGGATCTGCCCTTCGAGCTCGAGGAAATAGGGATCGTTCGGCGCCGCCTTGACCAGCGCCTCCGCCTCCGCCGCCGCCTGATCGGGAAAACCGCCCTTGTGATAGGCATAGGCGCGGGCATAGCGCGCCGGCACGCTGGTGTCGGTCTCCGGATATTTGCGCAGCGTGTCCCGCGATTCACCGACATAGCCGCGAAGTTTGGCCTGCACGCGCTTGAACCGGTCGTCCCATCCCGCCGGAGTCGGGGTGCGCCAGCCGGGCGCGCCGGTCAGGTCGGCGGTCAAATTGGCGATGCGCTGGCCCGACAGCGGGTGGGTGCGGTTGTACGGATTGTCCTGCGGGATCGCGAGGCGGAATTCCTGGTTCTGGAGCTTCTTGAAGAACTCCAGCATCCCCTTGCCGCTGATCTTGGCGGTGTTGAGATAGCGGACGCCCGCCGCATCGGCCGAGCTTTCCTGATTGCGCGAAAAGGCCAGGAAGCTGCCGACCGCCGCCTGCTGCCCCGCCGCCAGGATACCCGCCCCCGCCTCGCCCGCGCCCGCCGCCATCGCGGCGATGCCGAGCACCAGGCTGAGGATCGAGATGCCGGTCGCCTGTTTCATCATCTGGCCCGACAGCGGCGCGTGGCCGCCGGTCACGTGGCCCAGTTCGTGCGCAATGACGCCCTGGACCTCGTTGATGTTGTCGGCGGCGTCCAGCAGGCCCGAATGGATATAGACCGCCTGTCCGCCCGCGACGAAGGCGTTGATCGACGGATCGTTGATGAGGACGATGCGGACGTTGCGCGGGGACAGCCCCGCCGCCTCGATGATCGGGCGGGAGGCGTCGTTGAGCAGCGCCTCCGTCTCCGCATCGCGCAGGATCGACTGCGCGCGCGCGGGCTGGACGGCGACCAGCAACAGGAGCGCGAACAAGGCATACAAGCGCTTCATGGGGCGGGGTATCGGCGGATTCGCCGCGAGGCGCAACTGGCGGCCTCGGTTCCTGGCAGGCGAGGGGCTTGGTGGCTCTCCCTCGTCATCCCGGCCTTGAGCCGGGATCCCGCTTCTTCTCGGCGGTGGAAGGCAGCGGGACCCCGGCTCAAGGCCGGGATGACGGGTCCTTCGTAGCGGTATGTATGCCCCAAGCATCACCCCGGACTTGTTCCGGGGTCCACCGTTGTGCCCGACAAGCCGCAGCTGAGTACGCGGTTCGGTGGACCCCGGAACAAGTCCGGGGTGGCGAAAGAAGAACGGTGGTTGCGCCAGCTAACCCTTAACCACGTCGCAACGCCTGCGCCGCTACCACCGCCCCGATGCGCTCGCGCCCACCCACCTTCGCGATCGGCTGAGCGCCGGCCGATGCGCGACCTGTTCTTCGTCGGCTTTCTCGGCGCGCTCCTGCTGCTCGGGCTGCGGCGGCCGTTCCTGCTCGTGCTCGGCTATGTCTATATCGACCTCGTCTCGCCGCAGCGGCTGTCCTATTATCTCCTCTCCAGCATCCCGATCTCGCTGGTGTTCTTCGCCGCCGCGTTCCTCGGCTGGTTTGCCGCCGACGCAAAGGACGGGTCGCGGTTCAGCGTGCGACAGGGGCTGATGCTCGCGCTCCTGCTATGGGCGGGCGCCACGCTCAGCGCGTCCGACTTCCCGATCGAGGCGGCACAGAAATGGGACTGGGTGTGGAAGACGCTCGTCTTCGCGATCTTCCTGCCCTTCACGCTGCGCACGCGGCTGCGCATGGAGGCGCTGGTCGTCTTCATGACGCTGTCGGCCGGGTGGATCATCATCACCGGCGGGCTCAAGACCGCGCTGTCGGGCGGCGGATACGGCACGCTCAGCCTGGGCGTCGACAACAATGCCGGCCTCTATGAGGGGTCGACGATCGCCACCGTCGCAATCGCGATGATCCCGCTCATCCTGTGGGCGGTGAAGCACCAGACGATCTTCGAGCAGAAGGGGCTGGTGAAGGCGTTCGGCTATGCCCTCATCTTCGCGTGCATGCTGATCCCGGTGGGGACGGAGGCGCGCACGGGCCTCATCTGCCTGGCCGTTCTCATCCTCCTCAGCCTCCGCGATACCAAGCGGCGCTTCACCTATATCGCGCTGATCGCCGCCGCCGGGCTGGTCGCGATCCCGTTCCTGCCCAAGAGCTTCACCCAGCGGATGGACACGATCCAGGGCTATCAGGGCGACCAGTCCGCCTCGACCCGGTTGATGGTGTGGAAGTGGACCTGGGATTTCGTCCGCGAGCATCCGACGGGCGGCGGGTTCGCCGCCTATCAGCAGAACGAGTTTACCGTGACCACGGTCGAGGTCGCGCCCGACGGCACCGTCCGGTCGGCGCGCGTGGTCGACAAGGGACGCGCCTGGCATTCGAGCTATTTCGAGCTTCTGGGCGAACTGGGCTTTCCCGGCTTCATCCTGTGGGCGCTGCTCAACGTCGCGGGCCTGATCCGCATGGAGATGCTGCGCCACCGCTTTGCGCGTGCGGGGCCGGAGGATCGCTGGATCCGCGACCTGGCCGCCGGGCTTCAGGTCGCGCACGTCATCTATCTGGTGGGATCGCTGTTCCTGGCGCTCGCCTTCCAGTCGTTCTTCTACATGTGGTTCGGGTTGCAGATCGCGCTCGACACCTATGCACGAAGCCGGCTGGCGGCGGACAAGCCGGCCGGGTTCCTTCGTCCGCGCAAGCCGGCGATTGACCCCAGCCCGGCGGGTTGATACCGCCGCACCCGATTGCGGGTATAGCACAATGGTAGTGCAGCAGCCTTCCAAGCTGAATACGCGGGTTCGATTCCCGCTACCCGCTCCATCCCTTCCGCTTGCACGCCGCGCCGCCCGCGCCTAGACCCCTCGCGATCCCCGGGGGAGCGCTCATGCGCGCTTGAGAGGGGGGCAGCAGCCCCCGACCCGCTGAACCTGATCCGGCTGACACCGGCGTAGGGAGGGAGCGGCCCCCGCCCCAGAGGTCCGTTTCCTCCGCATGGAGTGGAACTGACATGGCTGATATACCCGCGCGTACCGAGCTCAAGGTCACCACCGGCCCCATCCGCGGCAGCCGCAAGGTGCATGTCGGCCCGCTGAAGGTCGCGATGCGCGCGATCGACCTGGAGCCCTCCTCCGGCGAGCCGCCGCTCAACGTCTATGACACGAGCGGGCCGTACAGCGACCCGAATGCCCGCATCGACATCATGGCGGGCCTGGCCGAGCTTCGCCGTGACTGGATCCGGAACCGCGGCGATGTCGAGGAAGTCGAGCAGCGCGAGGTTCGGCCCGAGGACAATGGCCAGCTCGGCCCCGACCGGTCGGGCGGGGTGCAGCCCTTTCCCAATGTCCGCCGCCGCGTGCTGCGGGCGAAGGCGGGCGCGAACGTCAGCCAGATGCACTATGCTCGCCGCGGCATCGTCACGCCCGAAATGGAGTATGTCGCGACCCGCGAGAATCTCGGCCGCGAGATGCTCAAGGAATACGTCCGCGACGGCGAGAGCTTCGGCGCGGCGATCCCCGACTATGTGACGCCCGAGTTCGTCCGCGACGAGGTCGCGCGGGGCCGCGCGATCATCCCCAACAACGTCAATCACCCCGAATCCGAGCCGATGGCGATCGGCCGCAACTTCCTGGTCAAGATCAACGCCAATATCGGCAACTCCGCCGTCGCCTCCAACGTGGCGCAGGAAGTCGACAAGCTCGTCTGGGCGATCCGCTGGGGTGCGGACACGGTGATGGACCTCTCGACGGGCCGCAACATCCACGACACGCGCGAGTGGATCCTGCGCAACAGCCCCGTGCCGATCGGCACCGTCCCCATCTATCAGGCGCTCGAAAAGGTCGGCGGCATCGCCGAGGAGCTGACTTGGGAGATCTTTCGCGACACGCTGATCGAACAGGCCGAGCAGGGGGTGGATTACTTCACCATCCATGCCGGCGTCCGGCTCCCCTATATCCCGATGACCGCCAAGCGCGTCACCGGCATCGTCAGCCGCGGCGGGTCGATCATGGCGAAATGGTGCCTGGCGCACCACAAGGAGAGCTTCCTCTACGAGCGCTTCGACGAGATCACCGAGATCATGAAGGCGTACGACATCGCCTATTCGCTCGGCGACGGCCTTCGCCCCGGCAGCATCGCCGATGCCAATGACGAGGCGCAGTTCAGCGAGCTTTATACGCTGGGCGAACTCACCAAGCGCGCCTGGGCACAGGACGTGCAGGTGATGATCGAGGGCCCCGGCCACGTGCCGATGCACAAGATCAAGGCGAACATGGACAAGCAGCTGGAAGCGTGCGGCGAGGCGCCCTTCTACACGCTCGGGCCGCTCACCACCGATATCGCACCGGGTTACGACCATATCACCAGCGGCATCGGCGCGGCGATGATCGGTTGGTATGGCACGGCGATGCTCTGCTACGTCACGCCCAAGGAGCATCTCGGCCTGCCCGACCGCGACGACGTCAAGGTCGGCGTGGTCACCTACAAGCTCGCCGCCCACGCCGCCGACCTTGCCAAGGGCCACCCGGCCGCCAAGCTGCGCGACGACGCGCTGTCACGCGCCCGCTTCGAGTTCCGCTGGCGCGACCAGTTCAACCTGTCTTTGGACCCGGAGACGGCCGAGCAATATCACGACCAGACGCTGCCGGCGGAGGGCGCCAAGACCGCGCACTTCTGTTCGATGTGCGGACCGAAATTCTGCTCGATGAAGATCACGCAGGAGGTGAGGGACTTCGCCGCGAAGCAGAATGCGGGAGTGGAGACGTTTGTCGCCGCCGAGGAGGCCGAGGCCGGGATGCGGGGGATGAGTGAGCGGTTCCGCGAGGAGGGTGGTAATTTGTATCGCGCAACCACTATTGAAGCGGAATAGCGAGCACTGCCATTGTTGACCAGACCAACGCGATGAGAGCGGTCAGGCTTAGAGCAATGACGAAGGTCAGGCCAATCAGCATCGTATGCGAGTAATGCGCAGTTACGAGCGAGCCTGCGCCTGCGTAGAGCGTAAGTACTAGCAGCCGCCAAAGGTTTGAGCGCATTATTTCGATAAGCTGTATGAAACCGTTTGACCTTCGCAAAATCTCAAGCCGGCGATGCTGAGTGTGTGAGATGAGGAATGTATTTGCCGCAAGGACAAACCCTAGCAGGGAGCTACTTGAGGCTGAAACAGTCAAGGTGAAACTGGACGTTCCGGCTCCGGGCCACTGAAAAATGCCCAGCGACGGTAATGGCTGGATATATACTGCTGAGGCACATATTAGCCCTATTGCGTAATCAAACGGCAGTCTGAAACGAAAATATAGCCTCATGACCAATCAGCCGTGGTCGCAGCGATTTTTAGCTTTTCCAAATTCTGCCTGTATGCTCGCTCAATCACGCGATAAGCATCGTCAGAATTCACGCTTCTTGATCGCTCTGTGGCTCTGGTGAAAACCTCGCCAGAAACTAGCTTATTTTCAAGTATATCTACGAAGCGGCGCAAGCTGGAGCCATTAGCGTAGCCGCTCACATTTAGATTATTGAATCTTTCCCGTTCATGTGGCCGACTTTTTACAATCTCCGCCAACCTCCGAGCTGCATTACGAAGCTTAGAAGAATTGCCTTCGGCAGTGAGCTTTAGCGCTACTCGCTTAGTTGCGCCGAGGGCCTCAGCGGCCTTGACAGCGGTATAAAAACTTTCGTCAGCCTCTCGCGCGAGTTCAGCCGCATCGGGCGGCAGATCTATTTCTAGGAACCTTACGGATTCTAGCTTGCTTACGACCTCAACTATATCTCGCTCCATTAAGCTCAAGAACTTCGGTGGATTGTTCAGCCTCCCCTTCTCAAAGAAATATGGTTCTAGCTGCCATAATTTAGGACCCTCATGGTTCCACTCTGCTGCGACGAATCCATCATCGAAAATCATGACATGCGATATGTCGATCAGACCTTCGTTTTCCCGAAGCTCTAAAGTTTTAAGGCTGCCTTCGTGCTCGATCTGAGGCAGCGCGTCGCGTCGTGTTTTTCCGAATCGAAGCTTCAGAGGATACGTGACACTATCTGGAAAAGCGCAAAGACGTGTTCTGGAAAGGAGATCAAGCCTATATCGCCCCTCATCATCAAAAGGCAGTTCTTGAATTCTTAAAAGTGCACCCGGTATGCTCTCTTTGACCTGCGAGAAGTGTTCGACTTTGAAGAAGTAGACCTTCCGAGAAATCGTACTTTCATCGGCCGCCATATGCACTCCTCAAAAGGCGAATGGCAGCAGCGTAACAATTCAAGTGAACACGTCAAGAACAAGCAGGTCGAAGCCCTCTTAATACAGCCGCTTACCCGATTGATTCAGCACGTTGCCTGGCGAACGAGGTGCTACCTGAAGAGCCTCGCTCAATAACGGGCAATCAAACAACCAATCCCACCATCACCCCAACCAGCACCAGCATCGACGGATAGAACGTCACCGCGAACCCCAGCGCGCGTTGCTCGGCGCCTCTCGCATAACCCGTCCAGAACAGCACGCGGCCGGCGGTGAACAGGCCGGTCATTGCGGCGAGGACGGGGACGGCGCGGTCGCTAAGCAGGGTGAGGGCGGTGCCGGCGAGGGCGGCGATCAGCGCCTGTTCGGCGGTGTTGATGAGGATCGCGCGCGCCTGGGCGGTCGCCGGGCTCTCCGTGCCCACGCGCGCGGCGTCGAAGTCGGTGGCGGAGCCGAAGCGGAGCGTCGCCACGCGCCCGACCGCGACGCCGGTGCAAAGGCCCAGCACCGCGAGCAACGTCGCCAGCGCCGACAGCCGGCTCTCCAGCGGCGCGGGGCTCGCCAGCCACCACGAAGCGCCGAGCACGACCGTGCTGAGGATCAGCGCCGCGCCGATGCCGCGCGCCACGCCGCGCTGGCGCTCGCGCGGCGGCGGGGTCATGCGAGGTTGCCCGCGAGCAGCTTGGGCAGGTCGCCGCTCTCGCCGCGCGCCTCGGCCATGAAGCGCGCCTTCAAGGGGGCGATCGCGTCGACGGCGCTGATGCCGAAGCGGCGGACCGCGGACGCCGCCTTGCCCGGCACGCCGAACAGCCGGGTCAGCGTGTCGGTCGCGCCGGCCACCATCAGCGTGTCGAGCCCGCGCCACCGCTCGTACCGCTTGAGCAGCTCGGCATCGCCGGGGTCGAGGCCCAGGCGCTTGCCCTCGACCAGCACCTGGACCAGCGCGGCGACGTCGCGAAAGCCGAGATTGAGGCCCTGGCCCGCGATCGGGTGGATGCCGTGGCCCGCATCGCCGACCAGCACCAGCCGCTCGGCGGTGAGGCGGGCGGCGTGGTGGAAGCCGAGCGGATAGCTCGACCGCGGGCTGACCGGGCCGAGCGCGCCCAGGAAGCCGCCCATCCTTTTCTCCGCCTCCGCCAGCCAGGCGCGGTCGGAAAGCTTGAGCATGCCCGGCGCGTCCCTGGCATCGACCGTCCAGACCAGCGCCGATCGGTGCCCACCCTCGTCGTCCTTCAAGGGCAGGATCGCGAACGGGCCGGCGGGATAGAAGATCTCGTACGCGCAGCTGCCGTGCGGCCGCTCGTGGTGGAAGGTCGCGATCATCGCGACATGGTCGTACTGCCAGCGCGCGACGTTGATCCCCGCCGCCTCGCGCGTCGGCGAGCGGCGGCCCTCTGCGGCGACGAGCAGGCGGGCGGTGACGACGGCGCCGTCGTCCAGCGTCGCGGTGACGCCGGCGGCGGTGCGATCGACCGCGACCGCGCGGCGCTGCATGCGCAGGTCGACCTGGCGCGCCTCGGTCGCAGCGGCGTGGAGCGCGCGGCGAAGCTCCTTGTTCTCGTACATCGTGCCGAGCGCGCCGTCCGCTTCCTCGGGCACGAAGTCGAGCTTGCCGGGGGCGAGCCCGTCGGACACGCGGATCGAACGGATCGGATTGCCGAGCCCCGCCAGCCGCTCGCCCACGCCGATCGCGTCGAGCATCCGGTGGCTCGCACTCGCCACCGCAGAGGCGCGGCCGTCATGCCCGGGGGCGAGGATGGCTTGCGGGTCGGCGGGATCGACCACCACGCTGGTCAGCCCGTGCGCGCCGAGCGCGGTGGCGAGCGTCGTGCCGACAAGGCCGGCGCCGAGGATGAGCACATCGGTCATGGCCACTGATCTAGGGCGCGGGGCGGCGCTTGGCCACTGGGCTTTGGGGTGGGAGAGCCACAACAGTCACCCCGGACTTGTTCCGGGGTCCACCGTCGTTCGTGCCGAGCGGCCGCTGGGTACGCGGCTCGGTGGACCCCGGAACAAGTCCGAGGTAACGAAGAAGTATGAGTGCGGCCCACCGCACTTCCCCCACCGCCACCTTGACGCCAAACCCGCATCGGGCGATCATTCGCCTTCCGTTCCAGGGCATTCGGGGGAAAGTTCGTCATGGCCAGCCGTGCGCAGGCCCAGCATCGCTTGTGGCGCGATACCGTGCGCGAGGGCGCGCGGCGGTCGAGCGCGTTGCTCGGCGCGGCGGCGCTGTTCCTCGGCGTCGCGCTCTTGACGCTGGCGATGGCGAGCTATCACCCGAGCGATCCGGGCTTCAACACCGCCGCGGGCGGCCCGGCGGAGAACTGGCTGGGCTTCCCCGGCGCCTATGCCGCCGACGCGCTGTACACCTTGTTCGGAATGCCGGCGTTCCTCCTGATGCCGCTCGGCCTCGTCTTCGGGACGCGGCTGTGGCGCGATCGCCCGGTCGGCGCGTGGAAGGCGATGCTGCGCGGGGTGCTGATCGGCACCGTGCTGATGGGCACCGCGCTGGCGTTCCTTGCCGGCGGGTCGGTGCTGGCGTTGCCGGCGGGCTATGGCGGCATCTTCGGCCTTGCCATCGCCGCGGCGGTGCGCGCGGGCGCGGCGATGATCGGCAACCCGGTGGCGGAGCTGTGGGCGATGCGCGGCGCCGGAGCGCTCGCCGGGATCGCCGGCGTGATCCTGTGGGCGCGCGGCATGACGATCGCACTCCCGCGCCCGACGCTCGCGCTGCCGCGCCGCGCCCCGCGCGATGCGGAGGATGACGACGCGCCCTTCGACGTCGACGACGACGTGATCGAGGCGGCGCCCGTTGCCGAGCCGCGGATGCCCGCGCCGCCGCGCAAGCCCGTCGCTCCCGATCCGCGCCCCGCGCCCGAGATCGCGGAGCGTGCGCCCTCGGTCGCGCCCGCCGCCGCCAAGCCGCAGCACGCGCTTGACCTGCGCGACAATTACCGGCTGCCGCCCGCCGACCTGCTCCAGCCGGCGCCGGCCGGGGCCAAGAACACCGTCGACAAGGGTGCGCTGGAGCGCAATGCGCGGCTGCTCGAGACGGTGCTCGACGACTTCAACGTCCGCGGGTCGATCGTCGGCGTCCGGCCCGGCCCCGTCGTGACGATGTACGAGCTGGAGCCGGCGAGCGGCATCAAGGCGAGCCGCGTCATCCAGCTCGCCGACGACATCGCCCGCAACATGAGCGCGGTGTCCGCGCGCGTCGCGACCATTCCCGGCCGCACCGTGATCGGCATCGAGCTGCCCAACGCGCGGCGCGAGACGGTCAACCTGCGCGAGCTGATCGGCAGTCAGGGCTTCGCCGATCAGGCGGCGCAGCTGCCGATCGTGCTGGGCAAGAACATCTCCGGCGACCCCGTGATCGCCGACCTGGCGCCGATGCCGCACCTGCTCGTCGCCGGCACTACCGGGTCGGGCAAGTCGGTCGGCCTCAACTGCATGATCCTGTCGCTGCTCTATCGGCTGACGCCCGACCAGTGCCGGATGATCATGATCGATCCCAAGATGCTGGAACTCAGCATGTACAAGGGGATCCCGCACCTCCTCGCCGACGTCGTCACCGACCCGCCCAAGGCGGTGCGCGCATTGAAATGGGCGGTCGAGCAGATGGAGGACCGCTATCGCATGATGGCGAGCGTCAACGTTCGCTCATTGGGCTCCTTCAACGAAAAGGTGCGCGCGGCCAAGGCCAAGGGCCAGAAGCTCGGCCGCAAGGTTCAGGTCGGATACGACGACAACGGCCGCCCGATCCATGAGGAGGAGACGCTCGACCTCGCGCCGCTGCCGCAGATCGTCATCATCGTCGACGAGCTTGCCGACCTGATGATGACCGCCGGCAAGGAGGTCGAGTTCCTGATCCAGCGCCTCGCGCAAAAGGCGCGCGCGGCGGGCATCCACCTCATCATGGCGACGCAGCGCCCGTCGGTCGACGTCATCACCGGCGTCATCAAGGCGAACCTGCCGACGCGCATCAGCTTTCACGTCACGTCCAAGATCGATTCGCGCACCATCCTGGGCGAACAGGGCGCCGAGCAGCTGCTGGGCCGCGGCGACATGCTCTACATGCCCGGCGGCAAGGCGCTGGCGCGCGTCCACGGACCCTTCGTCAGCGACGAGGAAGTGCAGGCGATCGCCGACTTCTGGCGCGAACAGGGCGAGCCCGATTACATCGACGCGGTCGTCAACGAGCCCGAAGGCGATGGCGGCTTCAGCCTGGAGGGCGCGCCGACCGGCGGCGACAGCCCCGAGGAACAGATGTACCGCAACGCGACCGCACTGGTGGCACAGAGCCAGAAGGCCTCGACCTCCTGGCTCCAGCGCCAGCTTCGCGTCGGCTACAATTCCGCCGCCCGGCTGATCGAGCGAATGGAAAAGGACGGCCTCGTCTCCAAGCCCGACCATGTCGGCCGGCGAGAGGTGCTGATGGACGACGAGGGGCGGCCGCTGAACTGACCACCGCTAGTCTGAACGCCCGATTCACGCCCGCTTCATCGCGGAACCTCTAGCGCGCTCGCATGTCTAGGACTGCCATGATCCGTTACGCCCCCGTTGCGGCGCTCGTCGCCGTTGCCGCCGCCGTCCCCGCCGCGCAGGCGCAGCAGGCCGACCTCGCCGCGGTGCAGGCGCATCTGCGCGCCGTCGACAGCATGACCGCGGCGTTCGTGCAGACCGACCGCGCGGACAAGGTGCTGACCGGCACGCTGACGCTGAAGAAGCCGGGCAAGATCCGCTTCCAGTACGAGAAAGGCGTGCCGATCCTGCTGGTCGGCGACGGAAAGGCGATCTGGTTCCTCGATTACTCGGTCGGGCAGCGGTCGCGCTGGCCGATCGGCGACTCGCCGCTCGGCGTGCTGATCGATCCCAGCCGCGACATCTCGAAATTCGCCAAGGTGGTGCCGAGCAGCAGCCCCAACATCCTGAGCGTCGAGGCCTATGACGCCAAGCGTCCCGAATATGGCCGCATCACGCTGATCTTCGAGCGGCAGGCGTCGGCACCGGGCGGGCTGATGCTCCAGGGATGGGTCGCCCTCGATTCGCAGAAAAACCGGACCACCGTCCGGCTCTCCAACCAACGGTTCAACGTGCCGGTTTCCGACAGCACGTTCCGTTTCAACGACCCGCGGAGGGGTACGCGTCGGAACTGACGGTTCGTTCATCCACGCGCAAGGTAGGCGCCGCTAGAACGGCCCTTGCGGAGATGGGGCGCTTCCGGGATTTTCCCCCTGTTGCCCGGGCTTCACGCCCCTTCCTCCAGCCTGCGTGACTGAACGCCAGGTCGGCCCCCGTTCCATGCCCCCGGAGCGGGGGCCTTTCCGTGTCTGGGCCACCGGTGTTTCGGTCCTCGCCCTTCGGCCATGCTGGATCAAACCCCGACGGCTCGCTACATCGCGCGGCGCATGATCGACACGCTCAAGATCGCCTCCTGGAACATCAACTCGGTGCGCTTCCGGATGGGCATCGTCGAACAGTTCCTGACAGAGACCGCGCCCGATATCCTGTGCCTTCAGGAAACCAAGGTGATCGACGGCGACTTCCCGCACGCGCCGCTGCACGCGCTCGGGTACGAGCACATCGTCATCCATGGCCAGCGGATGCATCACGGCGTCGCGATCCTGTCCAAGGTGCCGCTGGTCGAGGACGACCGCCTCGACTGGCAGGCGAATGGCGAGGCACGGCACGTCGGCGTCCGGCTGCCGAACGGCCTGAGGCTCGAGAATGTCTATGTCCCCGCGGGCGGCGACGTGCCCGACCGGACGATCAATCCGAAGTTCGGCCAGAAGCTCGATTTCGTCGAGCGGATGACCCGCTGGTCGGAGGGGCTGTCGGGCATCCCGACGCTGGTGGTCGGCGACTTCAACATCGCCCCGCTCGAATGCGATGTCTGGAGCCACAAGCAGTTGCTCGACGTCGTCAGCCACACGCCGATCGAGGTGGAGGCGCTGGGGCGGCTTCAGGCCGCGAACGACTGGGTCGATCTCGGCCGTCGCTTCATCCCGCCGCCGCAGCCGCTGTTCACCTGGTGGAGCTATCGCGCCAAGGATTGGGCCGCCTCGAACCGCGGACGCCGGCTCGACCATATGTGGGCGAGCGCCGACGTCGCGGCGACGGCGGTGCGGCATCAGGTGTATGAGAGCTGCCGCGGCTGGCTGAAGCCCAGCGACCATGTGCCGCTGATGACCGAGTTCGCGCTTTGAGCCCCAAAGCAGACTGGGCGCGCGACGCAGCACGCGCGATCGACGCGCTCCGCCGCGGCTGGCCGATCGCGATCGCAGGCGCGGACGGCGCGATCGAGGTGCTGGCGATCGAGACCGCCGATGCCAATCGCCTGGCCGACTTCGATGCCCAGTCGAGTGCCGACGTGCTGCTTTCGGCGGGCCGAGCGGCGACGCTCAAGCTCGCCAACCAGGCGGACGCCGCGGTGCCCGACGCGCCGGTTCGCGTCCTCCGCGCGCCGTGGCTCGACTTCGCCGCGGCGACCGCGCTCGCCGATCCGCAGTTCGACCTTGCCGCGCCCTTGAAGGGACCGTTTCGCGCTGCGCCGCTCGACCATGCCGACGCGGCGGCAGCGGCGCTGCGACTGGCGCGGATCGCCGGCATCCTGCCCGCCTTCTTCATGCGCGAGGGTACGGAGGAAGACGCGCTGCCGATCGCCGCGATCGACGCGCACGAGGATGCCGACCGCCTGGCGATCGCCGCCCGCGCGCGCCTTCCGGTCGCCGCCGCCGAAGATGCCGAGATCGTCGCCTTCCGCACGCCGGAGGCGGCGGGCGAGCATGTCGCGCTGCTGATCGGCCAGCCCAGCGGGCAGCCGCCGCTTGTTCGACTCCACAGCGAGTGCCTGACCGGCGACGCGCTCGGCAGCCTCAAATGCGATTGCGGACCGCAGCTCGACGCGGCGCTGGCGGCGATGCGTGCCGATGGCTGGGGCATCCTCCTCTATCTGAGGCAAGAGGGGCGCGGGATCGGGCTGGTCAACAAGCTGCGTGCCTATGCGCTTCAGGACCAGGGGTTTGATACCGTCGACGCCAACACGCGGCTGGGCTTCGCCATCGATGCGCGCGATTTCGGCGTGGCGGCGCAGATGCTCAAGCTGCTCGGCCAGCACCGCATCCGGCTGCTCACCAACAACCCCGGCAAGGTCCAGGCGCTGGAGGCGGCAGGGGTGACGGTCGCCGAGCGCGTGCCGCATGCACTGCCGCCCAATCCGCACAACGAACGCTATCTCGCGACCAAGCGCGACCGGACGGGGCACCAGCTCTAGGCGGCTTGCGCGTTTCGCCCCGCCGCCGCATCGTCCGCGCATCGAGCAACCGGGGGGTGCGCCAGATGATCCGACTTTGCCTTGCCGCCGCGATCGCGCTGACGGCGCCGGCCGCCGCGCAGCAGCAGCAGACGCGCACGCTTGGCGGCGCCGCGTCGCCGGCGGCGTCGGTGGACGACCTCGCCTGGCTGGCGGGAAGCTGGACGGGGACGGGCATGGGCGCTGAGGTGACCGAGACCTATTCGGCGCCGCTCGGCGGGCGGATCACCGGCCATTTCGCGATGGCCGACGGCCAGGGCGGCGTCGCGTTCACCGAGATCGTCGACTATGTGCCGATCGGCCGCTCGATCGGTTATCGCGTGCGCCACTTCAATCCCGATATGAGCGGCTGGGAGGACAAGACCGGCAAGCCGGTGATCTTCCCGCTGGTCGCGGTCGAGAAGGACCGATGGTTCTTCGACGGCATGACGATCGAGCGGACCGGCGCCGACGCGCTCACGATGTGGGTGCGGATGGAAGAGGGTGGCCGGGTCAGCGAGGTGCCGTTCCGGTTGACGCGCGCGGGGCGCTAGGCGCCCGCCGCCATCCGCGCCTCGATCCGCAGCAACGCGTCGCGCATTTCGGTCAGCAGCGCCGCTTGCGCATCCACCGGCCGCGGCGTCGCATCCGGCAAGGCAAGCGCGTCGCGCTGTTCGAGGATGCGGTCGCGGACGGCGCGCGCGTTGACGAGGCCGATCAGGTCGGCGTCGGACTTGCCCGTGCTCGACTGCGTCTGGCCCGCGGTCTCGATGCGCAGCTGGAGAATGCCGAAGGCCGAGAGCAGCGGTCCTTCGCGGATCGAGATGTCCTGGATCTTGTCGATCGGGATCGTCATCTCTCGCCGGAACAGCACGCCGCGGCCGATCACCACTGTCCGCTCGGTCAGGTCGCAGCGCAGCGCCGCGAAATAGCGGCGGATGTAGAGCGGTCCGAGCACCAGCCAGAACGGCAGGAGCGGAATGCCGACGACCGTCGCCGCCATCGTCGCGCCCACATAAGCGAGCATGTAGATGCGCAGCTTCGGGCTGAACTCACCCTTCAGCAGGATCGTCGGTGCTTGGCGTGTCGCGTCCATCCTTCCCCCTTTTCACCAAGGGGTTAGCACAGCGTGATCGGACTTACAGCCCGACCAGTCGCGCCACCTCGCCGAAGTCGGCGGCGATGTCTTGGACGCCGATCGCCTTCAGCACGCGCGCATGGTCGGGCGGGCAGTGCGTGCCCGCGCACAGGCCGATGACATGCGCGCCGGAGGCGACAGCGCCGGTCGCGCCGACGGGCGAATCCTCCAGGATCACGCAATCGGCGACGGCGACGCCGATCGCGGCGGCGGCGTGGAGATAGAGGTCGGGGGCAGGCTTGCCGCGGGTGACATGCTCCTTGCCCGAATAGACATGCTCGCCGAACGCATCCTCCAGCCCCAGATGGCGCAGGTGCGTGCGGATCCAGTGCGTCGTGCTCGACGAGGCGATCGCGCGTGGGAATTCGGCGGGCAGCGAGCGGACGAAGGCGACGGCACCCGCGACCTCGCCCACGCCCTCGGCCAGCACGCGCTGGTTCTCGACATCGCGCTCCGCAAAGAAGTCCTCGGGCAGAGCGGTGCCGATCCGCCCTTCGATCGCGTCGATGAAGGCGCGCCCCGACAGGCCCATATAATGCTGCATCGCCTCGGCCGGCGTGTGCGCATGGCCGATGCGGGTCAGGTATTCGGCAAGGTGCCGGTTGCCCGCATATTCGCTTTCGACGAGCACGCCGTCGAAGTCGAAGATGATCCCGGCGAACTTCATGCGCGGTCTCCGAACAGCGCGGTGCCGACGCGGACGTGCGTGGCGCCGAGCGTCACTGCGGTGGGATAGTCGCCCGACATGCCCATGCTGAGTTCGGCCAGCCCGGCGTCGCGCGCCAGCTTGGCGAGCAGCGCGAAATAAGGCGCGGGTTCGAGATCGGCGGGCGGCACCGCCATCAACCCGGCGATGGGGAGGCCCGCGGTGCGTGTCTCGGCGAGCAGCGCCGGCAGGTCCGCCACCGCGCAGCCGCCCTTCTGCGCCTCGTCACCGATATTGACCTGGACGAAGCAGGCGGGGCGACGATCGGCCTTGTCCATCGCCTTGGCGAGCGCGTGGACCAGGCTGGCGCGATCGACCGAATGGATCGCATCGAACAGCGCGACCGCCGCCTCGGCCTTGTTCGACTGGAGCTGGCCGACGAGGTGGAGGACGATGCCCGGCGTTTCCGCGCGCAGCGCCGGCCATTTGCCCTCCGCCTCCTGCACGCGGTTCTCGCCGAAATGGCGGTGGCCGGCGGCGATCAGCGGGCGGATCGCATCGGCGTCGTGCATCTTGGAGACCGCGATCAGCGTCACGTCCTCGGGCTTGCGGCCCGCGATCGTGGCGGCGCGAGCGATTTCCTGGCTGACGGTGTGGAGGCGGGCGGCGGCATCGTCGTTCGTCATCGCGCGCGCTATAGGGACGCCGATGCCGCGCCGCCACCCTTCGACGCTCCCCCGCCTGTGGCTGATGACCGACGAGCGGCTGGGCGAACGGCTGTGGCCGGCGCTGGCGGCTTTGCCGCGGGGAAGCGGCGTCGTGTTCCGCGACTATGCGACGCCGCCCACCGAGCGGCGCGCGCGGTTCGCGCGGGTGCTGGCGACGGCGCGGCGACGACGGCTGGTGCTGGTGCGGGCGGGCGACACGCCGATGCGTGGCGAGATGGGCGTGCATAACGCGCGTGGGCGGGGGCTGCGGACCGCATCGGCGCACGACCGCGCGGAGATCGTCGCGGCGCGGCGAGGAGGCGCGGACCTCGTGTTCGTGTCGCCGGTGTTCCCCACTCGCTCGCATCCGGGCGCGAGGACGCTCGGGCCGGTGCGGCTGGGATCGATGATGAGGGGGGCGGGGATGCCGGTGGTGGCGCTTGGCGGCATGACGGCCGCGCGGATGCGGCGGCTTGGCGGGCTAAGCCTGCACGGCTGGGCCGCGATCGACGGGCTGGATAGCGAGTCGCGGCCATGATCCTCGCCTCCGCGCTCGATGCGGTCGGCGGCACGCCGATGATCGCGCTCGACCGCATCCACCGCGGGCCCGGCCGGCTGCTCGCCAAGGCCGAGTTCATGCAGCCCGGCGGCAGCGTCAAGGATCGCGCCGCGCGCGCGATCATCGTCGCGGCGCGCGTCGACGGCCGGCTGCGCGAGGGCATGACCGTGGTCGAGATGACGAGCGGCAACATGGGCGCGGGCCTCGCCGTCGCCTGTGCGACGCTCGGCCATCCGCTGGTCGTCATGATGTCGGCGGGGAACAGTCCCGCGCGCGCCCGGATGCTGGAGGGGCTCGGCGCCGAGGTGCACCTGATCGAGCAGGTCGATGGCCAGCCGGGGCAGGTGACGGGCGCAGACGTCGCCGCCGCGGAAGCCGCTGCGCGCGACTATGCCGCTCGACGCGGGGCCTTCTATGTCGACCAGTTCCACGCACCCGAGGGGCTGGCGGTCCACGAACGCGAGACCGGGCAGGAGATCCTCCGTCAGGTGGGCGGCCGTGTCGACGCCTGGGTCGCGGCGGTGGGGTCGGGCTGCACCTTCATGGGCGTCGCCCGCGCGCTCAAGGCCGCCAGCGCCGCCACGATCTGTGCCGCGGTCGAGCCCGCAGGTTGCCGCCCGCTTGCCGGTGAGCCGGTGACCAAGCCCCGGCACCTGATCCAGGGCACCGGCTACGGCTCCGCGCCGCCGCATTGGGATCCGCGGCTGATGGACCTGAGCCTGGCGGTCGAGGACGAGGCGGTCGAGTCGATGCGCCGTCGCCTCGCGCGCGAGGAAGGGCTGTATGTCGGCTATTCGGCGGCAGCGAACGTCTGCGGCGCGCTGGCGCTGCTCGGGTCCGGCCGATTGGCGGGCGAACCGACGGTCGTGACGGTGCTGTGCGATACCGGGCTCAAATACTGAGCCGGTCCGGCGTCCTTAGAACCGGAACGCCGTCCCCACATAGACCGCCTGGCTGTCGCGGCGGGTGTCGGTGAGCTGCGGCAGGCGCATCCGCTCTTCGTCGGCGCGATAGCGGACGCCCGCGGTCACATCGAGATTGCGGGTGAGCGAGTAGGAGGTGCCGAGATCGACCGAATAGCTCGGCGCTTCGGCGACCATCCGCGGCTCGGTGCCGGTCGGCTTGTCGGCGCGCGCCTGCACGCGGCCGCTCAGGCGCTTGCCGGTATAGCTGACGCCCAGGTCCATCGCCTCGCGGCTGCCGGGCAGCGCGCCCAGGTCGACGCGCGAGACGTCGCCGGACACGGCAAAGCGCTTCCAGCCGACCGACATGCCCAGATTGTACGCGATCGGCTGCATGCTGGCGGCGGCGACGGTCGGGATCGAAACGGTGGCGGTCCGCAGCGGCTCGCCGCCGCGCGACGTGCGTGCGCGCACCGCGACGGTCACGTCCTGGCGCTTGCTCTGCTGCTCGGACGGGGTGAAGCGGAAGCCCGACGCCGACAGGCCCGCACGCGACATCGCGGCAGCGAGGCGGGGGTCGGCGGAAGCGGGGGTGAAGGATCCGATGCCCGACCGGCCACTGGTCGCGGGCGCGATGCGGCGCGCGAAGCGCACTTCGTCGGGTCGTGAGGCACCGGCGGCGGGGACGAGCGCGAACACGGTGGTGGCCAGCACCCCCGCACTCAACCCGACCATGGCCGTTCGCAAGCCCACACCGAATCCCCTCTTTATCGTCCCTGCGCCTACCATGCTTAAGCCCGGACGTTCCACTCCCCGCGCGGATTTACCCGGAGTGTTGCATCCGGCCCACAGATTGCGCCGCCCGCGCGCTGCTTGCGGCGCGCCCGCGAGCCCCTATAGAGATGCCGCTTCGTAATTTTCGCTTGTTCGAGGACTCCGCCGATGTCGCGCCGCCTGGCTCTTGCCCTTCCGCTCGTGTTCGCGCTCGCCGCTTGCGGGGGCAAGGGCGACCGCCCGCGCGACCTGGCCGCCAGCCAGATCACGACGATCGGCGTCAACAGCTATCTGTGGCGCGCCAGCCTGGAGACGCTGAGCTTCATGCCGCTGCTCCAGACCGACTCGAACGGCGGGGTCATCGTCACCGACTGGTACGTGAACCCCAACACGCCCGGCGAGCGGATGAAGGTGACGGTCACGATCCTCGACCAGGACCTGCGCGCCGATGCGCTGCGCGTCGCGGCGCTGCGTGAGGTGAACACCAACGGCCAGTGGGTCGCCGCGCCGGTTCAGGCCGCGACGGTCCAGAAGCTCGAGGACATCATCCTGACCCGCGCCCGCGACATGCGCCGCGGCGCGGTCGTCGGCTGAAGATAATGCTTTGATGGCTTGCGGCGCCGGCCCGCTCCCCCACCCCGCCTCCCAGACATGATGCCGACGGGAGGCGGGGTGGGGGAGCGGGCCGGCGCCGCGACCTCAACGGAGTTGAGAAAATGACCACGCGTTTCAACGCGTTGAAGGCCGATGCCCACTGGCAGGCCGTGTGGGACGAGCGCGCGACGTTCGCCGCGCAGGACGATTCGCCCAAGCCGAAGAGCTATGTGCTGGAAATGTTCCCCTATCCGTCGGGGAAGATCCACATGGGCCATGTGCGGAACTACACGATGGGCGACGTGCTCGCGCGGTTCCGGCGGATGCGCGGGTTCGAGGTGCTGCACCCGATGGGCTGGGACGCGTTCGGCATGCCCGCCGAGAATGCGGCGATGGAGCGCAAGGTCCATCCCGGCGCCTGGACGTACGACAACATCGCCGCGATGAAGGGCCAGCTCAAGCGGCTGGGCTTCGCGCTCGACTGGACGCGCGAGTTCGCGACCTGTGACCCCACCTATTACGGTCACGAGCAGGCGCTGTTCCTCGACCTCCTCGCCGCCGGCCTCGTCTATCGCCGCGAATCGGCGGTGAACTGGGATCCGGTCGACATGACCGTGCTCGCCAACGAGCAGGTGATCGACGGCCGTGGCTGGCGGTCGGGCGCGCTGGTCGAGAAGCGCAAGCTCAACCAGTGGTTCCTCAAGATCACGCAGTTCGCCGACGAGCTGCTGGAGGGTCTCGGCACCCTGGAGCATTGGCCCGACAAGGTGCGGCTGATGCAGGAGAACTGGATCGGCAAGTCGGTCGGTCTCCAGTTCCGGTTCCAGCCGACCCCGCCGTTCGATACCGAGATCGAGGTCTATTCCACCCGCCCCGACACGATCTTCGGCGCCAGCTTCGTCGCGGTCGCCGCCGACCATCCGGTCGCGCAGGCGCGCGCGGCGGACGATCCTGACGCAGCCGCGTTTATCGAGAAGTGCAAGCAGGGCGGGACCACCGCCGCCGAGCTGGAGACTGCCGAGAAACTGGGCTTCGATACCGGCTGGACCGTCGCACACCCGTTCGACGCGGGCCGCACGCTCCCCGTCTACATCGCCAATTTCGTGCTGATGGATTACGGCACCGGCGCCGTCATGGGCGTGCCGGCGCACGACCAGCGCGACCTCGACTTCGCGCGCAAATACGGCCTCCCCGTGCCGCGCGTCGTCGGCGAGGGCGACAAGACCGACGCGGTGTTCGAGGGTGACGAGGCCTATACCGGCCCCGGCGCGCTGGTGAACTCGGGCTTCCTCGACGGCATGGACGTCGAAGCGGCCAAGGCCGCGGTGATTGCGCGCGCCGAGGGCGAGGGCTGGGGTCGGGGCACCACCGTCTGGCGGCTGCGCGACTGGGGCGTCAGCCGCCAGCGCTATTGGGGCACGCCGATCCCGATCATCCATTGCGAAGCCTGCGGCGCCGTCCCCGTGCCGCGCGACCAGTTGCCGGTGAAGCTGCCCGAGGACGTGTCGTTCGACGTGCCGGGCAACCCGCTCGACCGCCACCCCACCTGGCGCCATGTCGACTGCCCGTCGTGCGGCGCCCCCGCGCGGCGCGAGACCGACACGCTCGACACCTTCGTCGATTCGAGCTGGTACTTCATCCGCTTCGCCAGCCAGCCCGGCGACAAGCCCTTCGACCGCGCGGTCGCCGAGCAGTGGCTGCCCGTCCAGCAATATATCGGCGGGGTCGAGCATGCGATCCTCCACCTGCTCTACGCCCGCTTCTGGACCCGTGCGCTTGCCCATGTCGGCATGATCGACGTGAAGGAGCCGTTCGCCGGCCTGTTCACGCAGGGCATGGTGACGCACGAGACGTACAAGGCATCGGACGGCCGCTGGCTCTCCCCAGAGGAGGTGCAGGGCGGTGTCGAGATCGCGACCGGCGAGGCGATCAGCCTTGGCCGGGTCGAGAAGATGTCGAAATCGAAGAAGAACACCGTCGATCCCGGCCCGATCGTCGACCAGTACGGCGCCGACGCCGTCCGCTGGTTCATGCTGTCCGACAGCCCGCCCGAGCGCGACCTGCAATGGTCGGAGGCGGGGATCGAGGGCGCGTGGCGCTTCGTCCAGCGCCTGTGGCGGCTGTTCACCGCCGACGCCGTGGGTGAGGGCGAGGACGTCGCGCTCCGGCGGAAGCTCCACAAGACGATCGCCGGCGTCGCCGAGGATGTCGAGGCGCTCGCCTTCAACAAGTCGGTGGCCAAGCTCTACGAACTGGTCGGCGCGATCGAGAAGGCGTCGCCGTCGGCCGACCGCACTGCCGCGATCCGCGCGCTTGCCCGCATCGTCGCGCCGATGTGCCCGCACGTCGCCGAAGAGGCGTGGGCCGGCTGGGGCGAATCGGGGCTGATCGCCGACGCGCCCTGGCCCGAGGTCGATCCGGCGATGCTGGTCGAGGACGAAGTGACGATCGCGGTCCAGGTCAACGGCAAGCTTCGCGACACGCTGACCATGCCAAAGGGGGCGGCGCGCGAGGTCGTGGAGGCCGCGGCGCTTGCATCCGAGAACGTCGTGCGCATTCTGGACGGCAAGGCTCCCAGGAAGGTGATCGTCGTGCCCGACCGACTCGTGAACCTCGTCGCGTGATCCGCGCCGCCGCCCTGCTCGCGATCGCTGCCGCCGCGCTTGGTGGATGCGGGATGCGTCCGCTCTATGGCGGCGGGCCGCAGGGGTCGGTGCGCCAGACGCTGACCGCAGTCGAAGTCGCGCCGATCGCCGGGCAGAATGGCTGGCTGGTCACCAATGCGCTCCGCGACCGGCTGGCGGGCGCCGACGGCTCGGCGAGCCCGCGCTATCGGCTTCAGGTGACGCTCGATGACGAGATCATCGGGCTGGGCGTGCGCCGCAACGACACGATCACGCGTGAGCGGCGGACGCTGCGCGCGCGCTATCAGCTCGTCGATCTCGCCAATGGCGGCGTCGTCGTCGACGCGACCGCGGGATCGGACGCGGGCATCGACGTCGTCAGCAGCGAATATGCGACGATCGCCGCCGAACAGTCCGCGCTGGAGCGGCTGTCGGGGATCGTCGCCGATCGCATCGTCGCGCGGATCGCGCTCTACGCGCAGCGCGTCCGGGACGACCAGTGAACCTCAAGCCCGCGCAGATGCGCGCGCGGCTGGAGAAACCCGACGAGGCGACGCGGCTCTACCTGATCCACGGTCCCGACGAATCGGGCGCCGCCGACCTTGCCGCGCTGCTCCACAAGTCGCTGGGGCAGGCGGCGGAGCGCGTCGACCTGGACGGCGCGGCGCTCAAGTCCAATCCGGGGCGGCTGGCGGACGAGGCGGCGTCGATGTCGCTGTTCGGCGACCGCCGCTTCATCCGCGTGACCGGCATGGGCGAGGAGAGCCTGGAGGCGGTGAGCCTGCTGCTCGCCGCGCCGCGCGCGGGCAATCCGGTGGTCGCCATCGCCCCGTCGCTCCGCAAGACCGGCAAGATCGTCAAACTGGTCGATGCCGCGGCCAACGCGGTCGGATGCGCGCTCTATGTGCCGGAGGGGGCGGATGCCGTTCGCCTGGCCTCGCAGATCGCGCGCGACCAGGGCGTGCGGCTGGGCGGCGGCTGTGCCGAGCGGCTGGTCGCGGCGACCGGCGGCGACCGCGCGGTGATGACGCGCGAGGTCGAGAAGCTCGCGCTCTATCTCGATGCCGCGCCCGAGCGACCTGCCGATTGCGGGCCGGAGGTGCTCGACGCGATCGGCGCGGTGCTCGACGAAAGCGCGATGGGCGCCGCGATCGAGGCAGTGGTGGGCGGCGATCCGGTGACCGCGGGCGCAGAGCTTGCCGCGATCGCCGACGACAATCTCGCCATCCCGACGCTGCGCCAGCTCGCCAAGCGGCTGATCGCGCTGGCCGACATGCGGCGAGAGGTCGAGGGCGGCGACAGCGCCGCGGTCGTGGTCAAGCGGCACCGCGTGTTCTGGAAGGAGGAAGCCGCGACGATCCGCGCGCTCAGCCGCTGGAACGCCGCGCAGCTCGCCCGCGCGGTCGAACGCGTCCGCACCGCCGAGCGCGCAATCACCGCCCCGGGCAACGCCGGCGCGATCCTGGCCGAGGTCGAGGGACTCGCGATCGCGCGCATGGGTCAGCGATTGGGGTAATCGTCATCCCGGACCTGATCCGGGATCCCGCTTCTTATTCTTCTGCACCTTAGAAAGCGGGACCCCGGATCAAGTCCGGGGTGACGGGTGTGTGTGAGGGTGCCCATGCCCCCACTCGTCACCCCGGACCCGTTCCGGGGTCCACCTCACCGCGCACTCAGCGGCCGCTTGGCTCGCGGCACGGTGGACCCCGGAACAGGTCCAGGGTGACGAAGAGAGTAGGGCGGCACACTTGCCGCACAGATCGTTTGCCTCGCATACGAATAATGCTATGCCTCGCATCATAACTTCGCATGGAGAGGCGAGCATGACGGCGCAGAATCTCGAACAGGTGCTTCAGGGCGCGGGCAATACGGTGGAGCTGCTGCGCAATTCGCAGCTCGGCGCCTATGTCTATCCGGTTGTGGCGCCCGAGTTCCACAACTGGCGTTCGGAGCAGTGGGCGTGGCAGCATTCGGCGGTGCTGTTCGACCAGTCGCACCACATGGTGAACCTGTACATCCGCGGCAACGACGCGCTGAAGCTGCTCTCCGACACGATGGTCAACAGCCCCAAGGGCTGGGCGCCGGGCAAGGCCAAGCAGTATGTGCCGACGACCCCCTATGGCCATGTCATCGGCGACGGCATCATCTTCTGGGAGGAGGAGCAGTCCTTCACCTATGTCGGCCGCGCGCCGGCGTCGAACTGGCTGCGCTATCATGCCGCGACCGGCGGCTATGACGTGGAAATCGAGCTCGACGACCGCTCGCCGATGCGGCCGATGGGCAAGCCGGTGTCGCGCAAGGAGTGGCGCTTCCAGATCCAGGGCCCGAACGCCTGGGCGGTGATCGAGAAGCTGCATGGCGGCCCGCTCGAGCAGCTCAAATTCTTCAACATGTCGACGATGAACATCGCCGGCCGCCACGTTCGCACGCTGCGCCACGGCATGTCGGGCGCGCCGGGTCTCGAAATCTGGGGCCCCTATGCCGAGCAGGAAGAGATCCGCGCCGCGATCCTGGAGGCGGGCAAGGAATTCGGCCTCGTCCCCTGCGGCAGCCGCGCCTATCCGTCGAACACGCTGGAGAGCGGCTGGATTCCCTCGCCGCTGCCCGCGATCTACACCGGCGAGAAGCTGAAGGCGTACCGCGAGTGGCTGGGCGCCGACAGCTATGAGGCGACGGGCTCGATCGGCGGCAGCTTCGTGTCCGACAATATCGAGGACTATTACCTCAACCCGTGGGAGCTGGGCTACGGGCCCTTCGTCAAGTTCGACCACGACTTCCACGGTCGCGAGGCGCTGGAGGCGCTCGATCGCAAGGCGCAGCGCAAGAAGGTGACGCTCGCCTGGCATCCGGAGGATATGGCCAAGATCATGGCGTCGCTGTTCGATCCGGACGGCGTCCAGTACAAGTTCTTCGACGTGCCGCTCGCCAACTATGCCTCGTCCAACTACGACCGCGTGACCGTGGATGGAAAGACCGTCGGCGTGTCGATGTTCACCGGCTACAGCTACAACGAGAAGCAGGCGCTGAGCCTCGCCACGATCGATCCGTCGATCGAGGTTGGCACCGAAGTCCGCGTCGTCTGGGGCGAGGAGAATGGCGGCACGCGCAAGACCACGGTCGAGCCGCACCAGCAGCTCGAAGTCCGCGCGATCGTCAGCCCGGTGCCCTATTCGCGCGTCGCGCGTGAGACCTATGCCGATGGCTGGCGCACGGCGGTGACGGCGTAACAACCTTCTTCGTCACCCCGGACCTGATCCGGGGTCCCGCTTCTTTCTCTTCGTAACGAGTATAAGCGGGACCCCGGCTCGGGGGCCGGTGACGATTATATCAAACGTCCTCGACCAGCCGCCGGTAAAGCTCCGGCCGCCGGTCGCGGAAGAAGCCCATCCCCGCGCGGTTCTTCCTGACGCGCGCCAGGTCCAGCGTCGCGGTCAGCACGCCCGTCTCCTCCGCACCGAACTCGGCCAGCATCTCGCCGAACTCGTCGCAGATGAAGCTGTGACCGTAGAAAAGCTGTCCGTGCTCGCTGCCGATCCGGTTGGAGGCGATGACGGGCACGACGTTCGACACCGCATGGCCCAGCATCGCGCGCCGCCACATCCGCCGCGTGTCGAGCGTCGGATCGTGCGGCTCGGCACCGATCGCGGTGGGATAGAAGAGGATCTCGGCGCCCATCAGCATCATCGCGCGCGCGGTTTCCGGATACCATTGGTCCCAGCAGATGCCGACGCCCAGCTTCGCGCCCGGGCCGCCCCAGACCTTGAACCCGGTATTGCCGGGGCGGAAATAGAATTTCTCCTCATAGCCCGGCCCGTCGGGAATGTGGCTCTTGCGATAGACGCCCTCGATCCGCCCGCCGGGCGCGATCATCGCCAGCGAGTTATAGTGATGCGGCCCGTCCGCCTCGAAGAAGCTGGTCGGGATATGGATGTCGAGCTCGTCGGCCAGCCGCTGCATCGCCAGCACCGCGGGATGCTCGTCGACCGGGCGCGCGGTCGCGAACCATTCCTCTTCCTCGGTGCGGCAAAAATATTCGCCCTCGAACAGTTCGGGCGGCAGCACGACCTGCGCGCCGCGGCCCTTGGCCTCGCGCACCAGCTCGCTAACCGCGGCGATGTTGGCGTCCAGGTCGCGCGTGAAGGCGAGCTGCATCGCCGCGACGGTGATTTCTGTCATGCGAACCTCGGGGTCATGCGAACCTCGGCAATTGCTGGCTGATGCAGTGGAAGCTGCCGCCGCCGGTCAGGATGTGGTCGGCGCGAAGCCCCACCGCGCGGCGGCCGGGGAACAGCGTGCCGATCGCCTCGACCGCGCGCGCGTCGTTGGGCTGGCCATAGGTCGGCACCGCCACCACCGTGTTGCCGATATAAAAGTTCATGTAGCTCGCCGGCACGACCTCCTCGTCCACCAGCACGCGGCCGGGGGAGGGGAGGCGGACGACCTCGACCCCGAACGCCTCGGCACGGCGCGCGGCATCCTGATAGATCAGCCAGTTGGGGTCGTTCTCCTCCGGCTGCGGCACCGCGAGCCGGTTGGGGCCGACGAACCGCGCGAGATTGTCGACATGGCCGTCGGTATGGTCGTTGACCAGCCCGTCGCCCAGCCACAGCACGCGATCGAAGCCCAGGTCGCACAGCAGCCATTCCTCCGCCGTCCGCTGCGACAGGCCGGGATTGCGGTTGCGATTGAGCAGGCATTGCTCGGTCGTGACGACCAGGCCGGTGCCGTCGCCGTCGATCGACCCGCCCTCCAGCACCCAGTCGCACGGCTCGAAGGCGAGGCCGCGTCGCTCGGCAAGTCGGGCGCCGACATCCTCGTCGCCGGGAAAGTCGTACTTGCCGCCCCAGCCGTTGAAGCGGAACGCGCGCGCGCTGCCGTCACCGGTGACGATCGCGGCGGTGTCTCGCAGCCAGACGTCGCCGAACGCCTCGGTGACGATCTCGACACCCTTTTCGATGCCGGTGGCGGCGGCGCGAGCCGCCTCCGCATCGGCGCAGACGAGCAGCACCCGCTCGCCGCGGCCGCCATCGGCGAGGGCGTTGGCGAAGGCGAGCGTCTCTTTCCTCGCACCGGCAAGCGGCGGTCCCCAGATTTCCGGGTGGCTCGGGAAACCGATCAGGACGGCGTCATGATCGGCCCATTCGGGCGGCGGCGGCAGCGTCATGGCGCGCGATCTAGGACCGCGCGCCTTTACCCGCAACCGATCTCAGGCAGCGAACGCCGCTGCGGGCAGCTCGTAGAGCGCGGCGGCAGGCGCCATCGCCGACGCCTTGAGCCCCAAGGCCTCCGGCACGATCTGCTCGACATAGAAGCGGGCCGCCGCCCGCTTCTGCCCAAGGAATGCCGGGTCGCCCTCCGCCGTCGCGGCGATCCGCCCCTGCCGCTCCATCAGCCAGCCACAGGTCGCGACCGACAGCATGGTGAGGAAGGGATAGGACGCGGCGAGCCGGTCGTCGGCATCCGCGGTCATCAACCGCCGCCCGACCTCTTCGCACGCATCGATCAGCGACCTGAGGCCGGCATCCTCGGCCTCGCCGCGCATCGTCTCGAGATGGGCAAGGAAGACGCCGCCATTGTCCATGGCGAGCTTGCGCCCGACCAGGTCGGCCGCCTGGATGCCGTTCGTGCCCTCATAGATCGGGGTGATTCGCGAATCGCGGAAATGCTGCGCCGCGCCCGTCTCCTCGACATAGCCCATGCCGCCATGCACCTGGATGCCCAGGCTCGCGACCTCGACGCCCAAATCGGAGCCATGCGCCTTTGCGAGCGGAGTGAGGAGGTCGAGCCGCTTCTTCGCCTCGCCCTCGCCCAGTGCCAGTCGGTCGCTGATCCCCGCGGCATAATAGACGAGCGCGCGCGCCGCTTGCGTCTGTGCCTTCATTCGAAGGAGCATGCGGCGGACATCGGGATGCTCGATGATCGCGACGCCGGTGCCGGCGCGCGCGCCCTGCATCCGGTCGAGCGCATAGGCGACCGCGCGCTGCGTCGCGCGCTCGGCGACCTGGATGCCCTGCAGGCCGACATTGAGGCGCGCGTTGTTCATCATCGTGAACATCGCCGCGATCCCGCCGCCCTCGGCCCCGATCAGCTCGCCGATGCAGTCGCCATGGTCGCCGAAGGACAGGACGCAGGTGGGCGAGGCGTGGAGGCCCATCTTGTGCTCGATCGACACGACGCGGATGTCGTTGAAGTCGCCCGGCTTGCCCGCTTCATCCAGCCGGTACTTGGGGACGAGGAACAGGCTCAGCCCGCGCGTGCCCGCCGGCGCATCGGGCGTGCGCGCGAGGACGAGGTGGACGATCTGGTCGGCCATGTCGTGGTCGCCATAGCTGATGAAGATCTTGGTCCCCGACAGCGACCAGCTGCCGTCGCCGCGCGGCTCGGCGCGGGTGCGAAGCGCGCCCACGTCGCTGCCCGCCTGCGGCTCGGTCAGGTTCATCGTCGCCGGCCACTCACCGGTCGCCAGGTGCGGCAGGTATGCCGCCTGCTGCTCGGCGCTGCCATGGTGCATCAGCGCCTCGATCGCGCCGCCGTTGAGCGTGGGGCAAAGGCCCAGACCCATATTGGCAGTGCCCAACGTCTCCAGCACCGCGCTCGCCAGCGCGAACGGCATGCCCATCCCGCCATAGTCGGTGGGCGAGCCGATCGTCCCCCAGCCGCCGTCGACATAGCCCTGATACGCGGCGCGGAACCCGTCCGGCATCACCACGCCCTGCTCGGTCCATCGCGCGCCCACCGTGTCGCCGACGCGGTCGAGCGGCGCCCATTCGCCCACGGCGAACTGGCCCGCGCCCTCCAGCACCGCCTCGATCGTGTCGGGCGTCGCCTCGGCAAAGCGGTCGCTGGTGGCGAGATCGTCGATGCCGGCGACATGGGTGAGCACGAAGCGCTGCTCGGCAATGGCGGGGGTGAAGCTCATCAGTCCTCTCTTGTCGTGATTTTGCGCGCGATATAGCGGCTTTCCGATGCCCTCGCCAAACCCGACCGGCGCGACGCGCACGTTACGCTACGGCGAGCCCGGCGCGATCGAGGCGGCGGCGCGCGTCATCGCCGAGGGTGGCTGCGTCGCGGTGCCGACCGAGACGGTCTATGGCCTCGCCGCCGACGCGACCGATTCGCGCGCGGTCGCCGGCATCTATGCCGCAAAGGGACGGCCGAGCTTCAATCCGCTGATCGTCCACGTGCCCGACCTAGACGCGGCGCGGCGGGTGGCGGTGTTCGATCAGGCTGCGCTGGCGCTGGCGGCGCGCTGGTGGCCGGGGCCGCTGACACTCGTGCTGCCGCTGGCGCCGGACAGCCCGGTGGCGTCGCTGGCGACCGCGGGATTGGCGACGGTGGCGGTGCGGATGCCCGCGCATCCGGCGATGCAGGCGCTGCTGCGCGCCGCCGGGCGCCCGCTCGCCGCGCCGTCCGCCAATGCGAGCGGCGGGATCAGCCCGACCCGCGCCGAGCATGTCGCCGCGAGCCTCGGCGAGCGCATCCCGCTGATCCTGGATGCCGGGCCGACCCCCGCCGGACTCGAATCGACGATCGTCGATCCCGCGCGCGGGCTGGTGCTGCGCCCGGGCCCGATCGATCGCGCCGCGCTGGGTCTTGCCGCGGCGGCGGCGGGCGGGCCGATCGTCGCGCCGGGCCAGCTCACCAGCCATTATGCGCCGGCCAAGCCGATCCGGCTGGACGCGGCGGAGGCGCGGCCGGGCGAATGGCTGATCGGGTTCGGTCCGGTCGCGGGCGACGACACGCTGTCGGTGAGCGGCGACCTGACCGAGGCGGCGGCGCGATTGTTCGACGCGCTCCACCGCGCGGACGCGAGCGCGGCAAGCGCGATCGCGGTCGCACCGGTGCCCGGACACGGCCTGGGCGAGGCAATCAACGACCGACTTCGCCGCGCCGCGGCATGATGATCGCCACGCCTTTAAGGATGTAATTGTTGCAAGCGCCGCGATGAGGCGACAAGAACGAGCCGCGCGGATAGTCCGCGCGAGTCGAATGCGTCGTGTTTTCTTCGGGGGCGAAAGAAAGCGTGATCGAAAAACAAGGAGCGGGCCGTGTGCTGGTGGTCGAACATCAGCCGACACGGCGCGCCGAATATGTACTGGCACTGGTCGAGGGGGGGTATGCCGTTCGTGCGGTGACCGGACCGCAGGAATGCCGCATGACGATGTCGCGCGAGGCGGTCGACGTCGTGCTGCTCGATCTCGACCATCCCGCGCTCGGTGCGCGCGACCTGCCGCGGCAACTGGGCACGACGGGCCGGGCGGGCCTGATCGGCGTCGGCACCGCGACTCGGCCCGAGGAGCGGATCGCCGCGATCGAGGCGGGGTGCGACGACCTGGTCGCGCTTCCTGTCCATCCGGGCGAGCTGTGCGCACGGACCGGCGCGCTGCTTCGCCGCCGCACGCGGCCGCGCCGGTTCGACCTGGCGGGGCTGCTCCTCGACCTCGATGCGCGGACGCTGTCGCCGCCGGGCGGGCGACCGACACCGCTGACCCGCGGCGAGTTCACGCTGCTCGAACTGCTGACAGAGGCCGGCGGCGCGGTCGTCGGGCGCGAAACGCTGTGCGGCGCAATCGCGCGGCGCGGCGACGAGATCGATCCGCGCACCGCCGACGCGCTCGTCCGCCGCATCCGCCGCAAGCTCGAGCCGCTGGTCGAGGGGCCGGTGATCGCCACCGTCCAGGGTGCCGGCTATCGCCTTGCCGTGTCCGTTCGCGCACGCTGAGCATCGTCCATATCCTGTCCGTTGATCGCGCCCTCGGGCTTGCGTCATTGTAGAAGCATCGCGGGTGGGGACTGGCGATCGGATCGGCTGCCGGGGGGGAACCGGGGACCACGATCCATCGCGCCGGCGGGCAAGATAGAATCGGGTTGCGCTGGCTGAACATGGGCTCGACGCGGAGGCGTCGGCGTACCCTTTCGGCTGCGCAGCCGCGATCGACCTGGCCCGGACTCCTGCCCGCCTGACAGGGGGGCAAGCACCGTGGCGATCATCACGCTTTCGCAGGACGAGGATTTCACGCCGGTCATCGCCGGCGAGCATCTGATCTTTGGCACGCCGGACGGGCAGGAGACGATCCGCGTCTCGCTCGGGGCGGGGACGCGGATCGTCCTCGACGCGTCGTTCAACGCGGGCGGCGACCGCGTGGTCGTGAGCGGCGTCGGCGCGGGGCTGACGGTGCGCCGGTCGGGCAGCTCCGCCATCTTCGAGATGCCGAACGGTGGCATGCTGGTGGTGCCGATCGGCGAAGAGGCGACCACGATCGAGATCGCCGGCGTCGCCTATGCGCTCGAGATCGAGGACGGCGTGATCGTCTTCGGCGGGACGATGCTGGGCAACGACCCGCTTCCCGTCGGCTTTCCCAACGAAGCGCCGGTGATCGATGCCGCGCGCGCGGTCAGCCTGGTCGAGGGGGCGACCGCGGTCACCGCGAGCGGCGGCGCGGTCGATCCCGATCGCGATCCGATCACCTATGCGATCGCGGGCGGCGCCGATGCCGCGCGCTTCGTCATCGACGCGGCGACCGGCGCACTCGCCTTTGCCGCCGCGCCCGACCGCGAGACACCGGCCGACGCCAACCGCGACAACGTCTATGAAGTGGTCGTCCGCGCTAGCGACGGCCGGGCGAGCGCCGCCCAGACGGTCCGCGTGACCGTGACCGACGCCAACGACAACGCCCCCATCCTGACCGCGCCCGCCGCGGTGACGGTGGACGAGAATGGCCGCGCCGTCGCCTCTGTCGCTGCGAGCGATACGGATGGCGATGCGCTGCGCTTCTCGATCGCGGGCGGCGCCGATGCCGCGCGCTTCGTGATCGACGCGGCGACCGGTGCGCTTTCCTTCGTCGCGGCGCCCGATTTCGAGGCGCCGGGCGATGCCGACCGCAACAACGTCTATGACGTCGTCGTTGCGGCGAGCGACGGCCGCTTCACGACGACCCAGGCGATCGCGGTCACCGTGCGCAATGTCGACGATGTCGCGCCCGTCTTCACCTCGCCAAACCGCGCGACGGTTGCGGAGAACTCGGTGGCGCCGATCCTGACGGTGCGCGCGACCGACGCCGACAGTACGAGCGTCCGCTATGCGATTGCCGGCGGCGCCGATGCCGCGCGCTTCGTCATCGACGCGGCGACGGGCGTGCTCCGCTTCGTCCAGGCGGTCGATTTCGAACAGCCAGCCGACGTCGGCCGCGACAATGTCTATGAGGTGGTGGTCCGCGCGAGCGACGGGACCAACAATGCCGACCAGGCGATCCGCGTGTCGGTGACCGACGTCGACGAGACGGTAACCCCGCCGCCCCCCGCCGCCGCCACCCCCTCCTCCGCCGCCGAACAACGCTCCGGTCATCACCTCATCGGCGAGCGTCGCGGTCGACGAGAATGGCGTGGCGGTCCAGACCGTCACCGCGACCGATGCCGATGGCGACCGCCTGACCTATGCCATTGCCGGCGGCGAGGATTCGGCCCGGTTCACGATCGACGCCGCGACCGGCGCGCTGCGCTTCGTCGCCGCGCCTAATTTCGAGGCGCCGGGCGATGTCGGCGGCAACAACGTCTATCAGGTCACCGTCTCGGCAAGCGACGGCAAGCTGACGACCACCCAGGCGGTCAGCGTCACCGTGCGCGACGTCAACGACGTCGCCCCGACCTTCACCTCGCGGGCGAGCGCGTCGGTGGCCGAGAACCGGCTGGCGACCGGGCTGGTCGCCGCCGTCAGCGATCCCGACGGTGCCGCGCCCGTGTTCGCGATCGCGGGCGGCGCCGATGCCGCGCGCTTCACGATCGACGCGGCGACGGGCGCGCTGTCGTTCGTGGCGGCACCCGATTTCGAGGCACCGGGCGATGCCGATGGCAACAACGTCTATCAAGTGACGCTCTCCGCACGCGACGGCGTCAGCACGACGACCCAGGCGGTGACGATCACCGTCACCAACGTCAACGACGTCGCGCCGACCTTCACCTCCGCCGCCGCGATCTCCGTCGCGGAGAACCGCGTCGCGACCGGCCTGGTAGCGACCGTTACCGACCCCGATGGCGGAACGCCGCGCTTCTCGATCGCGGGCGGTGCCGATGCCGCGAAGTTCGCGATCGACGCCGCGACCGGCGCGCTTTCCTTCGTCGCCGCGCCAGATTTCGAGCGGCCGGGCGATGTCGGCGGCGACAACGTCTATGACGTGACGCTGGCGGCCAGCGATGGCGCCAACCGCACCGAACAGGCGGTCAGGGTCACCGTGACCGATGTGGTCGAGGCGCCGCCGAGCACGCTGAGCGCCGCGCTGTTCGCCGACACCGGCACCAGCGCGACCGACGGCCTGACCCGCGACGCGCGGATCAGCGGTGCGCTCAACCCCGCGGACGCCGCGTCGCTGCGCCTGTCGATCGACGGCGGCGCCGCGATCGACGTCAGCGCCGCGGTTGGTGCGGACGGCCGCTTCACCCTCGACCCCACGACGCTCGGCAGCTTCGCGCAAGGAAACCATACGCTGGTCCTGACCACGGGTGCGCAGCGGGCGCAGGTCGCCATGACCTATGACAATGTCGCGCCGACCGGCGGCAGCGTCGCGTTGGCGCGTTCCTCCGACAGCGGCACCGTCGGCGACGGCATCACCGCGCAGGCCAGCGTCACGCTGGTCGGCATCGACGTCGAAGCGGGCACGACCGCGAGCATCGGCGGCAAGGGCGCGACGCTCGTCAGCTCGTCGGGCAAGTTCGCGCTGGAGAATGTGCCGCTGTCGATCGGCGACAACCGCATCGACGTGACGCTGACCGACGCGGCGGGCAACGCCACCGTCGTCACGCTGGATGTCGAGCGGATCGCCGGGTCGGCGACCAGCGACCAGGTGCTATTCTGGAACAATGTCGCGCTGGAGGTGATCGCCGGCAGCGCGACGCCGCCCGCGATGGCGAGCCGCGCGCTCGCGATGCAGAGCGTCGCGGTCTATGACGCGATCAGCGCGATCGACGGCTCGATCCCGCTGTGGGTCAATCTGGATGCAGGCGCGGATGCCTCGATCGAGGCGGCGGTCGCCTACGCCAGCTACACGATGCTGCTGGCGATCTTCCCCGGTCGCAAGGACGTGCTCGACGCGCGGCTGGCGCAGGTCATGGACCAGCTCGGCACCGGCGAGGCGCTGGCCGAGGGGCGCGAGCTCGGCACCACGATGGCCGACATCGTCTATGCGCTGCGTGAAAGCGACGGCTATGACGCGTTCGTCACGCACGACAATGGCAGCGCGCCGGGCGAATGGGTGCGAACCGGGCCGATGTATGCGGAGCCCGAGCTGCCGCAATGGGCGACGCTCGACCCCTTCGTCATCGCCAGCCCCGATCAGTTTCGCGCCGGGCCGCCGCCCGCGCTGAATAGCGCCGAGTACGCCGCCGCCTATAACGAGCTGGTGGCGATCGGCGGCGTCGGATCGACGGTGCGCACCGCCGACCAGACCGCGGCCGCCGCCTTCTGGCGCGACGGCATCGGCACCGCGACGCCGCCCGGCCACTGGAACGACATTGCCGAGGTCGCCGCGCAGATGACGGGCGCGGGCATCGCCGCCAACGCGCGCATGTACGCGATGCTCAACCTGGCGCTCGCCGACGCCTCGATCGCGGCGTGGGACACCAAATATACCTACAGCTTCTGGCGGCCCGAAACGGCGATCCGCAACGGCGACAAGGACGGCAACGACCTGACCGCTGCCGATCCGAACTGGACGCCGCAGCAGCTGAGCCCCGCGCACCCCGATTATGTCTCCGGCCACTCGACCTATTCGGCGGCGGGTGCGGAGATCCTGACCTATCTGTTCGGCGAGGACTTCGCCTTCACCGTCGGCTCCCCCACGGTCGCGGGCGTGACGCGCAGCTTCGGCAGTTTCGACGCCGCCGCGGACGAGGCGGGGCGCAGCCGCATCTATGGCGGCATCCACTTCGAATTCTCGAACCAGGCGGGTCAGGAAATCGGCCGCGACGTGGGCGAGGCGGTGATCGAGGCGCTGTCGCGCACCGCGGACACCAGCGGGCCGCGCATCGCGGTGACGACGCCTGGCGGCAAGGCGGTCAAGGACGGATTCGACGTGTCGGGCTTCGTCATCGACAATCTGTCGGGCGTCGCCAGCCTGGAGGCGAGCGTCGACGGCGGCGCCTTCGGCCTCGTCCACTTCGACAATCTCGGGCGCTTCACGCTCGACGCCGATGCGCTGGGCGAGGGCGCGCACCGCATCGTGCTGCGCGCGAGCGACGCGGCGGGCAACAGGGGCAACGCGGTCAGCTACGACTACCTCGTCGATTCGGTCGCGCCGACGATCGACTTCACCGGCTTTGCCGATGGTGCGTCGATCGCGGCAGGCGCGCGGATCGCGGGGCTGGCGAACGGCACCGGCTCGGGGCTGACCGCGCTCAGCTATTCGGTGGATGGCGGCGCGGAGATCCCGGTCGGCTTCGGCAGCGACGGCGGCTTCTCGAGCGCGCTCGACATCGCCGCGCTGGCGGCGGGCGGGCACAAGGTGGTGGTGACCGCGCGCGACGCCGCGGGCAACAGCGCCAGCAAGACGATCGACTTCTCGATCGCCGCGCCCGCGCCGTTCACGGTCACGGCGATGACGCCGCGCGCCGGCAGCGGCGAAGTCGGCCTGACGCAGCGGCCGCAGGTCACCTTCTCCAAGGCGGTGGACGCATCGACGCTGACCGCCGACAGCTTCTACGCGACCGACGCCGCAGGCAACAGGCTGGCCGCCAGCATCGTCACCGCCGCGGACGGCAAGAGCGCGTACCTGTTCCTCGACAAGGCGATGCCGGGCGCGCAGCGCATCACCGTGCACCTGGACGGCGCCAGGGTGAAGGCGGCGGACGGCGCGATGCTCGACGGCGACGCCAACGGCAGCGCCGGCGGCGCCTATGCCGCGGGCTTCACGACGATCAGCGACGCGGTGGTGCCCGGCACCACCATCACTGGCTTCATCGTCGGCCCGGGCCGCGACCTGAAGCCGATGACCCCAGACGATTTCCGCGCCGGGCCGGACGGCGTGCCGCACACCGCCGACGACGTGTTCCTAGAGCGGCTGGCCGGCGTGAAGGTCTACATCCTCGGCCGCGAGAGCGAGGCGGTGCTGACCGCCGCCGATGGCAGCTTCACGCTGACCAACGTGCCCGCCGGCACGGTCAAGGTGGCGATCGACGGCCGTACCGCGACCAACGCGCCCGACGGCGTGTTCTTCCCCGAGATGGTCATGGACGTGAAGGTGCGCGCGGGCGTCGCCAACACGATGATGGGCACGATGGGCTCGACCGAGCTCCAGGCGGACAACCTGACCCGCGGCGAGGTCTATCTGCCGCGCATCAGCAAGGACGTGCTGGTCGAGATCAGCGATACGCAGACGACGACCGTGGTCGCCAAGGGCGACGATTATACCGGGCTGACCGCCGCCGAGCGCGATCGCCTGACGTTGGAGGTGAAGCCCGGATCGGTGCTGGGCGAGGATGGCCAGCCGGTCGACAATGCCCAGGTCGGCATCTCGACCGTCCCGCCCGAGCTCGTCCGCGACATGCTGCCCGACGGGCTCCTCCAGCACACGTTCGACATCACCATCCAGGCGCCGGGCGCCGCGGTCTTTTCCGAGCCGCTGACGATGGTGTTCCCCAACACCTTCAACGCAGCACCGGGCACCAAGCTCAACTTCCTGTCGTTCGACCACACCACCGGCCGGCTGGTGATCGAGGGGACCGCCACCGTCAGCGCCGACGGCCTCACCGTCGTCACCGATCCGGGCATGGGCATCACCAAGCCCGGCTGGCACGGCCTGACCCCGCCGGGATCGCCCACCGGGCTGCCCGACGATCCCGCGCCGCGCCGGCCCGAGCCGCCGAAGCCCGATCCCGACAATGATCCGCCAAAGCCCGAGTGCGAGGGCAACGGCATCGACGTCACAGAATTCCTAAACATCGCCAAGGAAGTCGCGTTCACGTTCAAGAACGTCCTTCAGGAGCTGGTGAAGTTCGGTGATCTTGCCAAGTGCATCACCGACATCGCCGACAAGGCCGCGAACCTGACGCAGACCAGCCTGTCGCTCGCCGGTTCGCTGTTCGAGAAGAGCCCGCAGGCGTGGACCGATGCGTTCATGGTTATCGACGCACTCAAGCAGGCGGTGAAGCTCGGCGTCGAAAAGGTGTTCAACGAGGCCAGCGAACAGAACATCAACAAGATCAAGGCGGCGGTCGAGGGCGGCATCGGTGCACTCAACGTCGCGGCCAAGACGCTCGAGGCGCTCAAGTCGACCAGCGACGATCCCGAATGCGCGACCCCGGGCATCGACAAGGCGCTGTACGCGATCAAGTCGACGCTGTTGCTGACGACCGAGATCAAGGGCTTCATCGCGCTGGCCGAAAACCTGCTGGCCGGCGGCAAGGTCGCGGCGGTCAAGGCGGCCTTCGAGGCGGCGTGCATCCTGATCGAGGAAGTGAAATACTTTATCGACACCAAGGACCTGTTCAAGTCGGTCTTCGGCCGCAGCGGCGATCTGGTCAGCGACGACGACGTGCTGGCGCTCGCGCGCCAGTTCGCCGCGGGCGACACCAGCGTCGGCGACCTGCTGAGTCCCGAGGATCTGGCCGAGCTCCAGTCGCTGCTCGCGCGCCTGAACGACGCCAATCCGCTGTTCGAGAAGGAGATGGTCCTCCCTGCCGGCTGGCCCGCCGACTTCGGCGTGGTGGACGAGGCGGTGGCCTGGGTCGACTATGGCCTGGCCGATGTCTCGCACGGCATCTCGACCTTCGTCGAGCTGCCCGGCGGCGCCTATTATGTGATCGAGGGCGGCGCCTCGCCGATCCGCGGCCAGCTGGGCGCCGACGGTTCGCTCGACGTGTTCCTGCCGGCCGAGACCGCGCTCACACTCAAGATCCTCGATCTGGCCAACGGCCTGATCGGCGAGGCGAGCTTCACCACCGGCCGATCGGGCGAGAACACCAGGATCCCGCTGCCGAACCTCTATGGCTACGACAAGCTGCCCGACAGCGACGGCGACGGGCTGGTCGACGAGGCCGAGGCGATCATCGGCACCTCCGCCACCAGTGCCGACACCGACGGCGACGGCCTGTCCGACCTGTTCGAGATACAGAACGACCTCAATCCCCTCGGCAACTTCCCGACCGCCCAAGGCGTCGTCGCCTCGCTCGACACTGGCGATGCGGCAGTGGTCGAGGTGGTGACGGTCGCGGGACTGGGCGCAAGCGCGTCGCGGCTGGCGTTCGTCCAGACCGGCGACGCGCTGTCGATCATCGACATCGCGGTGCCGCTGGCGCCCGTGCTGCTGGCGAAGCTGGCGACGGCGGGCAACGCCACCGACGTCGCGGTCGATGTTGCCGGCGGGATTGCCGCGGTTGCGACCGATGAGGGCGTGCTGATCGTCGATATCAGCGATTCCGCCGATCCGGCGATCCTTCGCACGCTGGACGCCGACGGGTTGCAGGTCGAGTTCGTCGACGGGCTACTCGCCGCCAGTGACGGCGCCCGGCTGATGCTGCTCGACCCGCTGACGGGCGAGCTGCTGGCCGAACGGGTCCAGTCGGCCGACGTGCGTGCGTTCGCGGTCGAGGGCGACCGGCTGTTCGTGCTCTCGGGCAACACGCTCACCGCCTTCACCGTCACCGGCGACGGCGCGCTGATCGCGCATGACAACATCGTCATCAACACCATCGCCACCAACGCGCAGCTGTTCGTCGGCAGCGGCACGCTCTACGTCCCGGCCTATAACGGCTTCAACGGCGGCTATTCGACGATCGACGTCCGCGATCTCGACGACCTCAAGCTGTCGAGCGGCGTCGACAATGCCGCGATCGGCGGCAGCGACATCGCGCTGAACGGATCGGGCCTTGGCGTCGCGGTGGGCGCGGTCGGCGGCGTCGGCAACACCAATGCGATCGACGTGGTCGATGTGAGCGACCCAGCCGTCACCGGCGATTTCGTCACGCGCTACACGCTCGGCGCCGCGCCGACCGCGGTCGCGATCGGCTCGGGCTTCGCCTTTGTCGGCGATGCGTCCGGCGGGTTCAGCGTCGTCAACTATTCGGGCTTCGATACCAGGGGCGCGGCGCCGACCGCGACACTGACGGTCGTTCCCGGCGATGTCGATCCGGCGACCCCCGGCCGCCAGTGGATCGAGGGCCGCGATATCGAGCTGTCGGCGAACCTCGCCGACGATGTCCAGGTCCGCCAGGTCGAGGTGCTGGTGAACGGCGTCGTCCAGTCGGTCGATGCGGGCTTCCCCTTCGACCTGGGCGTGCGGGTGCCGACGATCGCGGGCAATGGCGGGTCCGACACGCTGACCGTCCAGCTTCGCGTCACCGACATGGGCGGCAATATCGGCCTGTCCGAACTGGTGACGGTCGAGCTGATCCCGGACACGATCGCGCCCGCGCTGGTGCGCAGCAACCTGTCCGACGGGCAGGTGATCGGCCAATCCTTCCGAAGCTTCACCTTCCTGTTCGACGAGGCGCTGGATCCCGCATCGATCTCGATCGACAGCTTCCGCATCGTCCCCGACGACGGCGGAGCGGCAGTCGCGCCGATCGCGTTCCAGCTTCGCGACGGTAACCGCGCCGTCCGCGTCACCTTCGACACGATCGAGGCGGGTGATTATCGCCTGGACATCGCCGACGGCGCGTTCCGCGACCGTGCGGGCAACGCCGCCGCGCCCGACCTGGGCGAGCGGGACTTCACCGTCGCCAACTTCTCGATCCAGTGGGTCGGTGCCGCGACGGGCGGCCAGTGGAGCGATCCCGTCAACTGGAATCTCGGCCGTTTGCCCACGGCCGAGGACGATGTCGGCATCTCGCTGGCCGATGGCGGCAGCATCATCGTCGACGACAATGCCGTCGCAGCTTCCGTCACCTCGACCGCGACGCTTCAGATCCAGGGCGCGCTCGACGTCGTGCTGATGCGCGCCGACGTGATCGAACTGACCGGTACGCTGACCGTCGCCGACAGCCTGAACGTCGGCACGTTCGACATGAGCTATTACGGCCGCTTCAACGGTGCCGGCGACGTGACGATCCGCGAGGGCGGCACGATCGAATATGGCGAGCTGACCGGCACCGGTACGATCACCGTTGCCGAAGGCGCGGAGGTGCTGCTCGGTCGCGGCTGGAACCCGGACGAGCCCAACAACGCGAGCTATCTGTATCTGGCGCAGCCGCTCGCCGTCGAAGGTGAGCTGACGCTTGGCGGCGGCTACGTCTATTTCGGTCGCTACGACTATACCGGCTCGCCGCCCGTGCTGCTCCCCGGGGTCATCGCAGTGGCTGATGGCGGCGTGTTCCGGCTGGATGGGCCGCTATCCGATCTCTACAACTATAACGGCCTCAATGCCGGGCAGATCACCGTCGCGGACGGCGGGCGGTTCGAAAAGACCGGACCCGGCACCGCGCAGATCAGCATCACGACCGACACGCTGCCCGTGATCGAGGGCGGCCGCGTCGAGATCAGCGGCAACGGCGTCTATCACGTCGCCGACGGCACCGTGATCGACGTGCTGCGGGTGGCGGGTGGCTATGTCTATCTGGACGGCGACGTCTCGATCGGCCGGCTGGAGATGATCGGCGGCATGATGCTGGGCGAAGGCGACCTAACCGTCACCGGAACGCTCGACTGGCATGGCGGCGTCATCGCCGGCGCGGGCGAGCTGACGATCGCCGCCGACGCGACGGCGATGCTGGGTCGCACGCCCGACCTGGACGAAATCTATGGCCGCGAATCGATGACGCTGGGCCGCGACATGACGGTCGAGGGCCGGGTCGAGAGCGGCCACGCCAACCTCTACCTCAACGCCTCGTTCTACGATCCCGAGGATAGCGATTACATCTCGGCCACCGGCAACATCGACATCGCCGATGGCGGCGCGTTCATCGTCACGGGCGACAGCAACATTGTCGAATATAGCCGCGACGGCGTCGAGGATATCGTCGGTGACGGCCGGTTCGAGATTGCCGATGGCGCTCGCCTGACCGCGGGCTACGAAGGGGGAACCGACGCGATCGATGCGAGCGACGGCGAGGTGATCGTCACCGGCGTCTTCCACCTGACCTCGGGCCATGAACTCCAGCGCATCGTCCTGTCGGGCGGCCTGCTGGTGGTCGACGACGACGTGGTGCTGCCCGAGCTTCGGATCGAGGGCGGCACGCTGACGGGGGCGGGCGACCTGACCGTCACCGGCCGCTTCGACTGGCGGAACGGCGACCTGATCGGCGCGGGCAAGCTCGTCCTGGGCGACGCGGCCGAGGCTCGGATCGGCGGCATCGTCGACGGCCAGGGGTCGGTCTATAGCGGCACGCTGGCGCGGACGATCGAGACGACGGGCGACCTGACGATCGGCGACATCTACCTCTACACCTATAATTCGGTCTACGATCCGGCGACCCGCGCCTATGTCACGGCGACCGGCGCCATCGCGGCGAGTGGGGACGCGCGGATCGAATTGACAGAGCGCGTGGACTTCTATGGCCAGCGCGATCCGATCGCACTGTCCGGCGGCGCGACGCTGGTCAAGACCGGGCTCGATACGCTTCAGATCGCGACGCCCTTCGATGATGCAATCACGGTTATGTCGGGGGCGGGCGGGATACGGGTCCTGTCCGGCGGCGACTGGCGCGTGCGCGACAGCGCGATCGAGACGCTGTCGATCGAGGGTGGACGCGTCGTTGCCGATGGCGATGTCCAGATCGGCTCGCTCACCATGAACTATGGCACGCTGACGGGTACGGGCGACGTGACCGTGACCGGCGGGCTCAACTGGGTCGGCGGCGTGATGCAGGGAAGCGGCGCCACGGTGATCGCCGACGGCGCGACCGCGGTGATCGGCGCCGAATGGAACGGCAGCAACTATCTCAGCCAGTACGGCGTCTATCTTTACCGCGACCTCAACGTCGCGGGCGATGCGACGATCGAACAAGCGCGACTTTATCTGAGCGGGACGATCGATGAGGGCGCCGGCAGCGTCGGTTCGATCGGCCGCCTGATCGTCGACTCGAGCGGCGAGTTGACCTTCGCCGGCGCGTATAGCGACGTGTCGCGGGCCAGCAGCCTGGCCGCAGGGATCGTCAACAACGGCTCGATCGTCAAGATGGGCGGCGGCACGTCCACCGTCGATGTCGGCATCGCGATCAGCGGCAGCGGCAGCTATCGCGCCGATGCCGGGCTGCTCGACCTGCCCGACCGCGACATCGGCAGCTTGCCGGTGATCGATCCGGTCGTGGCCGTCGGCGAGAGCGTCGATGCAGGTGAGGTGCTGGAGCTGGCGGCCGGAACCGACCTGTCGGCGCTCACCGTCAATGGCGGCATTGTGCGGATCAACGGGGACGTGACGATCGGTCATCTCGTCGTCATCTCGGGCACGCTCGAGGGGGCTGGCGCGCTGACGATCGAGGATCAGTTCGACTGGCTGGGCGGCACGCTGGCGGGCACCGGCGCCACGGTGATCGCCGATGGTGCGACCGCGGCGATCGGCCGTCCGGTCGATGCCGAATCGCTTCCGGGGCAGAGCGCCTTCTATCTCGGCCGTGACCTCGACATCGCCGGGGACGTCACGGTTTCGCGAGCGGTCGTCTATGCCGGCGCGGGCACCGCCAACTCGGCGTTCCGTGCCGCGACCATCGACGTGCTGGCGGGCGGGTCGCTGGTCGTCGACGGCGGCCAGGCCAGCCTCTATCGCCAGTCGAGCGAGGGTGCGATCAACGTCGATGCCGATGGCAGCTTCGTCCGGCGCGGCCCGGGGAGCAGCCAGATCAACCTGGCGGTGAACGGCGACGTGACGGTCGAGTCGGGAACGCTCGACCTGAGCGGTGGCGGCACGCTGACCGGCGTGGCCGGAGCGGGGACGCTCAAGCTGACCGGCGGCGAGATGAAGGTGCCGACAGATCTCTCGATCGCGAACCTTGCACTCAGCAATAGCATCCTGCTGAGCGGCGACGGCGCCATCGAAGTCACCGATCGCTTCGATTGGGACGGCGGCGTGATCCGGAACGGCGGCCTGACCGTCGGCGCCGACGCGTTCGCGCAGTTCGGCCGCGACGTCTCGCCCGGCAGCTTTGCCTATCCGAACTCCACGACGCTCGGCACCACGCTGACGATCGAGGGCGAGGCGGCCTGGGAAGCGCTGACCGTCTATCTCGGCACTGCCTATTGGGACGGCAACGAATATCGTCCGCTCGGCGGCGAGATCGTCGTCGGCGCGGGCGGCGGGCTGACCTTCGTCGACGGGCAGAACACGCTGTACAAAAACAGTAGCGAAAAGGTCGTCCGCTTCACCGCCGAGACCGGCGCCGACGTCGAGCATGTCGGCTCGGGCAAGGTGATGGTGGGGGTCGAGATGGTGGGCGTCGACGCGCTGTTCGATTCGATCTCGCTGCGCGGCGGCGGAAGTTACCACCTGACTGCCGACTCGCCGGTGACGAGCCTGTCGGTCGAAGGCGGGATCCTCTGGGTCGACGAGGACGCGGTGCTCGACACGCTGGTGCTGGGCAGCGGCGCCATGGTGGCAGGACCAGGCAAGCTGACGATCACGGGCGAGGTCAGCGTCACGAGCTATGCCTATGTCGTCAACACAGGTGGGCTCGCGATCGGCGACGGCGCTACGATGCAGGTGGGCGTAGCCAACGGTAATGGCGGCTATCTGTACCTCGGCAACGAGCTGTCGATCGAGGGATCGGTCCAGATCGATCGCGGCGCGATCTATCAGGGCTATCAGACCGATCTCGGCAGCGAGCGCTATGGCGGTGCGTCGTCGGTCCGGGTGGCCGACGGCGGCTCGCTTCGACTGTCGGGTCCGGACAGCGGTCTGTTCGATATCTATTACGGGTACAACCGCATCGTCGTCGAGGATGGCGGCAGCTTCACCCGCGACGGCGCCGGCGCTTCGCAGATCGGCGGCCTCATCTACGGCGACATCAAGCTGGAGGGCGGTGGCCTGATCCTGCGTGGCGGCGTGTGGACGATCGACGACGGCGCCCATTACGACCACATTACCGTGGAGAGCGGGATCTTGATCGTCCAGGGCAACGTCTCGATCGGCACGCTCACGCAGACGGGCGGACAGGTCCGGGGCAGCGGCACGCTGACGGTCACGAAGTCGTTCGAATGGACGGGTGGCATTCAGGGGGACGACGGCGTCACGATCGTCGCCGATGGCGCCATTGCCCAGCTTGGCCGGGCGTTCGACGGTGACACCCATGGCTATTACGGCGCGCCGCTGCTCGGTCGCGAACTGCGCATCGAAGGATCGGCGTCGGTCGCCAACGGCTATGTCACGCTCGACATCAACGACTACAATATGGGCGCGTGGCTCGGCAGCGGTCTTGGGACGGTGCACGTCGCCGCGAACGGGACGCTGTTGCTCGAAGGCGCCTATAGCGACTTTCGATCGGCCGGTGCGATCGTCAATGACGGCACGATCATCAAGCGGGGCGGTGGCACCTCGACGATCGCGGGGGAGATCGACTTCGTCAACAACGGCACGATCGTGATCGAGGATGGGCGGTTGCTCGACGGCGACGTGGCGATTGGCGGCGCACCGCTGATGGGCGCGCTCGGCCTCGTCGCCGACAATCTGACGGCGATGATCTTCGCGCCCGACGAACTGGTGGCCGCGGCGGCGCCGATGCGCTTCGTGCCGGACGCCGCGTTCGTGCCGGTTCGCGGCGACGAAATGGCGGGCGCGATGGTGCAGATGGCGCTGATGCCGATCGTCTGAGGCAACGGCCGGCGCGCTACTCGCTGAGCAGCGCGTCGGCTTCCGTGCCGCCCAGTCCCTCGGCCTGGCCGCGCGTCACGACGCTGGTGACGGCGAGGTCCATCGTGACGTTGCCAAGCGTGCGGACGATGTCGGGCATCGTCTCGACCGCGACGAGGAGCGCCAGCGGCTCGATCGGCACGCCCATCGCCAGCGCGATCGGCGCGATCGAGGAGACGAAGCTGATCGTGCCGGGCAGGCTGACCGCGCCCAAGGTGGTGATCGCCGCGGCGGCGATGCCGATCGCGATCTGTTCCGGCCCCAGCCGGATGCCGAACACGTGCGCGACATAGAGCGCGACCGACAGGTTCATCGCCGGCCCGGTAAAGCGGAAGATCGCGACCGCCAGCGGCAGCACGACGCCTGAGGCTGCGACGGGCAGCCGCAGCGCTTCGGCGCCGCGCAGCATCGCGGGGAGCGAAGCGAGGCTCGACTGCGTGCTGATCGCCACCGCCTGTGCCGAGCCGGTCGCACGCAGGAAGTCGCGCAGCTTCACGCGGCCGGCGAACACCGCAGTGGGATAGGCGAGCAGCCAGACGAGGATGCCGGTTCCCGCGACGACCGCGACATAATGGACGAGCGCCCCGAACGCTGCCGTCCCCGCCTTGGCGCCGACGACATAGGCGAGCGCGAACACGCCGAGCGGCGCCAGCCACAGCACCCAGGTGATGACGACGAGCATCGCGTCGGCGATCGCCTGAAAGAAGCGCGTCAGGAGCTCGCGCGGCTCGGGCGCCAGACGAGTGAGCGCGAAGGCGAAGGTGACGGTGAAGACGATGAGCGGCAGGAACGCATCCTCCGCCGCGGCCGATACCGGGTTGGTCGGCACCATCGCGACGAGGAAGTCGGAAAAGGGCGGCACCGGGCCGACGGGCGCGGCACTGGTGAAGCTCGCCTTCAGCGCGGCGCTCGCCGCGTCGCCTAGGGGGAAAAGGTCGAGGAGGGTCAGCGTGAACAGCGCGCCCAACGCCGACGAGGTCCACAGACAGATCAGGAAGACCGCGATCGCGCGGCCGGCAAGCTTGCTCGCCCGCGCCGCTCGCGCCGTCGCCGCGACGCCGGTGACGAGCAGGGCGACGACCAGCGGCACGATCGTCATCCGCAGCGCATTCAGCCACATCGTCCCGATCGGCTGTGCGAGGGACGTGCCGGCGATGGCCGCGTCGGGCCGCCATGCGGCCAGCGCAATGCCCGCGGCGATGCCCGCGATCAGCGCCAACAATATTCGCATCGGCTGCGACATGCTCGCCCTTCCAAAAAGGCCGCGCTATCAGGCGGCCGGACCAATCGGCGCAACGTGTAGCGGGATCGCGTAATGGCAAGAAAATATTTCGGCACCGACGGCATTCGCGGCGCCACCAACATGGCGCCGATGACCGCCGAAATGGCGATGCGTGTCGGCATGGCGGCGGGCGCACACTTCCTGCGCGGCGACCACAAGCATCGCGTCGTGATCGGCAAGGACACGCGACTTTCGGGTTACATGCTCGAAAACGCGATGGTCGCCGGCTTCACCGCGGTGGGCATGGACGTGGTGCTGCTGGGACCGGTGCCGACGCCCGCGGTCGCGATGCTGACGCGATCGATGCGCGCCGATATCGGCGTGATGATCTCCGCCAGCCACAATCCCTATGTCGACAATGGCATCAAGCTGTTCGGCCCCGACGGCTACAAGCTGTCCGACGACGACGAGGAAGCGATCGAGGCGCTGATCGACGGTACCGTCCCGCTCGTCCCCTCCGCCGAGATCGGCCGCGCCAAGCGGATCGAGGATGCCCGCGGCCGCTACATCCACTTCGCCAAGGCTTGCTTTCCCGAGGATCTGCGCCTCGACGGGCTGAAGGTGGTGGTCGATTGCGCCAATGGTGCGGCGTATCAGGTCGCTCCTTCTGCGCTGTGGGAGCTGGGGGCCGAAGTCGTCACGCTCGGCGTCACGCCCAATGGCAAGAACATCAACGACGGCGTGGGGTCGACCGCCCCCGGTGTGCTTCAGGAGACGGTGGTCGCGAGCGGCGCCGACCTCGGCATCGCGCTCGACGGCGATGCCGACCGCCTGATCGTCGTCGACGAGCAGGGCGCGGTGGTCGACGGCGACCAGTTGATGGCAACGATCGCACTCGGCTGGGCGCGTCGCGGGCGGCTGAACGGCGGCGGGCTGGTCGCGACGGTGATGTCGAACCTGGGGCTGGAGCGCCGGCTGGCGAGCGAAGGCTTGGAGCTCATCCGCACCAAGGTGGGCGACCGGCATGTGCTCGAGACGATGCGCTCGCGCGGCTATAATGTCGGTGGCGAACAATCGGGCCACATCATCCTCTCCGACTATGGCACCACCGGCGACGGCCTGGTCGCCGCGCTCCAGGTGCTGGCCGAGCTGGTGCGAGACGGCCGTGCGGCGAGCGAGGTGCTCCACCATTTCGACCGAGTGCCGCAGGTGCTGAAGAACGTCCGCTACGAACGGCCCGCCAAGCCGCTGGAGGCGGCGCCGGTGATCGACGTGATCGCCGCGGCCGAGGCGGAGCTTGCCGGCCGCGGGCGGCTGCTGATCCGGCCTTCGGGCACCGAGCCGGTGATCCGGGTGATGGCGGAGGGCGACGACGCGCGCCAGGTCGAGGCGGTGGTGGACCGCATCTGCGACGCGGTGCGCGCGGCGGTCTAGGGAGGTCGACCGTTTGCCCCGTTGGTGGTGCCGACCGCCTCTCCACCGTTCGTGCTGAGCCTGTCGAAGCACGTGGGGAGCCACACCGCTTGCGGCATGTCCTTCGACAAGCTCAGGACGAACGGGCGAAATCAAGACCGGCGTTCGTTTCGAGCGTAGTCGAGAAACGGCTTCTCGACTTCGCTCGAAGCGAACGAGGAATTTTAGCCAGTACGGAGGATGGTCACCGCGGCTCGGTCATCGCCGGCGGGTCGCTGGCGGGGAAGCTGTCCTCCAGCGCCTCGTCCAGTGCGTCCTCGCGCGGGTTCCTCGCGACGCTTTCGTTCATGCGCGCGATCTGGTCGGGCGTTGCGGCGACCTGATGCTGCGCCTTCCAGTCCGCATAGGGCATGCCATAGACGATCTCGCGCCCCGCATCCTTCGGCATGCCGCCCGCTTCCGCCACCCAGTCGCCCAGGCAGTTGCGGCAGAAGCCGGCCAGCCCCATCAGGTCGACATTCTGCGCGTCGGTGCGATGCTGCAGGTGCCTGACCAGCCGTCGGAACGCCGCCGCCGCGACCCGGTCGTCCAGTTCGTCGATGCTCGCCATTGTTAGCGCAATCCTATGCATGGTTGATCGCCCGCCAATATCGGTTACCAACCGCGCCGGACAAGCCGAGGAGCGTTTCTTCCCATGACCAAGGCCATGCCGCCCCGTTCGCGACAGGTGCGCGTGCTCGCGACGCTGGGCCCCGCCAGCAGCAGCCCCGAGATGATCGCGGCGCTGTTCGAGCGCGGCGCCGACGCGTTTCGCATCAACATGAGCCATGGTGACCAGGCGTCGAAGATCCCGGTGATCCAGGCGATCCGCGCGATGGAGGTCGAGTATCGCCGGCCGACGACGATCCTTGCCGATCTTCAGGGGCCCAAGCTGCGCGTCGGCAAGTTCGCCGATGGGCGCGTCATCCTCGAACCCGGGCAGCGCTTCGTCCTCGACCGCTCACCTGAGCCCGGCGATTCGTCGCGCGTCGAGCTGCCGCACCGCGAGATCTTTGCCGCGATCGCGCGCGATGCGCGGCTGCTGCTCGACGACGGCAAGCTCGTCCTGCGCGTTACCGACCATTCGGACGACCAGATCGAGACGGTGGTCGAGGTGGGCGGCGCGCTGTCCAATTCGAAGGGGCTGAACGTTCCCGACGTCGTGCTGCCGATGGCGGCGCTGACCGAAAAGGACATCAGCGATCTCGCCTTTGCGGTCGAACAGCAGGTCGACTGGATCGCGCTGTCGTTCGTGCAGCGGCCCGAGGATCTGGCCGACGCGCGCAAGCTGATCGCCGGCCGTGCCGCGCTGCTCGCCAAGATCGAGAAGCCCTCGGCAGTGGCGCGGCTCGACGAGATCGTCGAGCAGTGCGACGGCGTGATGGTCGCCCGCGGCGACCTGGGTGTCGAACTGCCGCCGCAGTCGGTGCCGCCGCTCCAGAAGCGCATCGTCGAGACCGCGCGGCGGCTGGGCCGGCCGGTGATCGTCGCGACGCAGATGCTCGAATCGATGATCTCGGCGCCGACACCGACGCGTGCGGAAGTCTCGGACGTCGCGACCGCGGTCTATGACGGCGCTGACGCGATCATGCTGTCGGCGGAAAGCGCCGCGGGCGCGTGGCCGGCCGAGTCGGTCGCGATGATGGATGCGATCGCCAACGCGGTCGAGCGCGACCCGGCGCATGGCGACCGCGTCCACTTCACGGTGACGACGCCCGATCCGACCACCGCCGACGCGCTGGCGGCGGCGGCCAAGAACATCTCGATCACGGCAAGCGCGTCGGCGATCATCTGCTTCACGCTGTCGGGCTCGACCGCCCGCCGCATCGCGCGCGAGCGGCCGTCGGTGCCGATCCTGGTGCTGACGCCGCGGGCGCAGACCGCGCGGCGGCTCGGGCTGCTCTGGGGCGTCCACGCGATCCAGACCCGCGACGTCGCCTCGTTCGAAGAAATGGTCGCCAAGGCCAAGCGCATGGCGCTGCGCCACGGCCTCGCCAAGGGCGGCGAGCGCGTCGTCGTGTGCGCCGGCGTGCCGTTCGGCGTGCCGGGATCGACCAACGTGCTGCACGTCACGCAGATCATCGGCGACGAGCTAAAGAACTACAGCCACGAGGGGTGAGGCGGTATCTCCCCCTGGAAGGAGGGGTCGGGGTGGGTTGGTAGCGAATGATCGGGCCGGCTGCCCCGAGCGAGCCGACCCACCCCCAGCCCCTCCTTCCAGGGAGGGGGGCGGCTCAGCGCTTTATGGCGCAGGTGTCGGCCGGCCCGCCGTCCAGGTCGAGGCAGCGTCCGTCGACCTCGCCCGGCGCCAGCTTCAGCCCAACCAGCGCCGCGAAGCTCGGCATGATGTCGACGGTTTCGACCGCAAGCGGCTGTTCGAACCGGCCGATCCCCTTGCGCCAGAACAGGATCGGCACGCGGCGGTCGTAATCCCAGGGGCTGCCATGCGTCGCGCCGGTCTGGTTCGGGGTGATCGCAGGCTTCAGGAACACGAACAGGTCGCCCGACCGTTCGGCGTCATAGGCGGCACGCTGGCGCTCGGCGATCGACCAGGTGTCGGGCGTGCCGGTCGGCATCGGCGTCGCGCGCACCTCCTCGGCAGTCAGCACCGACGCGACCTGGGGCGAGGCGCGCCAGGCGGCGATCGCCGCGTCGCGGACGCGGGTGCGCCACTCGCCGGTCAGCTCGGGCGCGAGCCACACGTCGCCGTTGAGCGATCCGTAGAGCAACTGCCCGCCGGTCCAGCCGAGCTCTGCCGCGATCTTCTTGCCGAGCGACGAGGGCGCCAACGCCGGATCGACGCGCGCGGCGTGCGGTACCGCTCGCTCACGCTCGCGCTCGGGCAGGTCGTTGCCGCCATGATCGGCCGAGAAGCCGACGACATAGTCGACCCCCGTCGCATCGAGCGCGTCGAGCAGCGCCCCCACGGTGCGGTCGAGCGCCGCGACCTGGATGCACATCTCCGACCCTGCGGTGCCATAGCGGTGGCCGACATAGTCGGTCGCCGACAGGCCGACGGTCAGCACGTCGGTGGCGGGACCGCTGCCGAGCTTCATGTCGGCGACGACGTCCGCGGCGAGCTTTCCGATCGCGGCATCGAAGTCGGGCGACGCCTTCCACAGGCTCTCGTTGCCGCCCGCGCGCTCGAAGCGGCCGGCGCCCATCACCGCTTCGCCGACCTTGACCGGGCGGCTGATCGATTCGCAGAAGTCCGGAAGCGGCTTGGCTGCCGCAGGCGCAGCGATCGCGGCGCGTGCGGCATCGTTCGCCGCCACGACGGTCTTCGGCGCCGCGGTCTTGAGCGTCGATACGAAGCCCTGACCGTCGCGCCAGAACCAGATCGCGTCCATCTTGTGGCCGCCCATCATGATCGCCGCGCGATCCTTGCCCGCGATCGAGACGGTGCGCGTGCGCCGGTCGCGCGCCTTCATCCGCTCGCCCAGCGTCGGCACGCGCAAGTGAAGGTCGCTCGGCACATAATCCTTGAACGTGCCCAGCCGCTCGTCCTCGGCGCAATAGACCTCGCCCGGCCGCGGCCCTTTGAACGAGAACCAGTTGTTGGCGATGATGCCCGTCCGTGCCGGTCGGTCGCCGGTCATCAGCGTCGAATGGCCGGGGCACGTCTCGGTCGCGGCATGGCTCTGATAGCCGTTGGGGAACACCGCGCCCTGCGACAGGCGCTTGAGCCCGGCTTGGTAGAAGGGTCGATACTCCTCGAACACGTCCGTCGAGAACTGGTCGGCGGAGATCATGACGACGAGCTTGGGCGGGGTCGTCGGCATCTCCTGCGCGGCGAGCGGCGCGGCGAGGAGGGTGACAGCGGCGGCGAGAAGGCGGAAAGGCTTGGCGATCATGCCCCGCCCTTCGCGCGCAACCATGACGCTTTCGTGGCGATCAGCCCGCGAGCAGCCAGTGTTCTTCGAGGAAGCGGCGGAACGCGGACGCGTCGGTGAAGCGATGCGCATGGATGCCGACCGCATTCGCCGCGTCGACATTGGCGGGGTTGTCGTCGACGAACACCGCATCGCCCGGCTCCAGCCCGAAGCGGGCGAGCGCGAGGTCGTAGATCGCGCGATCGGGCTTCACCAGCCGCTCCTCGCCCGACACGACGATGTCGCGAAAGCGATCGAACAGCCCCGGCCATTCGGCGCGGAAGGGTGGCCAGAATTCGTGGCTGAAATTGGTGATCGCATAGAGCGGCACGCCCGCGGCATCGAGCGACTCGACGATGGCGTGCATGCCCTCGACCGGCCCGCCGACGCTCTCGTTGAAGCGCGGGCCCCAGGCGGCGATCAGCTCGGCATGGTGCGGATGCTCTGCGATCAGCTCCGCCGAGGTGTCGGCGAAGTTGCGGCCGGCATCATGCTGAAAGTGCCATTCGTGCGTCAGCACGTCGCGCACGAACGCGTCGAGCGCCCGATCGTCGCCGATCAGGCGCTCGTACAGGAACCGCGGGTCCCAGTGGAACAGGACGTTGCCGATGTCGAAGATGACGGCATGCGGACGCACGGCCGGACGATCCTCGACCAAGCGAATCAGCCCTGGCGCGCCTTGAAGCGACGCTGCGTCTTGTTGATGACGTACACGCGGCCACGGCGGCGGATCACGCGGTTGTCGCGGTGACGCCCCTTGAGCGACTTAAGGCTGTTGACGATCTTCATGACCGGCTCGATTCATATCCAGAATTACGCGGGAAAAAGCGAAGGCGCCGCCTAGCCGCGAGGGGCGCGGGCGTCAAGGTGCAACGGCCATCCGGACCGACCACGCGAAAGCGGGAAGCCAAAGCGTTGTCGGTGCGTTACGACACCCACGCCGCAGCGCATCCTCGCGGCGCGTCAGGAAGGAAGCCCGCCATGCGTGTTCGTTCGCTCGTCCTTTTGGCCCTGCCGGCGTTTTTCGCCAGTGCCTGTACGACGGGCGGTGTTCGAACCGGGCCGGTCGAGGTGATTCGCTATCACCTGGGCACGCCGATCGCGCCGGGCACCTTCCTCGTCGACCGCAATGCCGGGCGCGGCACCGCCAGCCTGTCGAGCGATTATGACATGATCGTCGATGCGGTCTCGGCCGAACTGTCGCGCATGGGCTATACGCGGGTGCCCGAGGGCGCGGGATCGCTCTACACGCTGGAGGTCAGCGTCGATCGCGGCCAGGTCGGCACGACGCGCGTCGGCCCGCGCTTCGGCATCGGCCTGGGCGGCGTCTCGGGGGGCATGGGCGGCGGCGTCGGCGGCGGGGTCTCGACCGAGCTTGGCGGATCGACCCGCGCGCTGATCGGCAGCGACGTCACCGTCAAGATCCGCCGCCGCACCGACCAGACGGTCGTGTGGGAAGGCAATGCCCGCACCAGCGGCACCGCGCCTGCCAGCGCCGATGCCGCGGCGAACCAGGCAGGCCGCCTCGCCAACGCGCTGTTCAGGGACTTTCCGGGCCAGTCGGGTTTCACTACCACGGTGCCATGACGATCGACGTGAACGCCGCTTTCGACAGCGGCAATATCGAGTTGGTGGGGATCGAGGGCGACCGCGTCGACCTCGAGATCCGCCGGGATGCCCATTCGGACTTCTACCAGTGGTTCCACTTTCGCGTCGCCGGCGCGAAAGGGCGGAGGCTGACCTTTCGCCTGCTCAACGCAGGCGGCGCGGCCTACGCCTTCGGATGGCCCGGCTATCGCCCGCGCGTGTCGAGCGATCGTCAGGCGTGGCCGATGGTCGAGCGTGCTTCCTATCGGGACGGCGTGCTCGAATTCGATCATGCGATCGACAGCGACGTCGTCTGGTTCGCCTATTTCGCACCCTATTCAATGGAGCGCCACCACGACCTAGTCGCGCGCATCGCCGCGGCGCCGGGCGTGTCGCACCGGACGCTGGGCCTGTCGCTCGACGGGCAGTCGATCGACTGCCTGGATATCGGCAACGGGCCGCGGCAGGTGTGGATCTATGCGCGCCAGCATCCCGGCGAATCGATGGCCGAGTGGTTCATGGAAGGCGTGCTGGAGGCGCTGACCGATGCCGCAAACCCTATCGCGGCGACGCTGCGGGAGAAGGCGACGCTGCACCTCGTCCCCAACATGAACCCCGACGGGTCGCGGCGTGGGCATCTTCGCACCAACGCGGCGGGCGTGAACCTCAACCGCGAATGGCATTCGCCGAGCCTGGAGCGCTCGCCGGAGGTGCTTGCGGTTCGCAACGCGATGGATGCGACCGGCGTCGACTGGGCGATCGACGTGCATGGTGACGAGGCGATCCCGGCCAACTTCTTCGCCGGGTATGAGGGCATCCCGTCCTGGACGGGCGCGCATGGCGAGCGCTTCTACGATTTTCAGCGTCGGCTGGCGGCGGGGACGCCGCTGTTCCAAACGAAGCTCGGCTATGACAAGGCGTCGGCGGGGCGTGCCAATCTGTCGATGTCGACCAACCAGCTTGCCGAGCGGTTCGGCGCGGTGTCGATGACGCTGGAGATGCCGTTCAAGGATCATGATCCCTCGCCCGACCCGGTCGAAGGCTGGTCGCCCGCACGTTCCAAGGCGCTGGCGCACGCATGCCTGGCGACACTCGCCGACGTGATCTGATGGACCTGCGCGAGGGGCAGCTCAACCATCCGGCCGTCGTCGCGCTGCTCCAGACGCATTTCGCGGGGATGCTCGCCGCGTCGCCGCCGGGCACCTGCCACTTCCTCGATCTGTCGGGGCTGAAGGTGCCCGAGGTCACGTTCCTGACCGCGTGGGATGGCGACGCGCTGCTCGGCTGCGGCGCGCTCAAGCGGCTGGATGCGGGGCATGGCGAGCTCAAGTCGATGCGCACCGCCGCCGACGCGCTCCGCCGCGGCGTGGCCAGCGCGATTCTGGAGGCGTTGATCGACCGCGCGCGGCGTCAAGGTCTGACGCGGCTCAGCCTGGAAACGGGTACCGGCACCGCCTTTGCCGCGGCCGAGGCGCTGTAGCGGCGGCGCGGGTTCGTCTCATGCCCGCCGTTCGCGGATTACGAGGCGACGGACTTCAATCAGTATCTGACGATGGCGCTCTGATGGACCCATCGCGCCAACCAAGGCGTTGATCGGCCGAGGAGAATGTCCATGGCCGACCGCGATCCGCATGCCGAAAAGCGTTCCGACGAAGGCGAAGACCGCGAGCCCGAGGGCAGCCGCCCACAGGAAAAGGTCGAGGACCGTCAAGTGGTCGGAACGACGACGCCCGATGCATATCCTGACAAGGCCAAAGGCGCGCAGTAGTTTGGTGCCGGTTGCAGGAATCGAACCCGCGACCTTCGGTTTACAAAACCGCTGCTCTACCAGCTGAGCTAAACCGGCGTTCGCGCTCTTTGCGTCAGGTGATGCCGAAGGTCCAGCCTTCGGTGCGTGCGATCTCGCCGGTCAAGCCGCGCGGTGACCAGAGTTCGGGGCGGTGCGCGACCGTGCGGAGCCACGCGGCCGTCAGCAGCGCGTCGCTCTTGTGGTCGTCGATCGGCCCGGTCCGGCCGACCGGCTCGCTGCCGAGCGCCGTCAGGGCCGCATCCAGCGCGGCATAGTCGCGCATCTTGGCGCGGCCCTTCGCGCGTCCGGCGGCGATGGCGGCGAGCGCCGTGTAGATTTCGAGCACGACCGGGCCCGATGCGGGCAGCGGGTCGAACGGCCAGAGTGGGATGTGCCCAGACAGCCGGTGGAGCACGCGCATCCCCGTCAGGCTGGACTTGCCCACCTGTGCCGCGCCGACGAGGTTGAGGTTGCTGTACGGGTTGAGCCCCTGCTCGCGCTGCGCGACTTCTGTCACGCGAAGGCGACCGCGGCCGGTGAAGAACTCGCCCTTTCGGCCGCCATGACGACGGAGGTGCCGGGCGACTTCGGGATCGTCGACGAAGCTTGCGGCGCCCAGATGCGGGTCGTCGGCCGCGATGCGCTCGATCAGCGCCCAGAGCGCGCGGGCATCGCCCGGGCTCTCGGACCAGCCGGGGAAGAACGCGCCGGCATCGGCGAAGGGGAGCGAGGCGCCGAGATCCAAGCCTACGATCGCATCGTCGGGCAGATCGGTGAGGAGCCAGTCGAGCACCTCGCGGCGCGACCAGAGATGGCCCGGCCGCACCAACGCCGGCGCCGCATCGCCGCTCGCGCACATCGCCACCGCAATCCCGCGCTGCCGCTCGCCAGCGGCGCCCGACCAGTCGATGCCGACGAAATGGCCGAAGCGATTAGGCCAGATCTTAAGGCCTTGGGCCAAAGGCCGCGCGCTCCGTCTTCTTGGCCACGTCCCACCAGCGCCGCGCGATCAGCGCCTCGATCCGCTCGCCCGCGGCGCTGCCGTACCGGACCAGCACCGCGGGCCAGCCGCGATAATGGTCGGTCTCCCAGAAGCTGTTGGGATCGGTGTCGATCAGCACCGCCTTTTCGTCCTGCCCGATCATCAGCACGAAGCTGTCCGGCTCGCGGCCAGGCGCGATCAGCGCCTTGCCGTTGTGCTTCGGAACGGGCGATCCGTAGTAGCTCGCCATCGTCACGCCCGGCAGCGTGCAGGCATAGGCGATGGCGGCGTTCCAGTCCTGCATCAACGCGCCTCCAGCACCGCCCTGGTGAAGCCGGCGATGTCGAACGTCGCGCCGGTGCCGTCCTCACCCCGGCGAACGACGACGAGGCGGGCGGCGGGGACGACCATGACATACTGCCCGCGATTGCCCTGCGCGGCGAAGCTGCCGGCGGGCAGGCCCTGGTCGGGACCGAACAGCCACAGCGTCGCGCCATAGCCGGGGCCGCTCGCGGGCTGCGGTCCGGCCGGCGTCGTCATCCGCTTCACCCAGCCCGCGGGCAGCATCCGCTTGCCCTGCCACACGCCGTCGTCGAGCCAGAACTGGCCGAGCCGGGCAAGGTCGCGCGCGGTCGACCAGATCTGGCTCGACAGGATGAAGTTGCCGCGCCAGTCCTGCTCGGCGACGGTGTGGCTCATGCCCAGCGGACCGAACAGACGCTGTGGCAGTGCCTGGTAGGCGCGCTCGCCAAGCCCTTCGCGGAGCGACCGGACGGCGAGCAGCGTGTCGTTGTTGGCGTAGCGGAAGCGCGTGCCCGGTTCGGCTTCCAGCGGCCAGCCGGTCGCCTGCTCGTCGACCGCGGTACCGCCGAAGTAGAGCGCGTCCGTCCGATTGCCGGCATGGTCGCTGTGCAGCCCGCTCGCCATCCGCATGAGGTTGTCGAGCGTGATCGCATGGCGCGGGTCGCCCGGCGTCGCCCAGGCGGCGATGCGCGCCGGCCTGTCTGGATCGACCGCCGACATGCCGATCAGCGTACCCGCGATGCTCTTCGCCACCGACCAGGTGCGGTTGGAGACGAACGGTCCCCAGCCAGCGCCATAGCGCTCGCCGACGACCTGTCCATCGCGGAGGATGATGACGCCCGCGGTCTTCGCCTTGGCGCCGAACCCGCCCGCGAAGGCGCGCTCGATCGTGGCGGCAAGCGCGGGGGAGGGGCGCGGAGCGATGCCGGCATCGCCCATCGGCCAGGCGCGCGCGTCGGCGCCGGCGACGGGCGTCGGCGCCTTGCCCGTGGCGGCGGGCGGCACCCAGCCGATCGGCTCGCTGCGACAGCCGCGCCCGGCGGCAAAGGTCGATACGCGCGGCGGCAGCTTGTTATCGAACGCCACGCTCACTCGCCCACGCGCGCGGTCGACTGTTGCGGGCAGGCCGGCGATCAGCGGCTGATAGTCGGGATAGATGCCGGCAAGCTCGTCGGCGGTCACTTGCGCCTCGGTCCGGCCGGCGTTGAAGATGCCGCTGCACAGCATCGCCGCCTTGTACCCCGCGGCGATCGCGCGAGCATAGGGGGCGGTGGGCGCGGGCGCGACCGCCTGCGCCGCCGCGCCGCTACTCGCCGTCAGCGCCGCGAAGCTCAGCGCGGCGCGCATCCCACCACGCCATCCGCTCGGCGATGCGCTTCTCGAACCCGCGCTCGGTCGGCTCGTAGAAAGCTTCGGCATCCATTTCCTCCGGCCAGTAATCGGCGCCCGAAAAGCCGCCCTCGCGATCATGGTCATAGGCATAGCCGGCGCCATAGCCGATATCCTTCATCAGCTTGGTCGGCGCGTTGAGGATGTTCGGCGGCGGCATCAGCGATCCGGTCGCGCGCGCCGACTTGAACGCGGCCTTCTGCGCCCGGTACGCCGCATTCGATTTGGGTGCGGTCGCGAGATAGAGGCACGCCTGCACGATCGCGAGCTCGCCCTCCGGGCTGCCGAGAAAGTCGTAGGCGTCCTTGGCGGCGAGGCATTGCACCAGCGCCTGCGGATCGGCGAGCCCGACATCCTCGCTGGCGAAGCGGACGAGGCGCCGCAGCACGTAGAGCGGCTCCTCGCCCGCGGTCAGCATCCGCGCGAGATAGTAGAGCGCGGCCTGCGGGTCCGACCCGCGCAGGCTTTTGTGGAGCGCGGAGATGAGGTTGTAATGTCCCTCTCGATCCTTGTCGTAGACCGCGACGCGGCGGTGGAGCAGCGCCGACAGTCCGGCGGGATCGAGCGGTTCGGCGAGGTCGACGGCGAACAGCGTCTCGACCTGATTGAGGAGGAAACGGCCGTCGCCGTCGGCGCTGGCGATCAGCGCGGCGCGTGCCTCCGCCGTCAGCGGCAGCGCGCGCCCGACCTCGACCTCCGCCCGCGCGATCAGCTCGCCGAGCGCCGCGGCGTCGAGGCGGTGAAGGATCAGCACCTGCGCGCGGCTCAACAGCGCGGCGTTGAGCTCGAACGACGGGTTCTCGGTCGTCGCGCCCACCAGCGTGACGGTGCCGTCCTCGACATAGGGGAGGAAGCCGTCCTGCTGGGCGCGATTGAAGCGGTGGATCTCGTCGACGAACAGGAGCGTGCGGCGGCCGGTGCGGGCATGCTCGCGCGCCTCGGCGAACACCTTCTTGAGATCGGCGACGCCGGAAAACACCGCGGAGATCTGCGCGTAGCGAAGCCCAACCGCGTCAGCGAGCAGTCGCGCGATCGTCGTCTTGCCCGTACCCGGCGGTCCCCACAGGATGATCGACGACAGACGACCGGCCGCGACCATCCGTCCGATCGCGCCCTCCGCCCCGGTCAGGTGATCCTGCCCCACGACTTCGTCGAGGCCGCGCGGACGCAGCCGGTCGGCAAGCGGCGGATCAGGCGTGGGCGGGGGTGGCGGGGTAAGGTCCCCGAACAGGTCGGCCATGATCCCCAAGATAGCGTGCGCTGAAAAAATTGCAGCGGACCTTGCGTCGCTGCTTTCAAGATATATCTTGAGCGCGTCAAGAATCATCAAGGAAATGAAATGCACGGACGATATCATGGCTGCGGCGGGGGACCGCGCGGCCGATTCGCGATGCGGGGCGGCCGCCACTGGGGGCCGTTCAGCGTCGAATGGGACATGGGCGGCGGTCCGCGCCGCGGCGGCGGGCGGCGGCGCTTCGACGGGGACGAGCTTCGGCTCATCCTCCTCAAGCTGATCGCCGAGGCGCCGCGCCACGGATACGACCTGATCCGCGAGATCGAGGCGCGGACGGGCGGCGCCTATGCGCCCAGCCCTGGCGTCGTCTATCCGACGCTGACGATGCTCGACGAGATGGGCCATGTCGCCCAGCAGGCGAGCGAAGGCGCCAAGAAGCTGTTCGCGGCGACGCCCGAGGGCGAGGCGCACCTGGCCGAACATGCCGAGCAGGTCGAAGCGCTGATGGCGCGGCTGGCCGACCTCTCCGACGCCAAGGCGCGGGGCGAGGGTGGCCCGGTACGGCGCGCGATGCACAACCTTAAGGCAGCGGTGATCGGCCGCGTCGGCAAGGGTGCCGACACCGAGACGCTGCACGCGATCACTGATATCCTTGACGACGCGGCGCGCCGCATCGAGCGGCTTTGAAGGGAATAACGATGAGCTTTGTCACCGAAGCCAGGGTGCCGACGACGAGCGGCGGCAAATATCTCCAGCAGCTCTGCAAGCATTGGAGCCACAATCTGGCGGTCGAGTTCGACGCCGATCACGGCCGCGTTGTTTTCCCCAAGGACGCGCGCGGCGCGGACTGGCCGGGCGACGCAGTGGTCAGCTTCGACGCCGAGCCCGAGACATTGGCGATCCGCATCGAGGCGAGCGCCGACGGCCAGCGCCAGGGGCTGAAGGGCGCGGTCGAACGCCACCTCGACCGCTTCGCGTTCCGCGAGGCGCCGATGACGTATGATTGGGTGGACGCATAACGCAGCGCCCTCGTGCTGAGCTTGTCGAAGCACGTGTTCCGCGTGGCACGCCCTTCGACAAGCGCAGGGCGAACGAGGGATTGGGTGGTCAGCTGGCTGCTACCGCGCGCGCATCATTTCCAGATAGGCGTCGAGCACCGCCTGGTTCGCGGTCTTCCACACATATTGTTGCGCCGCGCGGTGCCCCGCCGCGCCCGCTGCCTGGCGGAGCGCCTCGTTCTCGACCAGCCGCTGGATCGCGTCGGCATAGGCGGCGACGTCTGTCGGCGGGACGAGGAAGCCGGTCACGCCCTCCTCGACCAAGTCGATCGCGCCGGTGGCGCGCGCGGCGACGACGGGCACGCCCGCCGCCATCGCCTCGGTCGTGACGTTGCCGAAGGTCTCGGTGACGCTGGGCATGAAGAACACGTCCATCGACGCGACCGCCTGGCCGAGCGCGTCGCCCGACTGGAAGCCGGCGAAGACGGCGCCGGGCACGCGCTCGGCGAACCATCCGCGCGCGGGGCCTTCGCCTACCACCAGCACCCTGTGCGGCACGCCGCGCCGCTGAAGCTCGCCGATCACCTCGGCAAAGATGCCGAGCCCCTTTTCGAGCACCAGCCGACCGAGAAAGCCGATCGCGACCTCGCCATCCCGGATGCCAAGCGACCGCCGCCAGTCGAGACTGCGGCGCGCCGGCGTGAAGCGGTCATGGTCGATCCCGCGCGACCAGATGCCGATCGGGCTCGTCACGCCCCACTCGCGCAGCAGCGTGGCCATGCCGGGGCTGGGGACCATGACCCGGTCGGCGCGGTTGTAGAAGCGCGTCGACAGCCTGACCGCCAGCGGTTCGAGGAAGCCGATCCCGTAATAGCGCGGATAGGTCTCGAACCGCGTGTGGAGCGAGGCGAGTGTGGGAATACCGTTCGCCCGTGCCCAGCTCAGCATCCGGTGCCCCGACCAGTCGGGCGCGGAGACATGGACGATGTCGGGACGATAGGCGGCAAGGTTCTCCCGCACGATCTTCGGCAGGCCGCGCCCGAGCTTATATTCGCCGCGCCCCCCCGGCAGCGCGACCGCGGGCACGTCGACCAGCTCGCCGGTCGCTGGAAAGGCGGGCTCCGCTACCGTCGGCGAATAAGCGCGAACGGTCACCCCGGCGTCGATCAGATGCGCCGCCAATCGGTTGAGCGCCTGATTGGCGCCGTCCCGTACATAGTTATAGTTGCCGCTATACAGGGCAATGCGGAGCTTGTCGGGTTGCATTTCAGGCGCGCTTAGACCGGATACGGACCTTTGGCCATTGGAACGAAGGTGACGGACACCGGTTGATTTTGCGAGAACAGGGCCATCGGAGCAGCCGGGATGTCGAACGCCTTTCGCAAGGGTCAGTCGGTGAAGTGGGAATGGGGGAAGGGCACCGCCAAAGGCAAGGTGGCCGACAAGTTCACGCGCCGCGTCCAGCGCACGATCAAGGGCTCGAAGATCGTCAAGAACGGGACCGAAGACAATCCTGCATACCTGGTCGAACAGGATGACGGCGATCAGGTGCTCAAGCGTGGCAGCGAGCTGAGCGCGGGCTGAACTGCGCGGCGGCCGCCGATCAGCCAGTCCATCGCCGCATCCGCGCTGCCGGTGACCTCCAGATAGGGTTGGCGCATCTCGCGGCCGACCTGCATCTGCGTCAGCGTGCTTTCGGTGACGACGGCGATGCGGCTGGCGGCGGGGAAGCCAGCGAACTCGCGCCGGAACGCGCGCAGGCCCGCCTGCGACTGGACGCCCGCGCCGCGCATGTCGATGCGCAGGAGATAGCCGGGTGTGAACTGCGCCTCTGCGAACGCCTGTCGCAGCGAGGCCGCATAGCGCGACACCTCGCGCGGGCAGAACAAACCGTTCCAGCTAACGTCGAGCAGCTCGAACCCGCGATCGAAATCAAAGGCATACATGGCGTTTCATGACTGGTCCCGAATGGTTGCCAAATCATGAGCGCCGGCGGTCAGCCGTCCCGCCCATGCAGCCGCGCGTCGAGATCGGCGGCCTTTTGCAACGGGAGGATGGTGGCGACCGGCTGCGCGACGACGCTGCCGGACGGCACGTCGTCGAGCAGCCAGACATTGCCGCCGATCACCGATCCGGCACCGATGCGGACGCGGCCGAGGATCGTCGTCCCGGCATAGATCGTGACGTCGTCCTCGACGATCGGATGCCGCGCCAGCCGCTCGCGCGGGCCGTCCGACGACAGACCGATCGGCGCCCGCGCCCCGAGCGTGACATGCTGGTAGAGGCGCACGCGCTCACCCACGATCGCGGTCTCACCGATGACGACGCCGGTGCCGTGATCAATGAAGAAGCTGCCGCCGATCGTCGCGCCGGGATGGATGTCGATGCCGGTACGCGCGTTGGCGAGTTCGGAGGCGATGCGAGCGACGATCGGCGCGCCCAGCCGATAGAGCGCGTTGGCGATGCGATGATGCAGGATCGCGGCGGCGCCGGGATAGCTGATGAGGATCTCGTCAATGCTGCGTGCGGCGGGGTCGCCGATCAGCGCGGCGGCGAGGTCGCTGTCGAGCATTGCGCGGATCGCGGGCAGCTCTTCGGCGAACCAGGCGGCAACCTCCGCCGGCTGGTCGGGCTCAAAGGCGTCGGCGGCCTCCGCCTGCCAATAGGCGAGCTCGATACCGACCTGTTCCTCGACGAGATTCAGGGCCTCGCCCAGCCGATCGGCGACGAACCTATCCTCGGCGTCATGTGCGCCGCGCCAGCCGCCGAGGCGAACGGGATAGAGCGCGGCGGCGACCGCCTCCACCATCAGCGCGACGCGAGAGCGGTCTGGAAAGCGGTGCGCGCCGAGCGCATGCGTCTCGCCGCGCGCCTGGCGACGCAGCGCGGCGAGAGCCTCGACGATGTGCGGCGGTGCGGACGACATCGCTCAGTGGAGTATGGGATAACCGAGCGCCGCCGCTTCGCGCTCGATGGTGCGGATCGCGGCATAGCGGTGCCCGCCGACGGGCACGATGTCGCCGAGGAACAGCGCCTCGCGGACGGCGGCAAGTGCAGGATCGCGTGCCGCGGCGACGAGCGCTTCGCGCAGCGCGGCGACCGTCGCGGCGGGGGTCGAGCGCGCAGTGACGAAGGGCAGCGCGGGCACCGATCGCGTGACCGCAAGCTGGCGCAGGCCGGCGATCGCCTCGGGCTCGAACCGCTCGATCGCGGCATAGGTCACGGCGTCGATCGCGGCGACGTCGGCGGCGCCGGTACGGACCGCCTCCAGGCTGGCGCGGTGCGAGCCGGTCAGCTGCACGCCCGCGAAGAAGCGCTCGCCGCCGGCAATCGGCGCCACCGCCGCGCGCAGCAGGTTGGCGCCGGTGTTAGAAAGCGGCGCGTTAACGGCGACTTTACGCCCGCGCAGATGGGCGAGAGCCGTGGCGGGCTCATCGGCACGCACGACGACGCGGCTACGATGCCGGCCCGGCGCGCAATCGGCGACGGCGTAGCTCGGTACGGCCACGACGCGGAGGTCGAGGTCCGGATCGGCGACGAGCGGATAGCCGCAGCATTGCGCGAGCAAGAGGCCGGGGTCGCGCCACGCCGCCTTGACATCGCGATGATCGAGTGCGGCGGGCGCGTCGATGCCGCGCGCGTACAGCTTACCGGCGATGGCGCGCCACAGCGCCTCGTTCGCCGGACGCTGCGCAGGATGATCGTACATCCCGAGCGATGCCACGGCGCCGCTCATCCGTCATGTCCCGGGTGGACCAGCCGATCGTGCGGGCGAAGCGCGAAGCGGCGCACGATCTCGCCATAGCTGCGGTGCGGGCGGCCGGACTGGGCCTCCAGACGGTTGCGATGGCGGCGCTGATGCGCGGGCAGACGGTACCAGGCGAGCTCCGGACGGTCGTGATGCGCGGTGTGGAGATGGTTGTTTAGATACAGGAGGCCGAGCAGCCCGCCGTGCTCGACCGTCGCCGCGCGGGCGGGGCCGGGGATGTCGGCGCGGTGCTCGGCAAAGGAGCGCAGCAGCGTCAGCGACGTGCCCGGCCAGACGATGAGAAGGATGTAGCGCAGCGTCCCGAAGCCGCTGGCTTCGAGACAGGCGACGATCCCCGCGACCGCGAGCAGATGCGGTGTCCAGTCGCGCAGCACGCGCACGGGTGCCACGCGCACCCGCCGCGCCTCTTCGCCGAGCAGCGCCATCACCGCGAGCGGCGGGCCGAATACCAGCCGTCCGATCAGCGTCGCCTGTACCCGCGCCCGCCACCGGCCGCGCCCATCGCCGCCGACATAACGCGATTCGGGATCGTGGAGCGGATCGGTGATCGCGGGACTGCGGTGATGGGCGACATGGCTGTCGCGATAGATGAAATAGGGCAACCACAGCGACAGCGGCACCGCGCCGACCAGCGCGTTGATCGTCCGGCTACGCGTCGGGTGGCCGTGGATCGTCTCGTGCTGGAGCGAGCCGTGCCACGCGATCAGCCACGCGCCGGCCGCCACCGTCAGCGGCCACGGGATCGCCGCATGGAAGCCGATCAGCGCCGCCCACCCGGCATAGATCACACCGGCCAGCAGGATCGTCGGCCATTCGACCGCGCGTTCGGTTGCGGTCGTCTCCGTCACTCGTCTCATGGTTTAAACATCCATCATGAGAGTAGGAATTGAAAGCCAAGTTCTGCGATGAAGCGGCAAAGCCGTGCTTGCCCGTACCCAAGCGTAGGCGACCTACGGATCGATCGGCGGCTATCTATATTCCCTCTCTCAGATCGGATTTGCTATCGAGAGACGAAGGAATGGACGACATGGCGAGCCGGACAGCGACACAGCGCTGGCCCTCGTTCGGGGTGCAGGTGCTGATCGGCATGGCGGCGGGCGTCGTGCTGGGGCTGGTCGCGCGTGAGACGGGGGCGGTGGCGCTTGGCGAGGCGCTGCGCACGGTCGGCGGCTTGTTCGTCCAGTTGCTGAAGGCGTTGGTGCCGCCCCTGATCTTCACCGCCATCGTTGCGTCGATCGCGGCGCTGCGCGAGCTCGAGAACGCGGCGCGGCTGGTGGTCCGGACGCTCGCCTGGTTCGCGATCACCGCGCTGATCGCGGTGACGATCGGCCTTGCGCTCGGCCTGCTGCTCCAGCCGGGCGTGCATGCCGGCGTCGATGCCGCGAGCGCCGCGCGACCGGCGACCAGCGGAAGCTGGCTCGACTTCCTCAAGGGGCTGGTGCCTGTCAACCTGCTGGGGCTCGGCGCCCATACCGCGATCGTGGAGGGCGCGCCGCGCACGACGGTGTCGTTCAACGTGCTCCAGATCATCGTTGCGGCGATCGCGATCGGTGCGGCGGCGGTTCGCGTCGGGCGGCAGGGGGAGGCGTTCCTCGCCTTCAATGCCTCCGCACTGGCGATCTTTCGCCGGCTGCTGTCCTGGGTGATCCGGCTGACGCCGATCGGGACGGCGGCGCTGATCGGCGATGCGATCGTTCGCTATGGCTGGTCGGCACTGGGATCGCTCGGCAGTTTTGCGCTCGCGGTCTATCTGGGGCTCGGTCTGGTGCTCTTCGTCGTCTATCCGGCGCTGCTGGCGGCGAACGGCATCGCGCCGCTCCGCTTCCTTTCTCGCGCATGGCCGGCGATCCAGCTGGGCTTCGTCTCGCGATCGTCGATCGCCACGCTGCCGGTGACGCAGGCTGTCGCCGAGCGCGAGATGGGGGTGCCGAGCGCGTACGCCGCCTTTGCCGTGCCGCTGGGCGCGACCACCAAGATGGACGGGTGCGCGGCGATCTATCCGGCCGTGGCGGCGTTGTTTGTCGCGCAATTCTATGGCGTGCCGATCGGGCCGGCCGAACTCGTCCTGATCGTGTTCGTGTCGGTGCTGGGCTCGGCGGCGACCGCCGGATTGACGGGGGCGACGGTGATGCTGACGCTGACGCTGTCGACGCTGGGCCTGCCGCTGGAGGGCGCGGGGCTGTTGCTGGCGATCGACCCCATCCTCGACATGGGGCGGACGGCGGTCAACGTGGCGGGGCAGATCGTCGTGCCGACGATCGTCGCCAAGCGCGCCGGGTTGATCGAGGCGCGGGAGCCGACGCCGGCCGGAGAAGCGCTCGCCGCCTAGAGCCCGATCGCCTTGGCCAGCCAGCGCGCGGCGGCGGTCGGGCTCTGCTTGTCGGTGTCGCGATCGACGCGAAGGTTCGCCTCGCGCATCGCCTCGACCTTGATCCGCCCGATCAGCGGCCGGAGCGCGGCGACGAAACGGGCGTCCTCGGCGCGCGCGGGCGAGAGCAGCAAGAGCGCGTCATAGCCGGGCATCGCGCCCTTTGGATCGGTCAGCACCTTCAGCCGGTCGGCGGCGATGCGGCCGTCGGAAGAAAAGGCCGAGATGACGTCCGCCCGGCCGCTCGACAGCGCGCGGTACATGAAGGTCGGGTGATAGGCATTGGCGCGCGCGAACGCGATGCCATAGCTGTCGCGGACCGCGCGCCATTCGGGCCGCTCCAGAAACTCGACATCGGTGCCGAAGGAGAGGCGCGGCGCGACGCGGGCGAGATCGGCGAGACTGGCGACGCCGAGTTCCCGCGCGCGGTCGCCCTTCATCGCAAAGGCATAGGCGTTCTCGAACCCCAACGTGCCGAGTACGCGGACGCCATGCTCGCGCCGCGCCCAGTCGCCGACCCCCGCGACGATCGCCTCGCGGCCGGGCACGTCGGTGCGGCGCATCTGGTTGGTCCAGAGCGTCCCTGAATAATCGACGCCGACGTCGATGTCGCCCGCCGCCAACGCCTTGAACCCCACCGCCGAGCCCAGGCCGTCGCGATAGCGGACGCGGTAGCCCGCCGCGGTCAGCCGGTCGCCGATCAGCCGGGCGAGGATGAACTGCTCGGAAAAGCCCTTCGCCCCAATCGTCACCGTGCCCGCGCCGCCCGCCGCCCATAGCGGCGCGAGCGCAAGCGCGGTCGCCGCGGCGAAGGCGGCGAGCGAGGCGCGGACCTGCCATCGGCGCCCCTTGGCAAGGCCGCGCTCGATCCCCGCCAGCAGCAGATCGGCGACGAGTGCCAGCGCGGCGGAGGCGAGGCAGCCGGCAAGGACGAGATCCCAGCTTTGCGTCTGGAGCCCGGCAAAGATGAGGTCGCCCAGCCCCTCGGCACCCACGGTGGTCGACAGCGTCGCCGCGCCGATCGTCCACACCGCCGCGGTGCGGATGCCCGCCATCGCGACGGGGGCGGCGAGCGGCGCCTCGACCCACCACAATTTCTGTCGCCGCGTCATGCCGACGCCGTCCGCCGCCTCCGCGACCGCGGGATCGATCCCGGCGAGCGCCGTCACCGTGTTCCGCAGGATCGGCAACAGCGCATAGAGCGTGAGCGCGAGCAGGGCGGGGAGGAATCCGAGTGCGGGCACCGCGCCCTTGGTCAGGAGCAGCAGCGGATAGAAGAGCGCTAGCAGCGCCAGCGTCGGGATCGTCTGGATGAGCGCGGCGAAGCCCAGCGCCACGCGCGACGCGATCGGGCGGTGCGCGGTCCAGACCGCCAGCGGCAGCGCGATCGCGGTGGCGAGCGCCAGCGCGCTGAGCGACAGGAGCACGTGTGCGGCGATCAGGTCGGGGATGCGGGCGAGCGCGTCGCTCATCGTGCCCCGATCGCCGCCAACCGGTGCGCCTGATCGCGAGGCACGGCGACGAGCGCGTCGGCGACCGGCCCCGCGCGCCCGGCGAGCAGGTCGGCAGGCGCGGCGTCGGCGGCGATCCGCCCCTCCGCCACCACCAGCACGCGGTCGGCGAGCAGGAGCGCCTCTGCCATGTCGTGCGTTACCATCAGCGTGGTGAGGCCGAGATCGTCGTGAAGCGCACGCACCCGCCGGCCGAGCGCGTCGCGCGTCACCGGATCGAGCGCGCCGAACGGCTCGTCCATCAGCAGCAGCCGCGCCTTGCCCGCCAGCGCGCGGGCGACGCCGACGCGCTGGCGCTGGCCGCCCGACAGCTCGGCGGGCATGCGGTCGGCGAGTTCGCGCGGCAGTTCGACCTGATCGAGGCGCGCGGAGACGTCGACCGGCGCGCCGCCGATCCGCTCGGGCATCGCGATGTTCTGCGCGACGGTCAGGTGCGGGAACAGGCCGACGTTCTGGAAGACGTAGCCGATGCGGCGGCGCAGCTCGTGCGGGCGGGCGGCGGCGACATCCTTGCCGTCGATGAGGATGCGGCCGGTATCGGGGACGACCAGGCGGTTGATGGTCTTGAGGAGCGTCGACTTGCCCGATCCCGATCGGCCGACCAGCGCCACGAACGCGCCGCCGGGGATGTCGAGCGTCACGCCGTCGACCGCCGCCGTGCCGCCGAACGCTTTGGTCACGCCGTCGAGGGCGAGGGTCGGCGGGGCTGGCATCGCGCGCGGTTGTGCGGAATGATGGCGCCAGCGTCAAAAGCAAAAGGGATGAGGGGATGGCGAAGCGGCTGTTCGTGACGGGCGGCGCGTCGGGGATCGGGCGCGCGGCGGCGCAGCTGTTCGCGGCGCGCGGCTGGCAAGTGGGCCTGGCCGACGTCAATGAGGCGGGACTGGCGGCGGTCGCGGCCGAGTTGCCCGCGGGGATGGCGAGCACGCACCGGCTGGACGTGCGCGACCGCGCCGACTGGGCACGCGCGCTGGCCGAGTTCGCGGGCGAGGGCGGGATCGACGTTCTGTTCAACAATGCCGGCATCGCCGTCGGCGGTCCGTTCGCTGAGACCGACCCGGCCGAGATCGACCGCTGCGTCGCGATCAACTTCATGGGCGTGGTCAATGGCGCACAGGCGGGCTTTCCGTACCTCAAGCGCGCGCCCGGATCGTGCCTGCTCAACACCGCGTCGGCGGCGGGCATCTATGGCTCGGCGGGGCTCGCCATCTATTCGGCGACCAAGTTCGCGGTGCGCGGCCTGACCGAGGCGCTGGACGGCGAGTGGCGCGGCGAGGGCGTCAAGGTGCGCGCGCTGATGCCGAGCTTCATCGACACGCCGCTCCTCGACGCCGCGGTCGCGGGATCGAACAGCAACGCGCGCGAGCGGGTGCGTGCCGCCGGCCTCGAGTTTACGCCGGTCGAGCGCGTGGCGGAGGCGGCGTGGCGCGCGGTGCATGGCGACGCGGTCCACACCGTCGTCGGCAAGACCGCCGAGCGGATGCGCTTCGCCGCGCGCTGGCTGCCGGGCAAGCTGCGGGCGCAGATGGCGCGGGGTGGCATGTGACCGACCGCGCAGTCCCCAACCTGCCCGCGCGCGATTTCGGCGCGACCGAGGCGTTCTATGCGGATCTTGGGTTCGTGCAGGTGTATCGCGACGCGGGGTGGATGATCCTGGGGGCAGGATCGGTGACGCTGGAGTTCTTTCCGTTCCCCGAGCTCGATCCGGCGGCGAGTTCGTTCAGCGCGTGCCTGCGGCTCGACCATCTGGATGCGTTGGTGGCGCGGGTCGAGGCGGCGGGGGTGCCGCTCGCGGCCAAGGGGTTTCCGCGCTTCCATCCGCCGCAGGTCGAGCCGTGGGGCGGGCGGATCGCGTATCTGGTCGATCCCGACGGGACGCTGCTGCGGCTGATCGACAATCGGAGTTTGGGGGAGGCGTAGGCGCGACCAGTTCATGGCTGGGCTCCGCAGCCCCCACCAGCGTTCGTTTCGAGCGAAGTCGAGAAACGGGACTGGGCACGCCATCAGCGTTTCTCGACTTCGCTCGAAACGAACGCTGGGGAGGGAGCAGGTTCCTCCATGGCGGAGCGCAACCCGCCCCCAGTTTAGCCGCCCCAAGCCATGCTTGACTGGCCCTGCGCGGCCCGCGCCCCCATCTTCATCGACATGACCCGCTATTCCCTTCTCGACCTCGTGCCGGTGCGCGAGGGTTCGTCCGTCGGCCATGCGCTCGCAGAGGCTGCCGACCTTGCCGCTCATGTCGAGGCGCATGGCTTCACCCGCTATTGGGTGGCCGAGCATCATGGCATGCCGGGCATCGCTGGCGGCGCGACCGCGGTCGTGCTCGCGCACGTTGGGGCCGCGACCTCTTCCATCCGGATCGGCGCGGGGGGGATCATGCTCCCCAACCATGCACCGCTTGCCGTCGCGGAGCAGTTCGGGACGCTCGACGCGCTCTATCCGGGGCGGATCGACCTGGGGCTGGGGCGCGCGCCGGGATCGGACCAGCGGGTGATGCGCGCGATGCGGCGCACGCTGGATACCAACGGCCCCGATGCCTTCCCGCAGGACATCCTCGAGCTGCAAAGCTATTTCGCCAATGACGGGCAGACGGGGATCGAGGCGACGCCGGGCGCCGGCGCCAAGATCGAGATGTGGGTGCTGGGCTCCAGCCTCTACGGCGCGCAGCTCGCCGCGGCGCTCGGCCTCCCCTATGCCTTCGCCTCGCACTTCGCGCCCGATGCGCTCGACCAGGCGGTTGAGACCTATCGCCGGCTATTCCGCCCCTCCGCACGCCTCGACAAGCCGTACATGGCCGCGGGCTTCAACGTCTTCGCCGCCGATACCGACGAGGAGGCGCGCTTTATCGCGAGTTCGATGGAGCAGAGCTTCGTCGCGCTGCGCACTGGCAATCCCGGGCGCCTGCCCCCGCCGGTGCGCGACTATCGCGCGAGCCTGGGCGCACAGGGCAACGCGATCCTGAACCATGTCCTCGCCTGTTCGGGGATCGGTGCGCCGGCGACGGTCCGCGCCTCGCTGGAGGCATTCGTCGAGCGGACCGGGGTGGACGAGGTGATCCTGACCGGCGCGACCTTCGATCCCGAGGCGCGCAAGAAGAGCATGAGCCTCGCCGCCGAGCTGATGGACGCGCGCGTGCCTGCCTGAAAGCTGCTATGGCGGACCCGAACACAGGGGGTCCGCCATGCCGCAACTCGTCTTCGCCGTCGCAGCGTTCGTCGGCACGCACTTCCTGCTGTCGCATCCGCTGCGCGCGCCGGTGGTCGGCCGGATCGGCGAGCGCGGGTTCATGGGCGTCTATTCGCTCGTCGCGTTCGCGGCGCTCGGCTGGGTGTATCTGGCATGGAAGGGCGTGCCGGAGCAGCCGCCGCTCTGGCCGGTCGGCGACGGATTGTGGGCGCTTGCCACCGCGATCATGCTGGTGGCGAGCGTGCTGCTGGTGGGCTCGCTGATCGGCAATCCCGCGCTGCCCGATCCCGATGCGGGGTCGAAGCCGGTGCCCATCGCCCGCGGCGTCTATGCCGTCACGCGCCACCCGATGCTGTGGGCGTTCGCGCTGTGGGCGGGGGTCCATATCCTCGTCTATCCCGTGCTCGCGCAGATCGTGCTGGCGGTCGGCATCGCCATTCTATCGCTGGTCGGCGCGGCGCTTCAGGACCGCAAGAAGGAGGCGCTCCAGCCGGATCGCTGGCGCGAATGGGAAGCGCGGACGAGCTATTGGCCCTTCGCCGCGATCGCCGCGGGGCGTGCGCGGTTCGGCGGGTTTCGCCCGCACGACTGGGCCGGCGGCGCGGTCGTCTGGCTCGCCGCGACCTGGGCGCACATGCCGCTGGCGGGGTGGCCGGCGGGTATCTGGCGCTGGGTGAGCTGACGGCCTACTCCCGCCAGCGCAGGTGATCGATCAGCGCGCGGAGCGCCGGCGAGACCTGACGCGCAGGGTAATAGAGGCGGAAGCCGCCAAAGGGCGCCATCCAGTCGGCGAGCACCTGCACCAGCCGGCCAGCCGCTAGATCCTCGGCCACGTCAACCGCCATCATATAGCCGAGCCCCGCGCCCGCACGCACCGCGGCGGCGACGAGCGCCTCGTCATTGGCGATCATCTGACCGCTGACCCGCACGTTGAGCTCCCGCCCGTCGCGCTGGAACCACCAGGGGAGCAAGCCGCCGCCGCCCAACAGCCGATAGTTGATGCAGACGTGGCGATCGAGGTCGGCGGGCGTCGCCGGCGGTGGGTGGCGCTCCAGATAGTCGGGCGTGCCGACCACCGCGGTGAGCAGCGGCGGCCCCACCGGAACCGCGATCATGTCGCGCTCGACCGACTCCTCCAGCCGGATCCCGGCATCGAAGCCACCGGCGACCAGGTCGACCGGCCGGTCGTCCGCCACTACCTCGACCGAGATGTCCGGATGCGCCTTCAGAAAGCTGGGCAGTCGCGGCGCCAGGATCGTTCGCGCCGCATGACCGAACGTTGACAGCCGCACCGTGCCCGACGGTGCGTCGCGCCAGTCGGCGAGTGCGGTCAGCGCGCGATCGACCGCCGTCAGCGCGGGATCGAGCGAGCGCAGCAGCTGCTCGCCCGCCGCGGTCGGCGCCACCGACCGCGTTGTCCGCGCGAGCAGCCGCACGCCCAGCCGCTCTTCCAGCGCCCGCATTGCGTGGCTGAGCGCCGATGGCGACAGGTTGAGCTCGGCCGCCGCGCGCGTGAAGCTGCGCGTACGTGCCACGACGGCAAATGCCGCCAGCCGATCGAGTTCACCCTGCCGCATTGCTGAACCAGGTTCACAGACCCTTGCGCCCAACACCAGCTAATTCGTGCGCGCCGGCCGGCCTATTTACGCGTCTCTTTCAAGGAGACAGCGCCATGGACCTCACCCACTACCGCACGCTCGGCCGATCGGGCCTTGCCGTCAGCCCGTTCGCGCTGGGCACTATGACCTTTGCCGCGGGCCGTTGGGGCGCCGACGAGGCGACGTCGCGCGCGATCTTCGACGCCTATGTGGAGGCGGGTGGCAATTTCATCGACACCGCCGACGTCTATTCGGCCGGTGAGAGCGAAGCGATGCTCGGCCGCTTCGTCGCCGACAGCGGAACGCGCGACCGGCTGGTGATCGCGACCAAGTCGGGTTTTGGGCGGACGCCGGGCAATCCGCTCGCCGCGGGCAACTCCGCGCGCAACATCCGCGACGGCCTGGAAGGATCGCTGCGCCGGCTGGGCACCGATCGGATCGACCTTTACTGGACGCATGTCTGGGACCGAACGACGCCGGTCGAGGAAGTGCTTCGCGCGCTGACCGACGCGGTCGCGCGCGGGGACATCCTCTACTACGGCCTCTCCAACGCGCCCGCCTGGTACGTCGCGCAGCTTGCGACGCTGGCGCACGCGCATGGCCTGCCCGCGCCGGTCGGGCTGCAATATGCCTATTCGCTGATCGACCGCGGAATCGAACTCGAGGTGCTGCCCGCCGGTGCCGCGCTGGGGCTCGGCCTCGTCGGCTGGAGCCCGCTCGCGTTCGGGATGCTGACCGGCAAATACGGGCGCGAGAAGCTGGAGGCGTTCGGCCCCGCGGGCGCGGTACCCGACCGTGCCGACACCTCGGCGGGCGAGGGTGGACGGCTGAACGGCGACAATCCCTATGGCGGAATGCTGTTCACCGAGGCCAATTTCGCGATCGTCGATGCGGTCCGCGCGGTGGCCGAGGAAGTCGGCCGGCCGATGCCGCAGGTGGCGCTCGCCTGGGCCGCGGGGCGGCCGGGTGTGTCCTCGGTCCTGCTCGGCGCCAGCCAGCCGGAGCAGCTTCGCGACAATCTGTCCGCCCTCGACCTGAAGCTGAGCGCCGAGCAGCGGGCCCGCCTGGACGCCGCGGGCGAGCCGCCGCGGCCCAACCCCTATTTCATCTTTCAGATGCCGCGCGAGCAGCTCTTCGGCGGCCACGCCGTCGAACCATGGGGCGGGCGGTAAGCAGAGCGGGCCGGCGCTGTCCTCCAGCCGCCGGCCCGGCACGCCTTATGGCACGCACTTCTCGATGATGTCCGCAAAGGCCGCGATCGCGTCGGCCTCGCCGATCGTCCCGCGGACGATCGCCGCCGACAGCGCTTCGCCCGCGCCGACGAGCGCGATGCACAGCCGGGTGGCGGCCGGGTCCGTCATCGGGCTGACCGGGCGCAGCACGGCGACGAACATCCCGACCGACTGGTCCAGAAGCTCGGCATAGACCTTCGCCATCTCTGCACTGCCGGTCAGCGCCGCGCCGACGATGTGGAACTCGCCCGTCAGGTCGGACGCGCAGCGGATATAGGCGTCGGCGAGCGTCGCGATCGTCTGCTCGCGGCCGTGATTGGCAGCGGCCATCGCGCGGCTGAACGCCTCGATCCGCTCCGTGTCGATCCAGCGATACAGCTCGATAAGCAGGCCCGACCGCGTGCCGAAATGGTCGTACACGACCGGCTTCGACACGCTCGCGCGCACCGCCAGATGGCCGAGCGTCAGGCTGTCGGCTCCTTCCTCTCGGATCACCTCCAGCGCGGTCGCGAGCAATTGGCGGCGCCGGTCGGCCTTTGGAAGTCGGCGGCCCCGGTCGGGAAGTGGCGCGCTCGATTCTGCTGTCATCGCGAAACCCGCTTGCAAAGCTACCAATGGTAACTTACGTGAACCTACACTTCGTAGCTTATCTATCTAGGCAGAAAGGCGCCGATGTCCATCGCACCCATCCTCCTCCTGGGCGGTACCGGCCAGATCGGTCATTTCGCCGCCGCCGCGCTGCGCAAGCGCCACCCCGACCTTCCCCTGCTGATCGGCAGCCGCAACCGGCAAAAGGCCGAACAGGTCGCCCGAGCGCTCGGCGATGCCGAGGCGGTGGTGATCGATCCGGATTCGGACGATCTCGGCATCGGCGATCGCCGGATCGGCGCGATCGTCGTGCTTTACTCCGATCAACGGCTAGCCAGCCTCCGCTATGCGCAGGCACGCGGCATCTCGCATCTCGGCATCTCGACCGGCATGTTCGAGGTCGCGCCCGAGATCGCGGTCCACATGCAGCGTCCGGACGCGGCGGCGATGGTGCTCGGCTATGAGTGGCTCGTCGGCGCGACGACCATCGCGGCGCTGACCGCGGCGAAGGGCTATGCGCGGGTCGACGGCATCAGGATCGGCGCGCTGGTCGACGACGAGGATTGGGGCGGCCCGGCCGTCCAGGAGGATTTCGAGCGCTTCGCCTCGATCATCGCCTCCGTGCTCGCGCGAAAGGATGGGGCGTTCGTCTGGCGCAAGGGCGATGCCATCCAGGGATCATTCCACGCGATCGACGGCACCGAGATCGCCGCGACCGGTTTTTCGCAGATCGACATCGCCGGCCTCGCCGCGGCGACGGGCGCGCGTGACGTCGAGTTCGCGATCGGCACCGGCGTCAGCTCCAGCCGGCGCGCAGGCGGCGCCAAGTCGACCGAGATCATCATCGAGCTGTCCGGGATCGATCCC